>JBMFIR010000023.1:240-23764 GCA_049976205.1 Sulfolobales archaeon | reverse complement strand
CTAAAGCCTTTGCCAGTAATGTTTTTCCCACGCCTGGTGGTCCGTAGAGAAGTATTCCCTTAGGAGGATCTATACCTAATTTCTTGAAGATCTCTGGGTACTTCAGAGGTAGCTCAACAAGTTCTCTCACCTTAAGAATCACATCTTTCATTCCACCAATATCATTGTATGTTACTTTAGTTATGCGAGATAACTGAACCGGTTTCTCGAGAACCTTGATCTGTGTCTCACTTGATATATAAACAACTCCTGTGGGTCTAGTCTGGACAACAACAAATGATATTGGTTGGCCTAATATAGGTATGTAGATAACGTCTCCCTCAACCACTGGATGTTTATCTAATCTCTTCTTGATATAATTAATAAACGACTGATCTATGGAGGAGAATGTAGTGTGGCTCTGTGCAGGAGCTATCTTAATTATTTTAGCTGGTTGAGCATAAGCTTTTCTAACAATAACCTTCTCTCCTAATGAAACATCAGCGTTTCTTCTAACAAGAGGATCAACCTTGATAACTCTAGGATCATCCTCACCGTAACTAGGCCAAACAATGCCTGCGGTTTTCTTTCTTCCTTCAATCTCAACTATATCCCCAGGCTCCAGGCCCATCTCTCTGAGAATGGAAATATCTATCTTAACTTTACCGCCTAAGGCCTCTCTTGACTTAAGCTCATCAACTATTAAGACAACCTCTTTCTTAGTAGAAGATCTCTTAGAATCTTTATTTACTTCCTCTCGGAAATCCTCAGGTTGATTAGGATTATCATTCAATACCTATACCCCACCTGATTATCTATGAGTTTACAGGGTCTAAAAAACAATATGCTCAGAATTACGAGGAGAATAAAAATCTGATTATTATCATTAACTAAGTTAATGTATAATTAAACCAGAGAATGTTCTCAAAAAAGATCCTTAGAAGACTCTTGTGACTAACTCTACCTCTACTTCTTCTACTTCATCCAATTTTTTCAGCAGATTCTCGATCTCCTCAGTGCCTCCTTCAGTATCTTCTGGGAAAACAATAAAGAGCCTCAGTGTCTTGTATCCATAAGCGAGATCCTCTGTTTCGTATCTCAGCAACTTATATCTGGATGGGAGATTGGAGGATATTTTATTGATTAAATCGGTAAAATCACTCAAAATATCTTTTGGATAGATTTTTATAACAGAGATTACATCAGCCAAAAATTATCACCTCTAAGGTCCTTCGAAGCCGCATACAGGACATCTATATGGTACACCTGATGTTCTACATCTATAGCATCTTCTTATAACGTATTTGCCACAGTTAGGACACGGGAAACTAACAGATTTTTCGTGGGGAGCAATTATTCTTTTACAAGAGGTACATACAGGTAATGATATCTCCTCAGCGACAGCTGGTTTTCTAAGCCTTGTTGTTAGCGCCATTTCATCTTGACCCATTAACTTTATTGATAAGTGCTTATAAAGATATATAGAGACTCATCAAGTTTATAAATAGTTTAAAATCAACATCAATTGGTGAATAATCTAGTGGAGAAGAAGATTAACAGAGAAAGCTTTTTTGTAGAAAAGATCAGACCTGTCGAGATAGATGATATAAGAAATATAAAAGATCTACTTGCCTCAATGAGAGACACAGCGTATCAAGGAAGGAGGCTAGGTGAGGCTTTCGATATATTGGTTCAAATGCTCAGAGAGAAGAACTTAGCTATCTATATGGGTCTAGCAGGTTCAATGGCTACCGCAGGTATATGGAAAGTTATTTCGTGGTTCATAGATCGTGAGTACATAGATGTGTTAGTCTCTACAGGAGCTAATGTTTCTGAGGATATATACGCTGGTCTTGGCTATCCCTATGGAAAAGGTTCTCCGTGTGTAGATGATTCACTATTGCTTGAGCTTAGAGTAGATCGTTTTTATGATGTATATGCTGATGAGTATCTCTATAGAGAGATGGAGAAATTATTAAAAGAATTCATAATTGATTTACCGAAGGATTTTATTTACTCCTCAGCTGAGTTCATGTACTTACTAGGTGCCAGACTAGATAAATTAGGTGTAGACTCAATTGCTAGAGTAGCATATAGAAAAAGGACGCCGGTGTTTGTCCCAGCAATAGTTGACTCTGGCTATGGGATCGCTGCGGTACTGGCTAAATACGAGAAAGGCAGTAGAGTTATTATTGATCAATTCAAAGATTTTGAGCAAATGATAGAAATAGCTGAGAAGACTGTTGATTCAGGTGTAATATATATCGGCGGTGGAGTTCCTAAAGACTTAATACAGCTCGTCGCTGTTGCTAAGGCATTATTAGAGGAAAGAAAAACTGGTAGAGAGATCTCTAAACCACATAAATACGCAGTACAATTAACAACAGATCTTCCTCAGTGGGGAGGATTAAGTGGAGCAACACTCGAGGAGGCTATTAGTTGGGGTAAAACTAGGCCAGGCGGATCATCAATGGTTCACGTAGATGCCACAATAGGTCTACCTATAATAGCCCTTGGTCTCAGAGAAATGAATATTAGTAGAACGAAAATAGATACTTCTTTCATCTTTAGAGATGTAGAAAAATATGTTGAGAGAATCTGAGAAGAGAACTAGATATTTTTTCAAATATGTTGAGGGGCCTGTGCTATATAAGGAATTAATAGATCTTATAGTAGAATATGTATCTAGAGGATACAGAGAACTTGAGATCTCTCTGGACATAGGATTATCTAGGGAAAAAGTATCTGTAGAGGATAACAGGATCTTTATAAGAGACAGCGAGTTCAGTATCGATTTTTTGAAAAAAACTATAGAAAAAGATTTTCTTTATAAAATCATTGATCAAAGAATTCATAGATTAGATTTCTACAAGAATAATAAATACTACAAGTTAAAACCCTCAGGTCTAGACAAGGCGCCTACGGTAGAAATCAGTGGGGTACAGATGCACAGAACAACTGAAATTGATCCTTGGACAGACTCTTTGATTAAGATAAAAACACTCGGAAATCTAAGGAACCGTAAGGCACTAGACATATGTACAGGACTAGGCTACACAGCAATTAATATGTTTAGAAGAGGTGTTAAAGAGATCTTTACTATTGAGATAGACGAGAATATTCTTCATCTCGCAGAAATGAATCCTTGGTCGAGAGTTCTTGAGAAGATAGATATTTTACTAGGCGACGCGTCTGAGATTATTGATTATTTTGATAATGAGTACTTCGATGTAATTCTACACGATCCCCCGAGAATCAATATCGCAGGTGAGTTGTATAGCGAGGAATTTTATAGGAAGATCTATAGAGTACTTAAGAGAGGGGGTAGATTATTTCACTATACAGGTGAACCAGGTAGACATAGTAATATCGATATTCTAAAAGGGATCAAGAATAGGCTAAAGAGAGCAGGTTTTGATGAGATTAGATGGATTGATAAAGCTAAAGGTTTTTTAGTATTTAAATACTAAAGGTTAAATAAACTAAGTCAGAACTTACATATAATATTTGTGAGTTGCTCCGGACTCAGTAGCCTCAAGCTCTGATCTTATTCTTTTCTCAAGAACCTCAATGGCTTCAGCGTGCTTGATTAGTTCAGACACATCTATCTCTGTATTAAGAATCTTGGCTATCTTAGAGACAGCGACTGCAGCAGCTCTTGGATCAGGTCTATTCCTCTCGGCATATGGTAGAATAGCTAATGCTGGTAAACCGATTATTTCACTATACATTAGTAACGTAGCTAGTGGACCAACTATAACTAATCCCTTCTCCATGGTGGGTTCCTCAAGAGTTCTCTTCGAGTATTTATTACCAATCCATCTCAAGAGATCATCTGGTGATTTTCTTATTTCAGCGTCTAAGCCTCCTATAAGTAGCATTTCGGAGAAGCCATTCTTATACGCCCATTTAACAATTGTTTCAGCAAACTCGTCTTTCTCAATTGGTTGAGGAACTGTTTGATTGACTAGAACAATTACTTTATCGTCTAATCCACTATAGATCTCGTGTGGGAAATTATATCTATACTCAGGATCTATGGTTACAGTATCAGGCATGTATCTAGTCATTACAAAACCTATTCTTCTCATTTTAAGAACGTCTACGAGATATCTTGTTGTTATGTAGCCAGTTGCTCCGAAGCCTGGGAAACCAGTTATTAATATAGGACTCTTATCTCTTGAAATAATATCCTTCTCGTAGTATATTTTCACGTTTTTTCCTTCTCTATATATTTCCAACATCCCTCCCTAGTTAATACCGCAACCCCCCTTAAATAATATAAAATCTCGTATGGAGAAAGAATCAATTTACCTACAGCTAAAAGCTCGTCTCTCTCATTAACTACCAGAACTTCATCCCATGGATAAAGATCTTCGTCGACGTCAACGACATGTTTAGAGAACACATTTCCTCCCTCACCAATTTCTTTTGAGAACTCGTTTAATACAACAACACGTAAAGCGGGATAACTAAGAGCTCTTCTGATTCTCTCGCCACCTACACACGTAGGAATAATTCTGTGATCTGAGGCTCTTATAGTAGCAACTACTCCTTCAGTATCTTCGACTGCTCTAATTCTACCTGTGGTCTTTGACACAATTATATATGAATCATCTCTAAACAACTCTTTACCTACACCAGGTCTAAATTGATAATCAGCAACTACTCTAAGTCTCTCAATAGTTTCTTTAGAGGCTTTTATCTTGATCATTTCTCTTCAGCAACAATTAAACATGTTGAATAGCTGGTTCTCTCTGAGTAGTGGGTACCTTAGTGATGTCTTGTTCTCTACCTAATCTCTTCATAACTTTATCGATAGCTTTAATAAAATCTTCTTCAACTACATAATCTCTATTATCTCTAATAGCCATATACCCAGCCTCTATACAAATAGCTTTTATATCAGCTCCTGAGGCACCCTCTGTTAAATCAGCTAATCTATCAAAACTTATTTCACCTCGAATATTCATTTTTCTAGTATGGATCCTGAAGATCTCTATACGAGCCTTCTTATTAGGTAGTGGGATATATATTATTCTATCAAATCTACCTGGTCTAAGTATCGCTGGGTCTAGGACATCAATTCTATTAGTAGTAGCGATAATCTTCACACGATCCAGTGGATCGAAGCCGTCTATCTCAGCAAGTAGCTGAGTTAGTGTTCTATGAATCTCCCTCTCACCACTAGTACCAATATCAAGTCTCTTAGCAGCTATAGCGTCTATCTCATCAATAAGAACAATTGATGGAGCTTTCTTTCTCGCTAATGCAAATAGTTCTCTAACAATTCTAGCACCCTCACCAATAAATTTCTGAGCTAGCTCCGAAGCAACTAATCTAATAAATGTTGCATTAGTTTCACCAGCAACAGCTCTAGCTAACAATGTCTTCCCTACACCAGGTGGTCCGTAGAGAAGTATTCCCTTAGGAGGATCTATACCTAATTTTTTAAACAACTCGGGGTTTTTAAGAGGTAGCTCAACAACTTCTCGGATCTCTCTTATCTGCTCATCTAAACCACCAATATCACCATATCGCACTGAGGGTCTCTCAACAATCTCCATAGCTCTAACAAAAGGATCATCGCGATATCCTAATACCTCAACGATCTCGGAGCCTCTGTTATTTAGGAGAACAGATACCATAGGTTTAAGCTTACTAGGATCAACTCTACTACTCACTTGAACAACTAGATTAGGCCCCGTAGAGCTCTTCACAAGAGCTCTTCCATCAGGTAGCATTTCTAAGAACACTGCCTCTATAAGAGGTGGTTGAAGAAGCTTATCTAACTCAACTTTACAATACTCCAACTCCTCACTTAACTTAATTTTTTCCTTCTCGAGACGCTCAATCTCTCTCTGTAGATAAGATATATATGATCTTAGATCGCGTTCAATAACCTCCTCCACAACTTTCTCATCAATACTATTCTCAGTTGAAGACACTATATACCCCATTGATACGTTATTTAGGGTATACATAAAAGCTATTCTATGATCCAGATCGTTGATATATATAAGACTCAATGAAACAATGATATATGGAACAATTATGAGTATACAAAAAACAACAGAATCACCAGAATACGAAAAAAGAAAATTAAGCAAAAATGAACACACACTACTCAAATTAGCACTTCAGAGACCAAGATTCGAGTTAGTCAAAGAAATAGCTGAGGAACTAGGCGTGAACTACATATCGCTCACAAGATCAGCTAAACACCTAGTCTTTAAAAGAGACATGCTCGGAACAGCCTTCAGCCCCTACAGAATGAACCTAGATAGATACCTAGTGATCTTTAGATTAAAGAGAGAATACGAGAAGATGGATGCTAAACAACTCCTGGATATGCTACCCTACAACGTGTGGGTCAAAAGTATAACTATGGCTACAATACCTATGGGAGAAACATATGTGTACTACTTAATTCCTAGGGGAGAAAATATAGAGACAGTTGTGGACGGATTAAAAAAGACTGATTTCATAGATAAATCATCAGATATATTTGTATCTAGAATGAATCTAACATATTTTATAAGACCAGATATGGATATATACTACAAAGATCCTTATGGAGAACCTATGAGTTTAGATAAAGTATTAACAAATATAGAATTTAGTGGCTTATTAAAAGCAGATAAGTCTGAATTAGATGATCCATACCCAAAACCACCAAATGATTTTATAGACGTTGTTATAATGTCTATGTTAGAAGTGAATTATGTATTCTCTCCCAAGTGGCTCAGTTCTAAAGGTATAATGAATCTGGGCATCGCAAGATCTAAGTATCATTACACGAAGCACATAAGAGATAAATATACTTTATGGGCTTATTTGAGAAGACCCCTGGATCCACATGCTAACGTAATGTATATATTTGTGGTAAGAGGCAGGGAAGCTCTTGACCTAGGATACACATTATCTAGAACGCCTTATGCATATGTTCTATGTGACATATTAGACACATGTCAAATTACTTTTTGGATAAGATCTGATCAAGTACATCTGGTAAATGACTTTATAGGAAGTTTTGATATAGAAATTATTAAACAGTCATACAGAGAAGTACTTCCTGAGGAAGAAGCAGGTTTGATCAAGAGATCTTTAAGGAGAGGATTTCCATTTACAAATTATTCTATTAAGAATCGTGATTGGTATAATTTAGATGAGGCTGTGGATAGATACGAGAGAAATAAATTAATAATAGGTAAAAAGTTGAAAAAGACTAAAGTTTGGGAAGTTTTATGGCCTCAGCTACCTAGGAAAGCAGTCAGGTAGCGTTAGCCCTCAGTCCAGGGACTTTTATCTCTAACGTCAAGTGGAGTTATAGTGCCTGAGACGAGAGCCAAGGTGGTGATTGCTATTGGAGCCACCTTGATAGCTGTTGCGGAGGCTTTTAAGATCTTAATTTTTCTTGAGTTCCTCATGATTTATCACTCAAGAAACTTTTAGCTAGATATATGTATCTGTAGATTCTATCAGTACTATAAGATTGATCATTTTATTTATCTTTTATAATATCTTGAAGTCTTATTACATTATTATTAATTTGGAATGCTTCTTAGATAATATTAATCTTTTTATTTTTTAATTATTACTTCTATCTTTTTCTATGTATTTTTTCTACGAGTATATGTATTATTCCTATAACTGTTAATGGATTTATTTCTTTTGTAAAGAGTGTTGTGAAGATCTTTGTCCCTAATAATAATTCTTCTCTCGTTATACTTTGCTCTCCTGATGGCAGTACTATTAGTATTGTTTCTGCTGTGGGTTTGGGGGCTAATTCTTCTATGTTGATGCTATCTTGTGATTTATAGAATATGTATGTTTCGTCTGGCTTATAGATCTCTATAACATCTCTTATTTCGGGGAGTATTGCGAGAGAAATATTGTTTTTATACGCGTATCTCCAGGCTTCTGGGATCCCTGACTGTGCTGCTAATCCAGTTGGTCTAGTGACCACTGGTAGAATATGGTCTTTGTATATTGATGCTGAGATCAGTTTTATGAATTCTACGACTATATATGGGCTTGCTGGCGCATGTAGATCTAGTATGAATAATCTGTTATCCTCTCTACTCAATTCTTCTCCATATATAATGTATCTAATAATCTAACATATTTCTATAGTATTACCATTTAAACATCGTTTATGCATTGAAGATAGTTTAGATTTAAAAGTACGTGATGAATTCTCTATATTTGAGACTGTTAGTTTTCTATGGTGTCTATAAGTGTCTATTAAAAGAAACACTATGGATAGTAAAGTTGATAAGAAAAGAAATAAGGATCTTCTCAGTTTCGTGAGTTATAATAGTAAGAGCTCTAATGTTGAGAACAAAAGTTATTCATCTAAAACCTTTGAGGATAATAAAGGAGATCAAGAAGACGTGTTAGTGAATACTGTAAATTTAGATAATCAATTAAATAATCAAAACAATACCGCGATCTATATTAGTAATGATAGTTTGATTAAGAATACTGTTGAGAAAGATCCTGGTGAAAAAAGTATTGTGAAGAAAAAAATAAAAATTATTGAAATAGATAAGATCTCTCCAGAACCTAATGAACCTCTCGAGGAAGTTACTTCGATAGATGATGGATTTATTCTTGATGTTTCGTATGATGGTGATAGTAGAAGAGCTATTGTCTATATATATGATGATAAAAGTAGTAAGTTGTTGATCTATAGAGATAGAAGTAATCATAAACCATATTTCTACGTTGATCTTCCTCCGCCGAAGGTTAAAGAGATCATTGGCGGAGACAGAGCTTTTATAGACGCTTACTCTGTTGAGAAAATAGATCTTTTAAGAAGAGAGCGTGTTAAGAGAACAAAAATAGTTGTTCAAGATCCTCTTGCTGTTAGGAGACTGAGAGATAAATTCGAGAAATATTGGGAGGCTAATATCAAGTATCATCATAACTACATTTATGACATGGGGATCATACCTGGTATGAGACACAGGATTCTTAATGGTAAATTCACAGTTATTTATCAAGTAAATAGAGAAGAGATCGCTAAAGAAATAGATAAGATATTCGCTGAGGAGAGAAGAGAAGTTAGAGAAACAGCGATTGAGTGGTATATGCTTTTCGAAGATAAACCACCAAAGATCAAGAGAGCCGCAATAGATATCGAAGTTTATACACCGATTAAAACAAGAGTTCCTAATCCAAAACATGCTGAATACCCTATTGTGAGTATTTCGCTTTGCGATAATGAAGGCAATAATATAGTTTTTGTCTTATTGAGAGAAGGAATAGGGTCAATATCTGAGTTGGAGGAATTAGATGAAAATACGGTGGTTCGGATCTATAGAAGTGAGAGAGATCTATTACTAGACTTCTTTAAATTTCTCCAGAACTATCCCGTGATAATAACATTTAATGGAGATGCATTTGATCTACCATACCTGTATGAGAGAGCTCTTAGACTAGGTATATCGAAAGATTTCATACCTATAATGTTTAAGGAGACACATGCAACATTAAAAACTGGTCTACATATAGATCTATATAAATTATTCAGGAACAAATCAATACAGAACTATGCTTTAGAGGGCAAATACAAGGAATTCACTCTAGATGCTATAGCCACATCAATACTTGGTATAGGAAAAATATCTCATGAAGAAGGTGTTGGTAGAATGAGTATAGGTAAGCTAGTGAGGTATAATCTAAGAGATGCTCAATTAACTCTTGAGTTAACAAGATTTCAAGATGAGCTTATTTGGAGACTAATTATATTGATCATGAGAATATCTAAGTTAGGTTTAGAAGACGTGACCAGAACCCAGGTCTCCGCATGGATCAAGAGTTTATTCTATTGGGAGCATAGGAAGAACGGGTACTTCATACCTAGTGAGAAGGAGATCCGTGAGATAAAGAACAAGAAAACCACCGAGGCTACGATAAAGGGCAAAAAATATGCAGGAGCAATAGTTATTGATCCTCCACAGGGAGTATTTTTCAAAGTATCAGTCTTGGACTTCGCATCACTGTACCCAAGTATTATTAAGAGATTTAATTTAAGCTACGAAACAATAGATCCCGTGTCGGGAGAGTGTAGAGATGTTAGAGGAATAAGAGACGAAAAGAACCAGCTACTACATGAGGTGTGCATGGATCACCCAGGCATAACATCTATTATAATAGGGCTATTAAGAGATTTTAGAGTCAAGATCTTCAAGAAGAAGAGTAAAGCCAAAGATATTGATCCATTAACAAAGAGTTGGTATGATGTCGTTCAAAGAGCACTTAAGGTATATGTTAATGCAGCATATGGAGTATTTGGACACGAAAACTTCCCACTATACGCTGTTCCTGTTGCGGAGAGTGTGACAGCACTAGGTAGAAGAATTATCACGGATACTATGAAGAAAGCTGAGGAGTTAGGTCTACTAGTATTATATGGTGACACAGACTCACTGTTTCTATGGGATCCAGACCCAGAAAAATTAAATCAATTACGAGAATGGGCGTTGAGGGAATATGGGTTAGAGCTAGAGATCGATAAAGAATTCAGATTCGTTGCATTTTCACTAAAGAAAAACTACTTCGGGGTTACTACGCAGGGTGGGATAGAGATCAAGGGTTTAGTGGGGAAGAAGAAGAATACTCCTAAATTCGCTAAACAAGCCTTCATAGATATTCTTCAAAAAATAAGTAGTGTCGAGAGACCAGAGGAGATAATTAAGGTACGTGAGTGGATTAGAGATTTGGTTAAGGATATATATAACAGACTTAGAAACTACGAATATACACTAGAAGAATTATCATTCACAGTTATGCTAAGTAAAGATGTTAGGGAATACACAAAGAATACACCTCAACATGTTAAAGCTGCGATGATGCTTATGAAAGAAAAGATACAGGTTTCTGCTGGAGACAACATTACGTTTGTTAAAGTAAGAGGTAAAGAGGGTGTTAAGCCTATTCAATTAGCTAAGGTATCTGAAATAGATATTGACAAATACATAGATATATTAAGAACAGCACTCGAGCAAGTAATGGCTCCTCTAAGCATTGAGTGGGAAGAGATTTCTGGATCTATTATGAGACTACATAGTTTCGTGAATCATCGTGGAGACATGGAGAAAATATAGTTGTGATTTATCCATATATTAAAAAACCTATTATTTCTTATGTTCCTCAATAACCATCATTGTTGTTGTGGATCTAACCTTAGGAAGCCTTCGTATATGTTTAACAACTAATTCTCTTAATTCATCTTGTGTTTGAGCTTCAACAACAGCAACTAAATCATATACTCCATAAACAAGATATGTCTCCTTAACGTTAGGAATTTTTGCTAATTGACTCATTATTTCTTCTTCACTACCAATCTCAATATTAATTAAAACAATTGCTTTCTGAACCATATTCATTACCCGACTATATATTGTTTCATAGAAAATAAATATTATTGAGTAATGCGTTAGGAGGTCTCGGAAGATTAAGAGTGAGAGTAGGATCATGTATGTATATTCTAGAAACAATTTATTTATTTTTATAATATTTAGAGGAGATAGCGGAATTGAGCATATGAGTATGATTAGATCAAGAGATCCCAAAAAAGCACTTGAGAGATTCTCTAGAGAGGATATATTTAGAGAGGTAAAATATATCATACTTGATGAAGATATTAAGATAGATCAGGATTTTTTAAGAGATTTTTTAGAGAGAAACAAAATAGGTCTCATAGACAGAGAGAAATTTAAGAAATTAGATGAGTTAATGAGTAAAAAGATACTAGATAAAATAATAAGCTTTATTCAAAAACAAAATATGTAGAATATAGAGAGTTGAGACTATAATGAGCCTGAGCTACAGTCCTCTACCTAAGATACGTATCGAGAAAATAAGTGATAAAGAGCTAATATTCTATCTAGAGGGAGGAGATCAACACACACTACCTAATCTAATAGCTAAGATGGCTATTAAGAAACCGCATGTCACTTACTCTGCTTACATGATCGATCATCCTCTTGTTTCGAATCCTAAAATAGTTATTTTGACTGATGGCCAAGTGAAGCCTATAGATATATTGGTTGAGATCTTAAGAGAGGCTAAGGAGAAAGTTATTGCTTTAAGAGATATTCTAGATAAGCTTTTGCCCGAGCAAGGATCTTAGATAACTCAGTAAATAATTCAGAGATATGTAATTGAGGAAGAGAAATATTTCTCATAGAGAATTTTTTGATAAGAAAAGTCTCGAGATATTTATCCAGAGAATCCCAGGATTCAAGAGACCTCTTAAAAAATACGAGCAGTACATCACACCCTCGTGGCTTGTCGCAGAAATTATTACAGAGGCTTATTTGAGAGATGATATTAAGAATCGCTTTATCGCAGATCTAGGTTGCGGAACAGGTAGAATAAGTATGGCCTCAGCATATGTTGGTGCAGAGAGAGTTTTGTGCCTAGATATCTCATGTGGCGATCTAGAGACTGTAAATATTTTATCTAGAGAACTAAAAATGGATCATGTGGTAGACGTTGTTTGTTGGGATATTAATTATGAGATCCCTGTTAAAGTAGATACAACAATTATGAATCCTCCTTTTGGAGTGTATAGAAGAGGATATGATCTATTGTTCTTAGAGAGAGCATTTGATATATCTAGAAGAACCATCTACTCAATACACAAGTACAACAAGAGATCTATGAAATTAATATATGAAAGAGCTCGTAGAAGAAGTTTCGAGATGAATATATTGGGCATATATGATATGGAGATACCAGCTATTTTCGAGACACACAGAAGAAGAGTATATAGATTTAAAGTAGCTGTAGTATACTTTAGAAGAGTTTTTTAGAAAGTTCTCTTAAGAGCATAGCTATATAATTCATCTCTTAATTTAATAGCTCTATTAAAACTTCTTTCAACCTTTGAGACTACTTCTTCTAAGTTCTCGGGAGCTTCTTCACCAACAAACTTCTTTATTCTCGTGTAAGCAGACTCTCTGTATTTAGGCTCTAATCTGGCTACTCTAGATCCCTCGTACTCTATTAATACCTCTGGTTTATCAATTACTTCTCCTATAATCTCTGCTTTTAATCCAAGACCTCTTATGAAACTAAGTAAATTATCTGCCTGGTGAGGATCTGTAGAGAGAACAATACTATCGAGTGACAATCCGAGAGGATCTATGCTCAGATCTTTTAGCATTCTAAGTACATCAGGATCTATGACTTTCTCGATATTGCTATAGCTAACATAGAAGCCTATCTTATTGATACGTGATATCTCATTCAAATCGCCTCTTAATCCTCCGTTTGTAACATCAAATAATGAATTCACGTAATCAATATATCTACTCTCAATAAGTTTCTTAAGTAGCGAAAGTGTCTTGAAATTAATAGTCTTTAACGCAACATCTACTCTGCCACTAAAAATAGCTGTTGTAGCAATTGTTCCTCCACCAATTCCCTCAGTCATAATAAGTTTATCCCCTACTCTAAATCCTCTCCTAGACTTAGGTCTGATACTACTCACACCCACAGCAAATACCGTGGCTACAAGTCTTCTTCCAATAACCATGTCTCCACCTACTCTAAGAGTAGATCCCCCTAGTATAGGAGCATCTAAGAATTTAGAGACTGTAGCTACGCCAGCCTCAAGCTCAAATAAATACTCGATATCGCCATCATCCGCTAATCTAAGATCCACGAGAAAACCTCTGACAACCCCTCCCTTAACAAAAACATCTCTAGCTGCCGCTCTCGCAGCGTGAAAACCTGCTAGTAGCGGAAAATACGCTAATCTACTATGAATACCATCGACAGCGACTATAATCCACTTATCTCCGATCCTTAACCACCCAGCATCATCTAATTCCACAGCTGTTCCCTCGACATCTATTGGGTTAATTTGCGTCAGTAATCTGTGGAAGAAGAAGTCTCCGAAACCTCTTGAACCAACACCCATTAAACCTGCTGAAACGCCTGAGCCCTCTACACAGAAAAACTCTTTATTACTAGATAAGCATGTTTTTAAACTATTCGATACCTCTTCTAGAATTACCTCACTTATTTTCTCACATTTTTCTCTAGTTAATTTCTTGTAGAATAATAAATCCTCACATAATTTATTACTAATCTCTTTACTACTTAATCCTCTCTCTAAACCTACTCTCACGATCCCTTCTAAATCACTCATACAGTACTCCTAATTTAGATAGACTTATACTCAATATAATCTATTCAAGAGATGTGATTAATTACCTATGTAGCGAATTAATTTATTGATGAATTCAATTCCTCTAAACAGAGATATTGTTAATAAGATAACCACGCTATTAACTAGATATATTGTGGGGTTCCAAACTAATTATAGAGAAGAGCTCAGAAGTATTTTACCTCCCTCTATAATTGATCTTGGAACAATAGTTTTTGAAAACATAGCCGGCACCGTTGTCACTAAGATAAAAAATGATTCGGGGTCTATAGAGTATATATGTAGATTATGTGGAAAAAAATTTTCCTCTAGAAAAGGACTTTATCTTCATATGAGGAGAATTCATCTTGGGGATCTATCGGATCTTTATATTATTGAATTAAAGAAATTATTAGAAGAATATTGGTGATACTAAAAGAATAATTAATTAACTAACGTATTCGTAAACAAGATCCTCTAGGCTCTGAAACTCTTTAGATCTTCTGTCTCTAGGTCTTGGGAGACTTATTTCAATGATCTTCTTCACTTTTGCAGGTCTGGGAGACAAGATAACGATTCTGTCACTCATTAATATTGCCTCATCAACATTATGAGTGACTAATATAATAGATCTAACAGGCGTGCTTCCGGAGATCCATATATCCAGGATCTCTGATCTGAGACTCTCAGCTGTTAATGGATCTAGATGAGAAAATGGTTCATCGAGAAGTAGTATATCCGGTTCAATAGCAAGTGCTCTAGCAATATTAACTCTCTGTCTCATACCGCCACTCAATTCATGGGGATAGAATTTCTCGAATTCTAATAAACCTACTAAACCAAGATACTTCCTAGCTCTCTCCTCAGCCTCTTCTTTAGATAAGCCGTTGGCTCTGAGTGGTAAGGTAACATTCTCGAGAACCGTCTGCCACGGGAGGAGCGTAGGGAATTGAAATACGAATCCTATTCTGAGATTAGGTTTGTTGAAAATCACTGATCCTGAATCAGGTTTCTCAACCCCAGCTATTATCTTGAGAAGAGTTGTTTTACCAGACCCCGAAGGACCTAGTATAGTTGTGAAATCCTCGCATACATCAAGTGATATCTTATCTAGAACCTTAACTTTTTTTCCTTTCCCTCCATAGTATTTCTCAATATCTCTGAGGCTAACTACAACATTCTTCAATACTACTCCACCATGTATCTCCTAGTTAATCTCTTAAAAATCACTCTCCACACGGTCTTGTTAACTAAGGCAATAAATAGAGAAAGTATGATAATAGTCATTGATAACTCAAGAATTCTGTTCTCATTAAATAACGTATCTAAGTAAGCTCCTACACCCCCTAGATTCACTGTTAATACACCAAGATCAATATACTCAGCAACTATAGTGGAGTTCCAAGCACCACCCCAAGAACTAAGTGCTCCAGAAGCAATTGAGGGAAGCATTGAAGGAATAAATATTGCTCTAATAAATAAGAGACCTCTTACATTATAGATATCAGATAGCTCAATATATTCTCTCTTAAGATTAGATAAACCATATATCAATATATTAAAATAGGTGTACCAAAGAGATCCTTGGAGAAAAACAATTAATGAGACAATAAAAACACCAAGTAAACCTTTTAAAGCTACAAAAGATAGAATAGGCCACCACAATATTGCTGGTATCGAGGCAAGGATCTCTCCAATAAAAACAATATATTTATCTAAGAAACCTTCACCTCTCGAAGATTTAAAAGTTAAATATGCTAAATAGGTTGATATTAAAAAACCTATTAAAACAACACCAGCCACTCTACTGAGGCTTAACAATATTTCTATTAGTGTTGTGTAATAGAAACTTAATTCTGCAATAGGTTTTAACTGACCTAAATTAGTTACTAGTGTTGCAGGTGGCGTTACGTAATATACTGATACTACTATGAGAATAAGTACTGATATAAATAATAGTATTCTAGAGCCTCTCACGGAGATCCTTTTTCCAAAGGATCTGAATTTGATCTCTAGAGACTCAAATAAGCTGGCAATAAGATCCCAGGTTTTGATGACGAGAGGTTTCACGATTCTGTAGTAAAATACGTCTATGGATAGTATGTTTAGACCTGCTAGATCTTTTGCTAAAGGGTTCCACAAGATCAGATAAGTCATTAATATAGTAGCTATAAGTAGAACTAAGCCTGAGACTAGTGTAGCTAAATCATTACTTGTATACGCATTCATTATAATTGTACCTATGCCTAAGACCCTGTATTCTGATGATCCAGCGGCTATGATCTCTGAGGAAGTTATAAAAAACCATCCCCCGGCCCACGAAATAATACTATTGGCTCCAATAGATTTCGTAGTTGGTGGAGTATAGATCCTGAAGAACCTTGTTGTTATAGGGATCTTGTATAACTTCACTAGATCGCTTATTGAAGGATCTAGACTTTTAACAGCTGAGTACACACCGAATATCATGTTCCAGATCAGAGATGTCACTAGTAGAAAGATAACAGCTATTTCAACACCTGTTCTTGGAAATAGTGCTATGAATGCTACTAGAGCAATTGGGAAGAAGCCTAGTATAGGTATTGATTGAAGAATATCTAGTATCGGGAGTATAAAAGTCTCTAGATATCTGTTCCGAGCCATAGAGATCCCTAGGATCAGAGCAGTAATCAAAGAAATTGTGTAGGCTATGAACATTCTAAGGGTACTTAATGCATCAGCCAAGAGAAGTGTTCCTATATTAATGATCATTTAACTCGCCAAAATCCTTGATACTACCATGAGGTATTTATATTCCTCCTCCCTAAAAATATTGTTACGGACACAGGTGATTGGTAGAAAGTGTCTTCAGAGGAGAGTAGGTATCGAGTCACTATTCCACCTGATCTATTACCCGATCATGTTTTAGGTCTGTTAGAGACCTTGTATAGTTTAGGTGGAGATATAGACCCTATGTATATAGGGGATGTGATAGGTGAGAATATAAGAATTCTGCCACATGCAATAGATCTTGCTGAAGCACTTAATTTAGTCACTTATCAAGAGGGCAAATTAATTCTCACAAAATTTGGTGAGAGAATAGTTAAGGAAAACACAAAAACAGTTAAGAAACTTCTTAGAAGCGTTGCATCTAAGCTAGAGCCTCTTAGAGAGATTATTAAGATTCTTAAGGAGAAAGGATTTTTAACTGTTGAGGAATACAGAGAGATTATACATAGAATATACCCAGATAATTTCAATGAAGCATTTAAACACATACTTATATGGGGAGCATTTCTAAGTATATTTAGAATGAGTGATGATGATACGTTAATAATACCAATAGATATCAAAGGATTATAAAGCTATTTATCAGATATTATTAAGAAAAATTAAAATACTGACTATTAAAATATAATTTACATGGGGAG
Source organism: Sulfolobales archaeon (assembly GCA_049976205.1). Classification (GTDB taxonomy): domain Archaea; phylum Thermoproteota; class Thermoprotei_A; order Sulfolobales; family AG1; genus WYEN01. Next base: position 6,208 of record JBMFIR010000023.1, on the reverse strand, counting down.
CCGCCGTAGCTCAGCGGGGAGAGCGCCCGGCTGAAGAATTCTTCTCTGTTCTCGGAGACCGGGCGGTCAGGGGTTCAAGTCCCCTCGGCGGCATAGTATTTCTCCACTCAAAACTCACAGATGGTTTAATAACTATGTTCACGAGCTCTGGATATTTTCTATAGAGATACTTTCTTACTCTCTTAACAATATACTCTGCCTCTCTAAGCGTAATCTCGGGATCCATCTTTATCTCTATTACACCAGTCACGAAAGAACCTGTTTTCTTAAGCATTATATTCCTCACCGCCAATCCAGAGTATATCTCTATGTCTCTGATGATTTTCTTGATGAATCTCTGCTCTGGTGAAGCATCAATTAAAGCACTTATTGAGTCTCTTAGTAAGTTGTAGATGTCTCTCAGTATATATGATGCGATAGCTATGATAGCAATGTATCTTATAGCTGGAGTATTTGACATGATCTCTACGTAGACTAATGCAGATGATGATATGCCTAGGATAGCATCCGTTTTAGCATGTGTTGCATCAGATAATATACTCTCTGATTTTGTTGAAAGAGCTATTTTCTTCTCGATTTTATATGCTGTGTAAGAAACAATAGATCCTAGCCCTAAAATAATGGGTGTGTATAGTGGTGAGGTTTCTATAGGTTCTCCATGACCTATGTTCTTAAAAAGATCGCGTAAGAACTCGACTACTACGTAGAGAGTGAATAATGCTATAACTAAAGTAACTAGATTCTCAACCTTATATAGCCCCCAAGGGAATCTTTTAGAGGATCTCTTTAGAGATAAGTATATTGATAAACCTGTCAAGAAACTCATTAAACCATCTATGAAACTATGCAACATATCTAAATAGATAATATCTGAGTATCCTAGAGATCTCATAATAAAATACTCGAAGACACCATAAACTCCCGAAATAAGAGCTATGATATAGAGTTTTCTATAGTTTCTTCTTCTGCTCCTCATAATCCTCACATACATGTATATCACCTCAAGATGTTTACTGCTATATACTAAGCGATCTAGTTACTATGGGCTTAGAGAGTTACGATAGATATACTACCTCAGTGAGGGGCACTATATATTTCCTTTGTAAGAATATAAATTTTTCTTGATCCAGCTACTTAATAGATCCTCCTTCCCATAATTTTATTGTTCTCTCAATTGTTTCTATAAGCTCTTTATTCTCAAAAACATATCTCTCATGGATTCTACTTTCTATAGATTTCTTACCTAGACATTCATAGAATTTTTTGTTAGATAAATCGATAATAACTAGGAAATAAAGTGGTTTATAAGATAGTATCTTAGGTCTCTTCTCAGGATCATCTATACATAAACTTCTCAACATCTCAAGTAGTAATCCTCGTAGTATATCTCTCTGAATCTCTCTCCTCCTAGCACTACTTATAGTAGGTCTTCTAAATAATCGCATTAATCCTCGAGGCTGAGACTCTTCTTGTTTATAGCTCTGTTTCTCATACATACTCTCAAGCTCTTTATCAATGTAGTGACTAGGGTTCTTTGCTACTAACTCTAATGTATCCTCTAGTATATTAGGCCCAATATCTCTTGAGTATACGTAAGGAGCATTTACATCAGGTGTGTTTGAGAAATCCAATTTCTCATCTATTTTCCTAGTGGTCAGTATCAATGAGATCGGATCTTTGCAGTACGAGAAGGTCACAAGATCAAATAAAAAACGTTTTTTTGGACATTTCTCAAATACTACTTCTGCACCAGACCACCAAAGAGGAGATCTTTCGCGACCACATTTATTTATGTAGGCTTTTATAAACATCTTTTCTGATCCCTCAAGAACCTACTTCATAGACTTTACGGACTATATCTTGAAGATCCATTAGAGCAACCCTAGTCTTAGCGAGTTTAGGTAAGTAAAATAGTGCTTTAGATGATGTTGTGCCTACGCATCTATATCCTAACTCGGATAGTGGTGAAGTAACAGGGCATACACTTTTTATCACATAGATACCTTTTCTAGATAATTCGTCTAAGATCTCTCTTAGATAACTGATGTTAGAGTATATAGGTGGTGTGAAGAGCCAGATAGGTTTCTTGGGTTTAGGGTCTACCTTGGCTAATAATTCTCTAAGTTCTAGAAGAAACTCTGGAGAGACATGTGGACAACCAATTATAAATACCTCAGGATCATCACATAACTCTCTTGAAGACTCTTCGAAGAATTTTATGTCTTTATCCTCTACTTCGATACGATCCTCAATATATTTCGTGTGCTTACTTAATATATCGGGTTCCTCAGGTGAGATATTCTCTATAATACTCATACCCACGGAACCAGTTGTTCCTATAGCTGCCAATAATGTTTTTATTCTCTCAATATCTAGTTTACCTAAACCTCTAATATAAGGTACTTTGTCCCCGACTAATCTCCCGATATATAGTCCTAATAGACCTAGATAAGTGTATTCTCTCCTAGGATTCTTGACGTTTATAACTACTCGAGGATATCTCTCACGAGTTATATGAAGACCTGCGTAGTAAGTTTTTCCAGTAAGAGCTGAGAATAAGGCTAGCACGCCTGCCTCTTTATTTGTTCGTGCTCCATACAGTGAATTAGCTACTAATATCGCGTTACTCTCAGCCCACGAGAGATGCTCACCGTATCTGGGTGTTCTCACGTGATAAGGTGCGCATGTGAATACGTCTACGCCAAGAGATCTGTATATATCTAGGATCTCGAGTTGTTTATCAATGAATTCTTTGCTATAGCTAAAATATTTTACGCTCTCAACATTGACAGAACCTGGATTAGCGGTTGTGTAAACCTTGAAAAATAATTTTTCTTTAACAAGATCTCTTAGAAATTCTAGTCCAGCATCCCCAATATTAGAGTATCCTACTCCAGATATATGTGCATGAGATATGTTTATTAATTTCCTCGCCCCCATACTCTCACCTACTTTAACAATAACTCGTAGGGCTCTAGCAAGTGTCTCTCCGAAGTCTCCTCTATAGATTCTTTCTTCGTGTCTAGTTAGATACATCTAAGACCTCTCAGGAGTTTATAGACCTGCTAAATCCATTAAGTATCTATATAGAGATCTCCAAACCTTTTTATCTCTTCTTAACTTATTCTCAAAATTATTCTCTGCAGCCCATCTCTCGAAAGCTTTATAGAGTGTTCTGCTAGCAGGGGATCTAGGCATTCTGCTAATATATCTCAGCTTAAGTAATGCTTTTGCAATATCTCTCCAAATATCTTCCCAGTTATAAAGTTCTGTCTCAGATTCTCTTCTTAGTAAAGTAGCCTCCCATAAATGAAAGATTCTTCTTAACTCAGCAACAGGTTCTTGATGATCGTCTACTCTTATATCAACATATCTATCAACACCCTCTCTACAGCCTCCGTAGCCTCCGCATCTCCTCATAACAATAATTGCTGCTGACTGTTTTCCTCTTTTATCACCTCCTGCCTTATCACCCGCTTCTAACGCGGCTAATAATTTATCTACTAACTCTCCTTTGGTGGTTTCAAAGGTCTTGGCCATCGCCTCAAGCACTTCCTCACCTACTAGCAGGTTTCCTTGTACACTAAATCCGTTTCCTGTTATGTGTCCTGCGTATGGTAAACACTGTGATCCTGTGTAGGCAGCCACCTCGCCTTTGGCATTAACCACAGCGACTTGTCTGTGATCTCTTCTGGGATCTTTACTAATTAATCTATTAATAACTTCATCCGGCTTGAGTCCTCTTCTGAGATACTGAAGAGCTTTTGGACCATACTTAACATTAGCCCAAGCCTGAGTAGCTACGGCACCAACATCAGTCTCGGCCCAAGGAACTATGTGTCCCACGGCCAAGAATTTAGATGCTACAGCCACCCCGACATCTCCCATGGAGGGGTCTGCGGCAACAATTGAGTACGTAGCGATCACTTTATATTCCATATAAGCCCCCCAATTATACTGCTTAAAAATTTATTAAGTTTATATAGATAATATACATAAATCCCCAGATCATCTGATCCTTTTTCCGTAGCCACAAAATTTGTTTCAAGTGAATTGAAGAGATTTAAGGAGTCTAATCTTATTTTTCAGATAAATACTTTTTTCACATAGATTATATGAGGGTATATTGGAGAAGAGACTTAGATCACCTATAGTAGTAGTCTTAGGACACGTGGATCATGGAAAAACCTCTTTGCTAGATAAGATTAGGGGCACTGCAGTAGTGAAGAAAGAAGCTGGTGAAATGACTCAGCATGTAGGAGCTAGTTTTGTCCCGTCTCATGTTATAGAGTCTATTGCGGAGCCTCTGAAGAAAATAATTAATTTCAAGCTCAGGATCCCGGGACTATTATTCATAGACACACCAGGGCATGAAGCTTTCGCTAATCTCAGAAGAAGAGGTGGTTCTATAGCCGATTTCGCTATACTAGTTATTGACGTAATAGATGGTGTTAAACCACAGACTATTGAGAGTATAGAGATTCTTAGGAGCCGAAAAGTACCTTTTTTAGTCGCTGCCAATAAAATTGATAAGATCCCTGGGTGGAGACCTTACATAGACAAGCCCTTTCTAGAAACCATAAAAATGCAGGATCCCTCGGTTCAGAGAGAACTTGATAACAAGATCTATGGAATAGTCGGTTCATTATCCACACTAGGGTTCTCAGCAGATAGATTTGATAGAATAAGAGACTTCAGGAGAACAGTGGCTATAGTTCCAGTCTCAGCAAAAACAGGTGAGGGAATACCAGAGCTATTAGCGGTCTTAGCAGGCTTAACACAGCAATACATGGCTAATAGACTGATATTTGCAGAGGGACCAGCAGTAGGTAGTGTTCTTGAGGTTAAGGAGGAGCCTGGTCTAGGAACAACTATTGATGTAATAATCTATGACGGGGTTATTAAGAAAGGAGACTTATTCGTCACAGGAGGCGTGGGAGGCCCAATAGTTAGTAGAGTTAGAGCTCTTCTACTACCTAAACCTCTTGATGAGATGAGAGCTCCCTCGGATAGATTTTCTTCAGTAGATGAAGTATACGCTGCGGCAGGTGTTAAGATTGTTGCCTCAGATCTAGAGGGTGTGGTTGCTGGCGCTCCCATAAGAGTTGTTTGGGATGAGAAAGAGATTGAGGATGTGAAAAAGAAGATCTATGATGAGATACGTGAATTAAGAATATTCTCTCCAGATACCGCAGGCGTTGTTGTTAAAGCTGATACTCTGGGCACTTTAGAGGCTTTAGTAGATATGTTGAAGAAAAGATCTATTCCGATTAGAATAGCTGACGTAGGTCCTCTTACAAAGAATGAGGCTTTGGAAGCGCTGATCACGAGAAACACTAATAGATACTATGGGGTTATTCTATTATTTAATGTTGATATGCTTAGAGAAGCTAAAGAGATTATTGAGACCAATAAAATACCCGTATTCTATAACAACATTATATATAGACTAGTTGAGGAGTATCTGGAGTGGATTGAGAGAGAGAAGAGTGAGGAGATTAGAAGAGGACTAGATAATCTCTATAGACCAGGTAAAATAAGAGTTCTCCCAGGATACGTGTTCCGTAGAAGCGACCCAGCAATAGTAGGTATAGAGGTGCTAGGAGGAGTCATTAGACCAGGATATCCACTAATGCGGGAAGACGGGAGAAGAATAGGTTTCATAATGCAGATACAAGAGAGAGGAAAAAGCCTAGAGATAGCCAGAACAGGAGCTTCAGTAGCGATCTCAATAAGAGGAAACGTGATGGTAGGTAGACACTTTGATGAAGGAGATATACTCTACACAGATGTCCCAGAAGAGCATCTACAGCAACTAGTAGAGAAATACTGGAATTTCTTAAGCGACGACGAGAAATTAGTTATGAGAGAAATAGTAGAGATAAAGAGAAAAATAGATAAATCATATGCATTAACAATCTACCTAAAACTAAAATCAATGAAATAAAGAATTTATCCCCCAAAACCA
>JBMFIR010000023.1:0-230 GCA_049976205.1 Sulfolobales archaeon | reverse complement strand
GGGTTCAAATCCCGGCCGCCGCATAAAATCTTACTTAGATTATGAATTTTTATAGTCATATTTATAAAATGCTTGATTAGAAATCTCTTCTTTCTGATCTATCGAGATTGAAGAAACGGCACTACTTGAATTAAGAGGTATATGCTCATCCCTTTATTAGATTTAGTGTTAGTTCTTAAATATTAAACTTGAAGTTCTTTACATCTGAGATGTGTAGAGGTACATGGTAT
>JBMFIR010000022.1:0-23952 GCA_049976205.1 Sulfolobales archaeon | reverse complement strand
AAGAGGAGAGATAGAGAATAAATATGGAAGAGATGTATAGAGATAATTCCATCATGTGTCTTCGTTGCGTATCCATAGCTACTTAATATACATTCCCGAGCCTTAAAAATTCCCTTTCCCGCACTATTATAGGTGTGGGAGGATCTCAGAGACCTTGTTATGGGGTGAACATCGTCTTTAATGCCGAGATCCTTGGATCTTTTCTCAGCACATTTTCCCAGCAATCTTTTTCTGTTGGGGGCGGGTCTGATACGATCATCGTGATCGATTCATTCTTCGACGAATCTTTTTCAGTTGTTAGGTATAGAAAAGTTTTTAAGTCTAGGGTACACAAATGAAATATTCAGCGGGCCCTCATGACTCAGGCCATCGCTTACATTAGGGTTAGTCAAGAAGATGAGAACCCTGATAATCAATGGTTTGTTATCCGTGACTACTGTAGCAAGAGGGGTTATATGTGTATACGATTAGATGAGATTGGGGTCTCTCGTGTCGAGGACCCTTTCCAGAGAATTATTTTTCAGACAGCTCTCAAGATTATGGAGACCAATAATATTGGTGTCATGGTTGCTGAGAGTATTGATAGAGTATGTGCCGACCCCGAGCACTACGAGAAGTTGATTAGGTTCTTCGCTGAGAGAAGATGGAGACTTGAGTTTGTTAGGGACACGGATATCTCCGAGGCTTTTAACCGTGTTATTGAGATTTTTGAGAGGCTGAAGGGATCCACAGACTCAGCTGTTATGAGCGTGGTTCTTGACTCACAGATTAAGTCTCTTAAGGACATGATACAGCTCTACCACAAGCTCAAGGTGGCTGTGGCCAGAGAATATGTTGAGGATGTTAGGAGAAAAGTTAGGAGAGTTATTGAGAGACTGAAGACTGAGGGGAAGATCTATACAAAGCCCACAATTATTCACTGGATAGCACTCTACAGAACCGGGAAAAAGAGCTTCTCTGAATTAACGAAATCAGATGTTGAGGACGCGACGAAATACTTTGTTGAGAGATACGTCAAGCCATACAAGGAGGGGATGCCTATCAGGAGATTATGGAGAAGATTCCTAGAGATCGAGAGACCAGTTATTGATATGATCAGGAGACATAGAATAGCTATGGTTGAGCTCAGAAAGAGCCTAGGGAAGCAAGAGCCTAAAAGATACGAGGCGTACTCAAGCTATCTCTCCTTCTACAGACTCGTGAAGAAATTAAGTAGTGAGCAAGACAAAACTGAGAATAAGAGGTAACTCAAATAAAACAAAGATCCGCGATCAGGTATTACCCGAGAATTTTCTTCCCCCTCTCGCCTGAATCCCTAGATCAAACAAATTAGATCCTTTCGTTGAAAAGAATCATTAAAATAATTAATATCATTAAAATGAAGTGATGCTATAAATAGATCATTAAATCGTTATAGTTATGATGGTAATAGACATAGTGACAGACTTAAGCACTGAAGCAGAGAAATAATTAATTTCAATATATATTGGGGTAGAGTACATTCTTAATGTTATAAGCTGTGTCCCCAACCATGATCCATATAGATATCACAACGTATCTACCTACTGAATTCAGAGGTATACTTATCTTAACAAATAATTGTCCCAGAGGTGCAGGAGGTAGCGGTAGTTTACACATCTCGACCCTATATATGTTCTTTGTGTAATCACCAAACACAACCCACTCATTCATACTCTTAACATAAGCTTTCTTAGCGGAGAGTTGAATTAGTCCTGTAGAAGAGGATGAGCACTGAGTATATGTTATGAGACCACTCTGGATATTTGCAGGTTCATCAGGCTGCGAGTAGTACACTCCAGTAGCCGAAATTATGGTTAAATTAACAAACCATATCTTGTCAGGCACACTTAACAAATCGTTTGTGGTCTCAACTGATATAAGTGGTGATACCCCAGTCAACTCCACAGAGCCTATTCTAATGATATGAATAAGTAAATAGAGATTATTACTATCACTATAAGCATCCTCTATACCAACATCAAAATCGTATCTAGTACCTTCAGCAATATTGAGAATCCTTGCTCTATACGTGTAGTCACCGGACCATGTAAGTGCAGTGTAGAATAATACGGAACCTATGGCTAAGACGATTCCTGTTAAGAGTATTGTTGAGATGAGCTCTGATTGTGCTTCTTTAAATATTTTTGATTTCATAACAGTCCATTTACAATGATGTTTTGACCTTAAAAAATTTATACCTCTTAAAAATATGGTATAAATGACTGTTATGAAGAAAGCGGTATCTAATATAATAGGTTTCGCGTTAGGAATAATCATAATTTTGGTAACAGTGATACCACTATTCATGTTCTTAACTAGTGCTAGAAGTGATCTTGAGAAGATAATAGGGAATTATGAGGCTTATCAAGATCTTAAATCACTTGAGAAATTAAGTGTAGAAGCTGATTATACATCAACAACAAGCGAGATCTACTATTTGAGAAACACAGGTAGTATCCCGATCAAGTTGGTGAGAGCTGTCATACAAAGTGCATTAGGCCTAGATCCATACTATATAAACATTATGATAGAGCCAGGGCAGAGAATACCTCTCTCACAAATATTCACACAACTAGGATTACCCTACGACCCTGCTTCTCTGAGATACGTGGTTAGTGTAAGAGGCAAAGTATTTCCAATAGCAGAACAAATAATTAGGATCCCGCCTCCTTCTAGTACCCCTGGATCAAGTGGGGGAGCCGCGGCATTGCCTGCGCCAGGCTACGGTAATCCTTTTACTCCTTCCTCGAGTCTCTTCTACTGGAACTTCACAGACGCTGTTAAGAATAATAGAGTCGACGCATACTATAATTTGGCTGGGTCATCATGCACTTACTCGGGTCAGGCTTGGGTCGGTAAAATCGCGAATTACAACAACATGGTTTTGACTATTAACAGTACTGACACAAAAACACCTACGACCGTGACCTATAACTTGGGTAATAGTCAGAGTGGGTGTGCTAAATTTGTGTTCAAGAATCTTCTCAACGCATCAGGATCCTACATAATAGTGGTGTACTATAGGGTCGTGATCGCGAGTCTATCAGCTAAAGATAGAGTGTCCATAGATCTGAACTTCACTGTGGTGGATAGCACAGGCAGAGGCATCGGCTCCTCCGTAACATCTTTCCAGTGGGCTCCGAAAACTGATCTGGACTACATAGTTTATTCAGGCTATGTGGCGATACCTATCTACAACCCTGTTTCGGGCTTTACGGTATCTGGTAACGTGGATCTTGTCTTCAAAATAGTTCTTACACAAATAAACGCTCAAGGCTCTTATCAAGTAGGTGTGGAGTACCTAGCCTTCCAAGGAGTTCAAGTAAACCCGGTCTCTGTGTCTTAGAAGTAAGATATTATAGTTAAAAGATTTTTATTAGCTTATTAAGTTTTTTCTGTAATTACTCTACTGGTGTGTCTTATTGATTGACAAGATCCGTGTTGTGATCTATGGATTAGGACCAATCGGTTCCTTAATCGCTAAATCTATGTTGAAGAGAGATTATTATGAGATCGTTGGTGGTGTAGAGATTGATCCGAGTAAGATAGGCAGGGACGTCGGCGAGGTCATTGGCTTAGGCAGGGGTATCGGTGCTCCTGTTGTGAGTGATAGAGATGCTGAGGATCTCCTTAAGAGAACAAAACCCGACGTAGTTATTCAGTCCACAGGAACATATCTAGACAAGATCTATGCCCAGATCGTTAAAGCAGTTGTCGCAGGCTCCAACGTTGTCTCTACCTCGGAGACCCTTGTTTACCCCTGGTACAGATATCCCGAGCTCTCACTAATGCTAGACGCATTAGCTAAGAAGCATGGCGTAAGGATCATTGGCACGGGAGTTAATCCCGGCTTCATATTCGATACTCTACCGGCTCTCCTGACCTCAGTACACAGCGAGATTAAGAGGATCTCTGTGGTGAGATCTATTGATGCCTCAAAGAGAAGATACTCATTCCAGAAGAAATACGGCTTATCACTAACCAAGGAAGAGTTTCTCGAGGGAATGAAGAGAGGAGAGTACACAGCTCACGTAGGATACGCAGAGTCGATTCTTCTACTAGCAGACTTCCTAGGAGTAAAAATAGATAAGGTTGAGGAGGGTCAGGAACCTATTCTAGCAGATAAGTATATGGAGACACAGTACTTCAAGATCGAGCCTGGTAGAGTAGCGGGGATACATGGCTGGGGGAGAGGATACGTTGGGGGAGAAGTATTCATCTCCTTAGACCTCTACTCCTCAGTAGGTAGAGAAGACTACGACGAAGTTTATATAGAAGGCGATCCAAGCATTAGATGGAGAAGTAGTGGCGTCCCCGGAGACATTGCCACCGCATCAATGGTTATTAACGTGATCCCGAAGATCCTTACGGCACCTCCTGGACTATTAACAATGAAAGATATTCTCACACCATCAATTAAATTAAGTATCTGAGACCCTGCTTCATAAACCTATAAGATTTTATACACTAAATCACTAATGCGAGAAAAATGGCTTTAGAAGAATGTAGAGATAACAAAAACGCTTCTAGAGAAATAGTTGCTAGACAGTCGCTTGCTTCATTAGCAGATAATTTCTCAGCACCATACATAGGCTACTACTTAGCCTCATTAACTAGCTCAGGACTGCTGCAAGGAATCCTACAATTCTCCGTGAACTCACTACCAACTACAGCACAAATACTACTAGGACCTTTCCTAGATAAAATGGGGAGGTATGTACTCACATTACTAATCACCTCAATCACTGCCTCACTACTCTGGATAGTAATCTCACTCACTACAGATCCTCTACACATAGTAGCTATATACACATTAAGAGCAGTTATAGTTGGTCTAGCAGGTCTCTCACTAACATCATTCATAGGAGTATTCTTCATAGACGCCAGATTAAGAAGCAGGGTCCTAAGCCTAGTAACTCTAGCATCTCAATTAACAGCATTAATAGCCTTTTTAATCATGGGTCTCTTACCCATCTCATCAGTAGACATCCTCAGAACAATGTTTATAATCTCCGGATTAATTAGCTTAGGAGCATCAATAATATGGTTTAGACTACTAAAATTAGATAAATGTATTGCAGGAAGCTCAGGAACTAGGAGACAAAGCTTCTTTGGAAGCATAAAAACAATACTGAAGAACAAGAGCTTCATGAAATTCGACATATCATTCTCAGCATATATCTTAGTAATGTCCATCGCGTGGCCATATTTCCCAATGGCGCAGAGAAATCTATATAAAATGACAGTAGCTGAACTAGCAATATTAAATATCCTAGGAACTCTATCAACAATGATCTCTCAATACATACTTATGAGAGTAATTGATAGAGTAAGTCTCAAGAAAATAATTATAATAGGTAGAGCAGGTTTTATAATACCACCACTATTCTACGCAGTATCACCCAATATAGAGCTCATATATATATCAAATATATTGACTGGACCATTCTCAGCAATAGGAAATGTAGCAATAACACTCTATGTATACGAAACATCAATCAAAGGATTACAAGCCAGCCACCTAGCATTTCTAAACTTCTCCCAGGGAATAACAGCAGCCATAGGATCTCTGACAGGAGGAGTGTTAATGGATTGGCTCCTCAGAAGCTACGGTGTAGATGGATTAAGAATAGGCTTCGCGATATCAACTGTATTAAGAGGTTTACTCACAATACCCTTTTTGAAAATAGATGATGTGAGAATAAAACCCTAGGCAACCACTGATCCCTTGAATAAGAATTTATCTAAATATCTCTCTCTATACAGTCTCTCACCATACTCACTCTCTATATTATTAAACCTCCTCTTGCTAATATAGCCAAATCTCTTCTCGAGAACCCCCAGAATAACCTCCATCACCTCCTTTACGGAGACATCAATAAACATACTGATATTACCTGGATTATATTTAGAGAATGTTACCTCACCTCTCAAAACACGATCAATTCTCGGCTTAATAATTCTCTTAAGGAGATTAATGTCAGCTGATACCAGAAGAGTAGAGTGATAGAAATATCCACCTCTTCGAATACCAGCGGAAGAACCTGACACCTTGTAGCCTCTGACAACAACATCATTCAGATTCTCGATACGAGGCTCTAGACCCAGTTCTTTAACCACTTCAGATATCAGAGATGTCGCCTCTGAAAAAATTGTCTCGAGATCCACGAAGAAGTTTCCGGAGTATCTCGCAACGGAAATATTTATGTTCCCAAGATCATGATATACAGCACCACCACCAGTAAATCTTCTCATAATAGGCGTATTGGTTTTAACCGCCTCCTCGCAGTAGACTTCTTCACACCAGTCTAGTGAGTAGCCGATCACAACTGATCTAGGATTCAACCATATCCTAGCAATAGTCTCTCTATAGACCTCTCGAGACAAATCAAATAACGCCTCTTCAAAAGCAACATTCTTTAGCGGATCGTCGAAGTAGTCAACTACAACATCCATTCAATACGCCACCTATACTGAGGAAATGTCTCTTCCATAAATATTCCATTCGTCACGAGAATACTTCTTCTCAAAGAGCTCTAGAGAAAGCTTGAATTCATCAATATCTAATCCACCAAAGAAGTACTCTCTGTGCCCAAGAACCTCTCTCATAGAATCAACTAAGTACCCTATCAATAGATTCAAGTCAATATCCTCAATAAAATCTCTTAGCCCAGCAATCTTTTCTCTAGCTACTCTCCTCTCCTCATCACTAGTTCTCAAAACAGCGAGGAAATCCTCAGGATCGTACTCAATAAGCAGTGTTCCGTGCTGAAGAAGAGAACCCCACTCTCTCCTCTGAGCACTCCCAGAGATCTTCTTCCCCCCAATCAAGACATCACTCGAGCCTGGATTCAAGTAGCAGAAAGCCGCACCACCAAACTCTCCAAATCCTCTCACACCAACATCAACGCCTAATCTATTGACAGCCTTCGCAATACCCTCAGCGATCTTAGACGCTGAGGTAGAGACATCAAATGAGTACAAGAGGTGATCCCTTGATAAAATAACGCTATAAGTGATCTCTTTAAAAGCTGGGTGAAGAAGAGCTGCTCCACCCGTTGGTCTCCTAACATACACGTATCCTCTCCTAAGGATCTCTTCTAGATTAAGAGTTTCGTGAAATATCTGCTTCCTGCCCAGAGTTACTCCGCTGGGGAACCACATATATATTCTTAAGGTATCGTAATTCTTAGAGCTCCTCATCCTAGCCAATGCTTCATCAATAGCCATATTCATCCTAGGGTCTCGAACACCATCAATAATTACTCGAAGCATATGCTAGAGACCTTTTCTCTTAAGAGCCTCGTAATAAGCCTCCTTAGCCTTGTAGCTTGTCCTAGCAAGAGGATGCGCCAAGACGTATGAGAAACCTAGCTCGTAACCTATTTTCTCTAACTCCTTAAACTCCTCTAAGGAATAATACTTAGTCACTGGAAGCTGCTTTGGACCCGGTCTGAGATACTGAGATAATACAAGGATCTCTACACCGACTCTCCTAAGATCCTTCATAGCCTCAATAACCTCACTAAAATCCTCTCCTAGGCCCAGGAGAAGAGATGATTTAGTGATTATACGTGGATTAATTCTCTTAATAATCTCAAGAACTCTGAGGCTCTGACTATAGCTTGCTCTACGATCCCTTACCATAGGAGTTATTCTTTCAACAGTCTCAATATTATGAGCAACAACATCAGGTCCTGCCTCAACCACTCTAGAGATCAGTTCTACTCTACCATTAAAATCAGGTATAAGAACCTCAACAATTTTCTCCGGATGCTTCTCCTTGATCAACCTCACAGTAAGGTAGTACTGGTCGGCTCCTTCATCAGGGAGATCATCTCTTGTGACAGAGGTAATAGTCACGTAATCAAGATCCAGTCTCTCAACAGCCTCAAGAACTCTACGAGGCTCATCAGGATCCGGAGGCTCCGGAGATCCTTTCTCCACATAGCAGAATCTACATCCCCTGGTACATGTCTTCCCCAGGATCATGAATGTAGCTGTTTTAGAACCCCAACACTCATTAATATTCGGGCACAGAGCCTCCTCACAGACAGTATATATCCTCAACTCCTTCACTAATGAAGCTACTGATAAGTAGTCTCTGCTTAATCTAATCCTCAGTCTTATTTTCTCCATAGAATCACTCGAAGACTTCTATTAACAAGATCTTGTCTCCTGGACCAACAAGATCTCCTTTCTTAACATAGATCTCTTTAACAACACCACTATACTCAGACTCGAGAACAATAACTGCTTTCTCAATCTCTATCTCAACAAGAGGGTCCCCGACCGAGACTTTATCCCCTATATTAACCTTGAGATCAATTATTTTACCACTCCACACACCTCTCCTAGGCCAAAGCTCTCTAGGAACATAGATTGTTGCTAAAACCACGAATTCTCACCGCACTACTTCTCTCAAGAAAATTTTATTTCCGATAAAAAATATTTATATGAGGAAAAATTCTAGCATGGACACAAATAATATATCAATATATTATAGAAGAGCTGTTGAGGAAGACGCTGAGAAGATATATAGATTATACAGCTCATTGTCCCAAGAAGATATATTTAATAGATTTCTCCACATGAAGAAAATATCCCTAGAAGAGATCAAGAGCTACCTAAGAGACCCTAAATGCGTAGTCTACGTAGCTGAACACAATAACGAGATTATTGGGGAGGGGGTACTTTACCTCTCAGGTGAAGTAGCAGTAGTGGTTCACCCAAGCTATAGGAGAAGAGGTATTGGAAAAACACTACTAAAATTACTTCATGAGGAAGCACAGAAAAGAAGACTAAAGAGAATGTTCTTCTACACATCACCTGAAAACACTCCAGTAATTAGATTAGCAAGTGGAGTAGGCTGTAAATTTAGATACATGGATGGTCTCTATATGGGTCTAATTGAGGTCTGTCCAACAGGATCAAATGAAACCGAGGGGAAATCTAGTTTTTGACGTAGTTTTCCTTAGATCTCTGCGAAAATAATTAGTCCATGCACTTCAAGTACAAAAACTATAATTATTCTATAAATATTGTGTCAACAAATACTACTTAATTATATAACTTTAATAAATAATTTTTATCTGAATAATAAGCTTATGTATATTTATATTTTTTTAAAGTTCAATAACTTATGGATGAGTATTATGCTAAACTTTGATACACTATATAAAGAATTTATAGATATCTTGAGGCTACCAGATGATAAAAACAAAGAAGAAAGGTACAGAGACTTCTTCAAGAGAATTAATGAGATTAGATATATCGAAGATTTTAATTGGGCTAAAGATGTTGTTGAGAAGATCCATGTTGCAGAGAGAGGTTTTAGCACAGCTATTAAGTGGATTGATCTTGATAATTGGGTTGAGAAAAACTACACTTACGAGGATCTTGTTAAGAGATCTAATAAATTAGTTAATTTCCTCCGTGGAAAAGATCTGTCGAAAGGGTCTAGAGTCTATATAATGCTCCCTCTGGTACCAGAGATCTTCTTCTCAACATACGCTGTTGTTAAAGCTGGTTTCATTGGAGTACCAACTGCAACTAACTTAACTTCTAGAGACCTCGAGTATAGATTCAAAACATTTCCGCCTGACGCTATTATCGCTGATGAAGCATCCTCAAAAATTATGGATGAGGCCTTGGAGAGATCAGGTGCTCAGCCTAAGACCAAGATAATTGTTGAGGGGGATCGTAGCGGGTGGGAGAGTTTTGACTCAATTAATAGAGAGAAAGATTTTGCTGAGGCGGAAAAGACCTCTAGCGAAGATATTATTTTAGCATTCTTCACTTCAGGAACCACTGGGTTGCCTAAGATAGTTGCTCACACAGCAACCTCTTACCCGATAGGGCATTTATCAACTGCTATGTTTATTAACGTGAAGCCGGGTGAGAAGCATAATAATCTCAGTGCGCCTGGCTGGGCCAAGTTTGCTTGGAGCACATTCTTCACACCACTCTCAGTAGGCGCTACTGTCGTGGCATTATACTACAGAGGTAGACTGCCTACGGACAAATATATGCAGGCACTAGATGAGTTAGGTATAAACACACTATGTATGCCCCCGACTGCTTGGAGACTTATTAGAGCATCAACTAACTTAAGAAACTATAGGTTCGAGACCTTAAGAGAGGTTGTCTCCGCAGGAGAACCGCTTAACCCAGAGATCTATGAGTGGTTCAAGGAGGAAACTGGGAGAGAGATAAGAGACTTCTACGGACAGACGGAGACGACAGCCATGATCGGTAACCCGCCGTGGTTTAGGAACGGCGGTATCAAACCAGGATCCTTCGGTAAACCATCATTTATGTACGATATAGTTATCCTAGACGAGGAGTTCAGAGAAATAACTGAGCCAGGCGTTGAGGGACATATAGCCGTGAGACTAAAGATCTGGAGACCAATAGGCTTGATGAAAGAATATATTGGGTTCCCAGAGAAGATGAGAGAATCATTCATAGAAGGATACTACCTAACAGGAGACAAAGCCTACTTCGATGAGCAAGGCTACTGGTGGTTTATTGGGAGAGCCGATGACGTGATAAAGACCTCAGACTACAGAGTAGGACCCTTCGAAGTAGAAAGCGTATTAGTGGAGCACCCAGCAGTTGCCGAGGCCGCAGTGGTGGGTAGCCCAGACCCCATAAGATACAGAGTTTTAAAAGCCTTCGTAACTCTGAAACCAGGATACAAACCCTCGCAAGAATTAGCCGTAGAGTTATTCAGACACTCACTGAAGTCACTACCCAGATACAAGATACCTAGAATAATAGAGTTCGTAGAGGAGTTGCCAAAGACAATAAGTGGAAAAATCAGAAGAGTTGAGCTAAGAAAACTTGAGGAGGCTAAGAAAGAGAGAAGACCAAACGAGCACTACTTCGAGGAATTAAGACACTTAATCGAAGAAGTCTAAAGAATATTCTTTTGATAAATAAAAGATTAATGAAATTAAGAAGATCTCCTAGAGAATCGAGGTTCCCAAATAACGAGCAAAACATGTAAATACCTCAGTTATTATGCTGAGGAGAAAGCTACTCAGGTACTGAGATCTCTATTATTCTCTTATAAAATTCTTCTTTAATTACTTCGAATTCTTCTACTGTGGCTATCCTCGGATCTGTTGGAGCATCAAAATAGAAGTCTTAGTTATCCTGTCTCAACCTTTATATCCGCTATAGTATCAAAGTATTCTTTATCCCAGGATCCTTAACCACTAAGACAATATCTATATCTATATCATTGAAAACAGTTATTCTACCCTCAGCTACTCCACCAACCACATATACTGCTTCGAGTTCGTTGTCGAGTAGATTCTTAGCCGCCATAGCCACTATAGTTACATCTTCTCTCCACTTCTTCAACATATTCAATCTCTTAACAGAGAAATTAGGCCGGCCTACTCTCAAGATCTCTTAACACCTTCAGAGTTTTTCTAGCAACCTCTAAACATATTTTTGCTTAATGTTCAGAGTATTCTAACTCACCATATCCATCCTCAATATAGCTCTCCTCAAGAATCTCGAACCTTCTCCTATTCTCTATAATTAAATTATTTAGTGGCACAGCTAGATCTTCTGTACCGGCTTCCTACAAAAATTTTTGAGATGAGCAAGATGCTTCTCAGGATCATGAGCCCTAGTCTTCTCTCTAAAAACCTTGTAAAGAGTAGCCTTAGTAGCTAAATGAATCGCTTGTTCATAATTGAAACATTTCCTATCAAAATCATTCTCTTGATGATCTCTCTCGGATCTAGATAAGAATCTCCTAGCTCTCTTCCATAGTAGAATCCAATAATTACCACTAATCTCTAAATCTTAAATTAAGTAGATTCTGGGAATATGTGTGTCTTATTAATGCAACAAGTAATTCAAATAACACTAATTATTATTAATAGCTATAATTGTAGTTAATTTATTAATGAATTAATGGTAATGTAGGAAATAATTGCCGAGGAGATTAAGTTGGATCTTGAGGATTTGCTAGAGAAGATCTCTGGGAAAACCCGATGCATAATTCAAGTAGTTGGTCCACGTGATAGTGGTAAAACTCTTTTGATAACAAAATTAATTGAGAGAATACACCAAGTAAAAAGAGATCTTGGCGTACTAGTAATTAAACATACACATCATAAACAAATAGATGTTGTGAATAAAGACACTCACCGTTTTCTCGAGGCAGACGCAGACGTTGCCGTAATTATTTCGGAGGGAGGCTTCGGTATATTCTCTCGGAGAAGAGATCTCTATGAGTTTCTAGCGAATTTGGACACGGATCTTGTTATTGTAGAGGGCTTCAAGGAGCATAGTGTTGGTTTCAGAATAGAGCTTAGGGGACTAGATGAAGTAGATAGTATGCTTAAGGAAGCTTTTAAGTACGCCAAAGAATGCTTAGATTTGGTTTAAAGAGGTCGCCTCCATGGATCCTTGGCACATAATGCTTGGAGTAGTTCAGGGCGTTGTTGAGTGGATCCCAGTATCAAGTAAAACCGTTTTGATGCTCATCTCAGCATATGTACTCGGCTACTCATTGTCTGAGTCATATAGTATTGGACTAGCACTACAGGGAGGAACAATTGTTTCCGCAGCAACATATTTCTGGAAAACACTCATCTCAGCACTATGGAATAAGAGAATACTTATGTTTCTAATCGTCTCAACACTATTTACGGGACTAATTGGTGTACCAACTTACCTCTTCTCACGGAAAGCGCTTGAGGAATCTTTTAACCCAGGGCTACCTACAATAGCGATAGGACTACTACTACTAACTCAAGCACTTCTAGCAGAGAGAGCTCAAACGAAGAATCTGAAAGGTATAGAGGCTATTAATCTAAGAGACTCAATTTTATTCGGTATTGTCCAAGGACTCGCGGCTCTTCCAGGAGTGAGTAGGTCTGGTGCTACAGTGACCCTTTTACTTTATCTAGGATATGAGTTAAGCGATGCTATGAGACTCAGTTTCTTAGCCTCTATACTAGCAAATGCCGGAGCAACATTTGCCGTATATTTACTTGATAGAAGAGTGTTTACCCAAGTAGTCCTCGGATCTGATATTCTGCTAGTGTTTCTAGCCTCGGCAATAACTGGTTTCTTCGCTATCAGCTTCCTAATAGATCTTGCTAGAAAATATAGGATTAAAATGATCTATGGGATGGCGATTATAACAATATTATTGGGAGTATTAATCACTCTAACTAAGTTGTAGCTACATGACCTAGGATCCTTTAATAGCCATAGACTTCGTAATACCACCCAAGGACTGATCAAATGAATTTTTCTAAGTATTCACTCGATCACTTGATAATTATATACTAATACCTTCTTGAAAATTATTATTTTAGAGAATATGGCGACACCCGAGATTATTCATTCAGTGGAAAAAATCAGAGAGAAAATCATTGAGAGCATGCAGAGATACGGTAGTGTAAAGTTCTCGGGAGAGATTAATTGGTATAGTGAGGATAGTTCTGATAAAAGTCTTGTAGTAGGTGTGGACTCATCTTATGCATCAAGGATCTATAAATACATCTATCTCTACCTGATCAGAGGCGTGGCTATACCCTATGGCGAGAATGATATCATTAAGAGGTGTCTTGTGAGTGATAGTGATAGCGATGCACATTTCATAGCTGTGCCAGCCTATGAAACCGAAGAAGTCTCGCGACCAGTTTCTCCGCCAGTGAGGGAGCTTAAGAAAATATTGTCGCATAGAGCAAAGGATCTTGAGATAAGTCTCGGTCATAGATCCTTTGAGTGTCTCAGAGAATTAGTTGGCGAGGAACCACTTGTACTCATGGATGGTTCCGCGAGAGGCTTCTTACCATACAGGTTTAAGGAGGCTGTGGCTAGAAGAGGTTTTCCACTTATTGAGGAGCTTAAGAAGAGTTGGGAGAATAGAATCAATTTAATAAAAGATTTGTCTAGAGATAATCACATGGTCTTTATATCAAAGACGCAGACTAGAACATATCTCTCGCACAGAATGAGTCCCTACATAGACACTGGTGAAGAGAAGATTAGTATTTTGGTTCCTGATGTGATACTCCTAGATCTATATCTCACCAAGATGAATATTTTCAGGGACGGTGTGAGAACACCTGGTTTCTCAGAGCCTATAATCTATCTAAACGCTGATCCACCTGAGTACATAACTATATTCTACGCCGTGTTTGAGAGAGGTGGTGGTGTGTATCAGATAAGTATAGTCGGTGAAAAAGATCTTGATACAGTAAGAGAGATATATAGAAGAATAAAGCACTGGAGCCCCGGAGGCTACCCAGAGCCTCTTAGAGAAGCTCATCACTATGCTAGATTGAAATATAGTGATTTGGAGAGATTGCTTCATATATCTGGGGTATATGTTGAGAGTGGTAGAGAGGCGCTTGAGATATGAGTCAGAGAGGAGTTATTGGCTACGTAACCCAATCATACTCACCAATACTCGCTGAGGCGGTCTCAGACACACCGGTTCCTATAGGGAGCTATGTATATGCTGAGTTTGATGTGAGAGATCGAGTATCAGGGTCTCTAATTACTAGGAGAGTTATTGGTGTAGTCACCAACGCTGGTTATCAACCAGCTATGCCATTAAGCACTTTGGCTCTACTAAGAGAAGATACTGATCCCTCGAAGATAAAGACACCTAAGTATTCACCCATGAATATCTATGTTATCGCTGATGTCTCAGAGAAAGAAGCCTCCCCACCTCTCTACCCGGTTCCCCCAAACACACCTATTTACTTAGTATTAAGTATTCAGCCTAGTCCTCTTGAGAAAGTTTATAAGAGACCTGATTTGTTTAATGGGCTACTTAGGATCGGTTCTTTAGCTAGACTAGAGAGTATTGATGTTGCGATAGATGTGAATAAGCTACATAAGCATCTCTTGATCACTGGAGCAACAGGATCTGGTAAGAGTAATGCTGTTGCAGTAATAGCTGATAGATTATCTATGCTTGGTGCACCTGTGATAATATTTGATGTCCATGGCGAATACGTGAATCTTGAGCCTGAGGACGGTAGAGTAGACAAGATCGAGGTTATCAAAGCTGAGATAAATCCGTTGAGTATAAATATTGAAGCTCTTACACACATGATTATCAGAGATCCTCAAGCAACTAGACAGAGAAGAATATTTAGGAAGTTAATGAGATCCTTAGTAAAACAATTAAGAAAAATCGCACAAGATAAAAATATTGACCCTAAACTAGCTATTGAGGAACTGTTCCAATCTCTTCTGAAAACACAGCAGAGTAGGATACTTGATTTAGCAGACGACTACTTTGGCACAGATCAAATAGATCAGGTTGTTAAAATGGATTACACCAAGAAACTAATTCTGCTAATAGCCTTTGAAATAAAGAATGGTCAACTAGTTAAACAGATTAAGCAGAGCGACAGTAAATCAAGAGAGGGAATAGAGGAGAGGTTCCTTGACTTTGTCTGGTCCTACCCAATTCTTAATCTAGATGCAATAGATCCCGTGAGCAAAATATCTCCTGGCAAAATAATTGTATATGACGTATCTACATTAACAGATGATCAGAAGGCTTGGCTACTTAGACTACTAGCCGATAACTTACTCGAGAATCTCAAGAATAGGTATAAGGGTCGTCATATACTGCCTACGGTGCTAGTCGTTGAGGAGGCGCCGCTCTTCATCTCAGCATACTCCTCGAGTGTTGCTAAGGAGAGTCTCAGGAGATTCGCTAGAGAAGGAAGAAAATTTGGTGGTGTACTAGTTATTGCTAGTCAAAGACCCAGAACACTTGACCCAGACATATCCTCACAGATCCAGAACTTCCTATTCTTGAAACTTGTTCAGCAAGAGGATATTAAGAGTGTTATGTCTATAGCTGATAATCTGGAGGAGAGTTTAGCTAGAACACTCCCGAGCCTGCCTACGGGGTGGGGTATTGTGATGGGTGAGTGGATAGGTAGATTCCCGGCACTAGTCGCAGTTGATAAACACAGAGGAAAGAGACTTGGTGCATCACCTGATTTTGTTAATGAGTGGAGAAAAGGTTTAGAGAGTGTTGAGAAGAGAGATCTTAGACCAAGCGAATTTAATTTCTGAGGTTATCTAAATGAGGTTCCTACATGTATCAGATACTCATCTTGGACACAGAAGATGGAATCTCCCTGAGAGAGAAAAAGATTTCTATGATGTATTCAACGAAGTAGCTGATATAGCGATCAGAGAAAAAGTTGAAGCGATCCTTCACGCGGGGGATATGTTTGATAAGAGCGATCCGCCTCCACAGACCTATGTGAGAACTTACGAGATACTTAAGAAACTAAAGGATCATGGAATAAGATTCTATGTGGTTGCAGGAAACCACGAGATACCCACAACAATAAAAGAGTCTCCGCTGAGAGTATTTGAGAAAATGGATCTTCTAAAAATACTTTCGTTAAGAGAGGTTGGTAAAGAGATTTTCAGAGACTCTCAGGGATACGATGTAGAGATCTACGGCTACTCCAAAGATGTAGCGAATAAGTTCTTCGAGGAGAAACTTAATCCGCCAAATAATAATGAGGTTGTTAGAATAGCTCTTATCCACACCTTAGTCTGTGAGCCTTTGCAACTCTATCTTAATTGGAGTGAGGAGATGTGTAGAGATCGAGGGATGAAATTCCTTAGATCAACTGTGAATAAAGATGTGTTTAACTACATTGCCTTAGGAGATCTGCATATTAAGTGGGAGGGTAGAGTAGGTGAGTCACCTGCTGTGTACCCAGGATCTACTGAAGCACTTGATCGTGGGGAAGCTTTCGATACTCAGTATAGATTTATTGAGAGATATGTTTATTTGGTTGAGGCAGATCCGGGAGAGACGAGATATAAGCCTATTAAGCTTGAGAGCACTAGACCATGGCTATATATTGAGACATTGGATCACAGAGACTTAATCGATAATAAACTGAGAGAAATTAATTGGAGAAGCTTTAGAAAACCACCTATACTAGTAATATCCCTAAGAAAAAAGCCTTCATCAATTGAGTATGAGGCATTAACCAAGAAACTAAATGAGTTAATTGATAATAGATCTGTTTTGAAGATAGATAATATTTTATACTCTGATGAGGAGATTATTCCATTATATGATGTGAGAGAAATCTCTGGGGAAAATGTTGTTGTTTCTATCGATAGTGTTCTCAATGAATTATTTAAGGATCAGGTTATTACCGGTCTTCTCAGTGGATTTATTGACGAGAAGATTAGTGAGGAAGAATTTATTAAGAAACTGAGAGGAGACAAGGATCTGCTGAATAGGTTCTATGAAAAGATAAGTGGTGTTAAGGTGTCTTAGATGTTTATTGAGGAGGTCTACATAAGAGATATTTTATCGCATAGAGAGAGTAGAGTGAGGTTTAAAAAGGGACTAAATGTTATTATTGGTTCTAACGGAGCTGGTAAAAGCACAATTATTGACAGCATAGTATACGCATTACTAGTCTATGGAGCCGGCTCTGAGGAGATTAAGAGAGCTAATAAAGCGGATATGATCAGGACAGGAGCTAGTCGTGGAGATATAAGAGTGGTATTTAGCGTTGGTGGACATAGATATGAGCTTCAGAGAACTCTTTCACTAAGAGGAGAATCTGAGGACGTGTTGAAGCAATTATCACCTATGCAGAGAGTAGTTGCTATAAGAAGTAGTGTTCCTAAAGAGATCCATAAGATCCTTGGGATACAAGATCCTAAAATACTGACCTCAACAGTAATCGCTAGACAAGACTACTTAAATGAGATCCTCCTAGAGAAACCCTCCGAAAGAAGAGAGAGATTACTTAAACTAATAGGATTAGATAAGCTAGAGAAAGCTAGAGAGAGAATCATTAATGTGTCTAAGAGACTTAGAGAGGAGTATAATAAGATAATGCTTGAGATAGGTAGAAAGAAACAGCTGGAGAATGAATTAAAGAAATTAGAACAAGAATTAGCTCTAAAGAGAGATGAGCTTACTAAGTTAAAGCCTCATCTAGATGATCTTAAGAGAATTCTTGAGGAGAAGGAAAAGAAGAGAGAGAAGATCCAGGGGCTTCTGCAGGATATCTATATAATTATTAGATATAGAGAAATCTCGGATAATATTCAGAAGAAGAGAAAAGAGCTTGAGGAGACCAGAGAGAAATTCTCTCTATACAGAGATCTTGATAGAGATAAGATTAGAGAGTTAAGAGATAATCTCAATATAAATATTAAGAGAATCAATGATTTATCAAAAGAAAGACAGGAGAGGATCAAAGAATTAACTAACGTAAAAGAGGAAGTGAGTAAATTAATTAATGAAATTATCTCTTATCTGGATAAAGAGAAAGCAGATCTTCTCAAAAGCTATGTTGAGAGCAACAAGTATAGTGAAGCACTGGATCTAATGAATCGAGAGATGGAGAAGAGTAATGAGGGCATAAATGTGATAAGAGCTCAGATACAGATCTATGAGAATTTCACTAAGAGCTTCAGAGAAACAGATCGTTGCCCAATTTGCGGCTCCCCGATCCCCAGAGATAGATTAGAGCATTTACTCAAGGAACATGAGGCCTCTATTAAGAGATTACTTAAGGAGCTTGAGGATAGGAGTAGGGTAGTGAGTAAATTAAGAGACTCGATTAATAGAATTAGAGACTATGCTAAGCGTATTGAGAGTGCTGAGGGTAGATTGAGAGAATTAAATGATGAATTCTCTAAGAGAAGAGTTGTTATTGATGAGAGCATGAAGTTATGCAATGAATCTATTTCGAAGATCCTTGGTAAAAGTATTGATTCTCACGATGAGTGTCTAAGATCTATTGATAGAGTCATGGAAAATTATCGCGTATATGAAGAGAAGATACAGGGTCTGATTAGAGATATTGAGAGTTTAGAGAGAGAACTAAGAGACTTAGGGGACAGGGTTCAGGTAGTTGAGAAAGATCTACGAGAGTTCTTGGTCTCCGAGGGTTTGGAGAAGTATGTTGGTGAGAACCCCGATAAGATAATGGATCTCTTGAAGAAGTTGAGTAGCGACTACATGAGTGAGATAAGTAGCTTGAGAAAGAAATATGATGAATTAAGTAAAAAAATGAGTTCTCTTGAGGGAGAGATCAGATCTCGCGAGAAGGATATTAGTGATAAAAGACTAGAGCTTGAGAGATTAAGAGACGTTGAATTTGAGAGAGATAAACTTGATAATATTATCAGGATCCTTGAGAAATTAAGTGAATTGTTTAAGAAAGATGGTGTTATTGTAAAGATCCTTACTACTAGACTTAGAGAGGCTTTTGAGAAGGAGATTAATAGGATCCTTAGAGAGATAGGTAGAGGCTTCAGGGTCTTGGTGGAGGAGGATTTCGAGATAAGTATTCTCTATGGAGAGAATCAGAAGAGACCTGTCGAGAATCTTAGTGGTGGTGAGAGAACTATGCTCTCAATAGCTATGAGACTGGCTCTGGCTAAGGTTTTGACTGGTAAGATACCTAAGTTCATGATACTTGATGAACCTACACAGAATCTGGATATGGATATGAGAGGAATGATTTTTGATATTATCAAGAGAATCGCTGGTGGAATGGATCAGGTAATTGTTGTGACACACGATGAGGAAGTTATTGATAGAGCTGATCATTTGATTAGAGTAGTTAATGAAGGAGGAGTAAGTAGAGTAATCGAGGGGTAGTTGAAACAGATCTTTTCAGAAAGCAATTATTATCACCAAACCTATTATTGCTAGAGCCATGAAGACTATTGCCCTAAAAATATTCATGTAGAGCCTAATGTAATCATATACTACTCTAAAGATTTTTTCAGAGGATAATAGAATAAATATTGCTAACGAGGGTATTGTTGCAGAGAAACTATATAGAAGCCCCATATAAATAGATGAGTAGATCTCTGAAGAAACAATATATGAATAAATCGCTGGGAGAAGAGGAAGACTACATGGGCACGAAACAGATGCTAAACCACCTAAGAAACCTATCACAGCAGAAGATACATAGAGACCTCCTCTACCGAATCTCCTGACGAGAGGATTCAGAGGATTTATTCTGATAAACTTAAGAGAATCACTTGATAAAGTCTCTGATAAGAAACCTAATGCGCCGAATAACACTAGTAAGAACCCAAATAAGTAAACCAAGATCCTCACATAGGGATAAGCCAGAGAAATAGCCCCTATAAGAATTATTGATACTACAAAGACAGCTACGAATAAAGAGATCGTGAATAAAGCTCCTGACAAGAGGATCCTGACCCTAGAAAAACCAGATCGAGAAAACAAGTAGAGTAAATAAATGAGAAAACCAAAAACAACTACACCAAGACCCTGTAAGAAACCAGCTAGAAAAACTATGATGCTCTTGTCTAGCATACTGAGTAACAATTCTATTATTACAAAATTAAATAAATTAAGTAAATCATCTATAGAGATCATCATTCAATCTACACTATTTCTCTTAGTTCTAATTTAAGCCCTAGATCTCTAAGTCTAATGAAGTCTTTATCCTTCGTTATCAACAATAAGTTATAAGCCATAGCGGTAGCTACTATAATAAGATCTGTATCTGAGATCTAAAGACCTTTTTCTCTTAATATCGTATATAGTTCACAATATTTCATAACAACATTATTATTAATTACATCGTAGATTTTTCGAGCAATTGTTTTGTTTTTGCTCTCTTCTCTACTCCTAAACCTCTTAATATCTCAATTAAAGTAATTACTGATATGAATCCTTCTTCATAGACCCATCATCTTAAATTATCAATTAATATACTAGTATCAATCAACTTCATCGGAGCCTAAACCCTCTTCTAAACTCCTCACATGATTTAATTATGTTCTCAAGATCCTCCTCCGATAATAATTCTCTTAATTCATTAAAGGATTCTTTGGCCCCGTTGCGCTTAGCCTCTCTATAAAGATCAAGTAGAAAACTACTCCAATCTCTATCACCTTTTTCTCTGGCTAATAAATCTTTAACTTCTTTCAAAACAGATATAGCTACATACCTACGCAACTATATCACCATTTAGATAATAGTTGTTTAGCTGACGCCTCGATTATATATCTTATTTTAAAGGCTATATGTTTCAAGTTTCTGTTATATTTTCTGATAATATTTTCAGATCTTTTCTTTACATATTAGGCTCTAAGGTACTTCTTCCTCAGATCTCTTCTTTGTCTCCTTGATTCTTCTCATAACATCTTCTGGTAAAGAAACATCTTCTCTCCTGAGATCCACGGGTCCCTTAACTCTCATTCCTACTCCGTCTATTATTTCGATCTCGTGCATTCTTGTGTCATGTGGTGTTTGTCTCATTTTCTCTACTAAAACAAATCTCCTCAGAGCTCCTCTCTTAACGCTTCTCCTGAATCTGATTATCCCATCTGCTACATGCTCCACTCCGAAGCCGAAGGCGTCTCCTGTTGTTATTGCGTATTGACTCACTAGTAGTGTTGTGAAATCCCATCTATATAGGATTCTTTTAACGGAGTAGCTGTATTTCCTAGCCATTGCTGGCTTGTCTAGCCAGAATGCACTCATACTATCAATAACTAGTCTAGCTCTTCCGTAGCCCAGTCTCTTTTTGGCATCTATTATTTTCTCAACTAATCTATCCACATCTAATTCCTCTAGGAACCATTCATCACTCTTGCTTCTCATGAGTGCATCGATAATAATCATCTGCTCATTATCAATTGCTTTCTCAAAATCCATATTAAACATCTTGGCTTGATTAATAATACTCTCTCTACTCTCCTCCGTGGTTACATAGATTACTCTGTCTCCATCCAAGACACCTTTCCAAGCGAAGTGAAGACAAAAAATTGTTTTTCCAGTCCCAGGCTCTCCTGTGACTGCTACGAAGAATCCTCTCGGTATTCCACCAGCTATTATTGGGTCGAAGCCCTCTACACCAACACTTAATCTCTCAATAAATTCCTTGGGAGTCTTCTCATCTTCCAAATAATCACTATCTCTATGAGACAAGGAATTAACCATTTAAAAAGATTTTTTGAGGTATATAAAACTCATGTTATTCTCCTAAGAACCTTGCCGGGTCTAATCTCTCTATTGATCCTCTTGTTCTCCGCCACGATTTCTCCATTTATGATCACGTATCTTATCCCATTGGGGTAGGAGTGCGGGTTTTCGTAGGTTGCTGTATCCTCGATCCTATAGTAGTCGAATACCACTAGATCAGCTTTGAAACCAGGTCTAATCAATCCCCTGTCCCATAGTCCAAGTTTCCTAGCTGGTAGCGAAGTCATTTTTCTAATAGCCTCTGGGAGAGATATCAGCTTCTGCTCTCTTACGTATCTCGCGATCACTCTCGGAAAGGTTCCATAGCTCCTGGGATGAGGCTTACCCTCACCAAATTTAACTACCGAGCCATCACTACCAATCGAGACCAGTGGGTGAGAAACTACTTTTGCAACATCTTCTTCTCTCATACCGAACATAATCATTCTAGTACCCAACTCATCATCAATTAATAATCTAACCACTGCCTCTATAGGGTCTACACCTAGTTTCTCAGCGATCTTATCTAGTCTAGAACCCTCAAACTCCTTGTGCTTGTGTGAGTAAGAGATCATTATATCACTCCACGAAACATATCTCTCCTCAAAAACAATACCACCACCTAAGCTCTCCCTAATTCTCTCAACCACCGAGGGATCAGATAATCTCTTCAGAACCTCTTCTCTAGACCCCTCTCTAATCTCCTTTGGTAATAGAGCTGTGAGTGATGTTGATGAAGCAGTATACGGGTATGCATCGGCTGATACATCGTATCCCCTAGAGACATACTCTGATATAAGATCAAGAGCTACAGAGACCTTGCCCCAAGCAGGTCTACCACTAGCCTTTAAATGAGAGATCTCTACGGGGGCTCCTGACTCAACACCGATCGTTATAGCCTCAATAACTGAGTCTATTAAACCAACACCCTCATTCCTCATATGAGTAGTGTATATACCGCCGAAACGAGCCACAACCTTCATTAACTCAATTATTTCTCTGGTATCAGCAAACATACTAGGCACATAGATTAGACCAGTACTCATACCAAAGACACCAGCTCTCATAGACTCCTCAATTAGTCTCTTCATCTCCTGAAGCTCTTTTTCGCTAGGCTTCTTATCCTCGTAGCCTAGAACCGCGGATCTAAGAGTTCCGTGGCCTAGGAGAGGAGCTATATTGGGTGTTGGCCTAGTCTTCTCGAGATAATCTAGGTACTCACCAAAACTCTCCCACCTAACCTCGATCCCTGGGAAATCTCTCTTAACATAATTCTCATACTCCTTCTTATTAACATCTGTTAAAGGAGCTGGTGACGAGCCGCAGTTCCCAGTAACAAGGGTCGTCACTCCCTGAAGAACATAGTTATCTGCCGTGGGCGTCTCGAGAATAGATAAGTCACTGTGATTATGAATATCAATGAAGCCAGGAGCAACGTATAGACCTTGGGCATCAATAACTCTCTCAGCCTCAGCACCAGACAAATCCTTCACAGCAACAATTGTGTCTCCAGATACACCTATATCAGCTCTAAAAGGAGGAGAACCACTACCATCCAGAACCAAACCATTCTTAATAACAAGATCGTATCTAACCAAATTATTCACCAAGAGAAACTGTCTTAGGCGGATATTATAATTTAATCTTTTGTGGCTCATGTTATTTTTACTACAGAGGTATGTAGTTACTAGGGAGGTATGTAGTGCTGACCTCCTCTCCGCCATAAATGGCGAGGCTTTCAGTTGTAATTATTTAATCGCTTATTCTCTCAGCCATATTCCCTACGAGACCTTCGATTTTTGAATCCTCTCCTCTAGAGATGAGGGAATGGATGAGCCGGATTAGTTCTTTCCAGGGATCAAAACTGTGAAAGCTTCTACGCTAATCTGAAGTCTCCTCATAAGTTTTAATAC
>JBMFIR010000021.1:0-24018 GCA_049976205.1 Sulfolobales archaeon | reverse complement strand
TGCATGAAGGGGTATGCTAAACCCGCGTAATTAGATCCTCCACCAACTGCTCCCACAACATAGTCTGGGTATCGATCCAGTTCCTCTAGCTGTTTCTTAGCCTCTAACCCGATTATTGTTTGGTGTAGAAGAACATGATTTAGGACACTACCTAGACTGTATCTAGCCCTCTCATCTGTTAATACATCCTCGATAGCCTCTGAAATAGCTATTCCCAAGCTACCTGGGGTTATCAGGATCTTTCTCAAGGATCTCTCTACCAAACTTAGTTATCGGTGAAGGACTTGGGTAGACCTCTGCCCCATAGAGCTCCATTAATACTCTTCTATATGGCTTCTGCATATAACTGCTCTTAACCATGAAAACCCTCACCTTCAAATTGAATAACGCTCCCGAGAGGGCTAGGGCAGAGCCCCATTGACCAGCTCCTGTCTCAGTAGATACTCTAGCAATACCCCCAATCTTGTTGTAGTAAACCTGTGTTAGAGCTGTATTGATTTTGTGGCTACCAGCTGGCAAGACACCCTCGTACTTGAAATAGATCTCAGCTGGTGTATCAAGTATCTTCTCAAGTCTCCTCGCTCTAATAAGTGGTGTAGGTCTACCTAATTCAATTAATGTTTCCCTGACCTCATCAGGGACCCTAATAAATCTCTCTTCACTAAATTCTTGCTCAACGAGTTCTCTAGCAAATAATCTGTAGAACATCTCTTTCTTAACAACAGAACCATCTGGTAGAAGAGGTGGTGGTAATGGTTTCGGGAGATCTGGTATTATATTATACCAATGCGTTGGTACAAGTTCTTCTTTTTGAGAAGATCTTATTTTATACACACGTATTTTTCCAAGACCTAGATCCATTGGCTCAAAGAATTCACCGACCAACTATTTTTAAGAGACCTTATAAATTTTACGTATATAATTGTTTCTCAGATGAATTATTTTTACGTGAAATCTTTTAATAATCTTCTTAACCATTAAAGTATTGATGCTTCACGTAGATAAATTTATCTACCATTAAGTAATTAGAATATGATATTAGCTTATGAGACTCATGTGAAATTTAGTGATTTAAATACGAAGAAATTTATTAAACTGCTCCAAATAACTTGAAGATACTTATTTTAGCTACGTCTGTTAAGAGAAGAGTTATTGAAACTGAGTAAATAAATCCTATTAGTGCAGCTGATGCTGATATGGGAGGTATTATCCATCCTTTGATTACTAGAATAGATCCTATAACGATATCTAGTAATATAGAGAGACCTACTGGCAGACTAGGTTTACTACTCCAGAACCATCTGATCTCTCTGAAATTCAATATATTAAATAGTCCCGATAGAAGTAGAATATAGAACATAAAAGTACCAACATGATCTCCTGTTAAGTGCAGATAATATAAGGCAATATACAAGGCGATAAACAGCTCTATTATCTTAACAAGACCTAATATCACTGAGATACTGACGAGTTTTTTAATATTCCATTTCTCAGGTCTAGGACTAGGTCTCAGGATATCAGTGCTGATAGATAAGGTAACAAAATCATAGAGAAACAGCATTAATATCATATGTGTCGGGTTCAGCACTGGGAAACCCAGAATTAACGTAGAGATCGCAACAAAATAAACTATTTGAAAAGTCTTCACAATTTTATTTAATGACCACACAACAATTCTCCTATAGATCATTCTCCCAAGCATAATAATGTCAACTATATTTCTCAGACCAGGCTGGGTCAATATTATAGACGCTGATGACTTAGCCACATCAGTTGCATTACTCACTGCTACTCCCAGATCAGCTTTCTTAAGAGCCGGAGCATCATTTACGCCATCACCTGTCATTCCGACTACATGCCCTTTTTTCTGAAGAGCGGCAACAATATCATGCTTATCTTCAGGTATAACCTCAGCTAAAGCATCAATATTATCTATTAACTGAGGAATCTTTTCTCTAGGAATATTTCTTATACTAGAAACTCTCTC
Organism: Sulfolobales archaeon; assembly: GCA_049976205.1. Classification (GTDB taxonomy): domain Archaea; phylum Thermoproteota; class Thermoprotei_A; order Sulfolobales; family AG1; genus WYEN01. Next base: position 22,031 of record JBMFIR010000021.1, on the reverse strand, counting down.
ACCAATCCCAACTACACTAGAAATAGTTCTAGCGACATAGATATTATCTCCAGTTAACATAATTGGTTTCACTCCCATTTCTTTGATTTCTCTGATAAATGTGGCAGAATCTTCTCTGGGTTTATCGTAAAGCCCTAATAAACCAATAACTCGAAAATCTCCGTCTTTTTCAATACCAACGGCTAAAGGTCTCTCACCACGACTACTCATTTCTTTAAGTAGAGTCTCAAATCTACTTTTATCAAGATGCTTATCCATTTCAGCTAAGATCTGCGGAGCACCCTTCACGACTCTTATAATAGAACCATTGATCTTGACAATAGCTTCTGTTCTCTTAGTCTCAGGACTGAAGGGCTTGAACTCTATTAACTCGATACCACTCCTCGAAACACCTTCCTTCATAGCTTTTTCTACAACAGCTCTATCAATCAAGTCCTTACCTTCTTCCTCTGACGCAATTAATGCGTAGAAGAGAACATCTTTACTCGAGACATTATTGGTCACAGGAATAATCTCTTCTACAATGATCCTGTTCTCAGTTATAGTACCGGTTTTGTCTAAGCATATAACATCCATCATTGACGCTGCCTCTATAGCCTCTAATCTTCTAACAATAATACCTGCCTTGGCCAATTCGAGACTGCCTAGTGCAAGCGTTATTGTAGTCATGGCTGGGAGAGCTATAGGTATAGAGGCTATCAGCAGAGTTAGTGTAAATGGTAAAAGCTCCAAAAAACTCACTTTACTAAAAATAAACTTCAGAGCTACTAGCAATATAAAGAATATATCAACAGCTATGAGACCCTTAGTAATACTATTTGTTATCTCCTCAATAATTAGTCTAGGCTTACTTATTTGAACAAGCTCTACGGTTCTCCCAAAACGTGTTGACACACCCGTAGCTGTTATCTTAACAATAGCTTCTCCTCTCAGAACAAAACTACCAGCATATACATCATCACCTGGATTCTTGTCCACTGGTAGAGACTCTCCCGTCAAAGCTGACTCATCAACCATCAAATGCCCTTGAAGAACCTTTCCATCCGCTGGTATAGTGTCCCCGAGACTCAGCTTTATTATATCGTCTGGGACAATATGCTCAGCTGAGACATCTACCCATTCACCATCTCTTAAAACCTTCACAATAACCTTAAGTTTAGATTTCAATAATTCAACAGCTTTCTCGGCTCTATGCTCATGAATAATCCCTATCACAGCATTTAGTATTAAGAGAGCTAGCATAATAGAGAAATCTACGTAGCGACCTAAAACAAAGGATACTATAGCTGCAGCTTCAATAGTATATGGGGTTAGTCCCGTGAATTTTTTCACGAATAACTTTACGATACTCTCTTTTTTCTCAGGAACAATATTTAGTCCGTATTTACGTATTCTTTCTTCTACCTCAATTCTACTTAAACCACGCAATTGATTCATTATATCACCTAAAGAAACCATTAATTTCTCCTAAGCATTCCCCAGGGGAACAAAGTGAATCTCCTCTTGTATTTATGTGATCGATTACTGCAGAAATACTCTATACTCGTAAGAGGCAGTATATGATTAACCGCAAGAGTCAACATCGTATCTCTCATATATCCTAACTACCAAATTCTATTTTAGAAACCTTTTATAAATCTTCTAATATAAATTAAGGAAAATATTTAACATAATTTAATTCAGATAGTAATGCTAATAGATTTTTAATTCCTATTTATAGTATTCACCGGAGATAAAAGAACTCTGGATGAGAGTATGACCTCTAAGAAATATTTGGTTAATAACGTAGAGATCGAATTAATGAAAGGAGATATCACAGAATTAAAAGCAGACGCAATAGTTAATGCCGCCAATCAATATCTCGAGCATGGAGGAGGCGTTGCTGCGGCTATTGTGAGAAAAGGTGGTGAGATTATACAAATAGAGAGTAGAGAATACGTTAAAAAACACGGCCCCGTACCTGTAGGCGGCGTAGCTGTCACCAGCGCTGGTAAGCTAAAGGCTAAGTATGTGATTCATGCTGTGGGCCCAGTTTACGGGGATCCTGAGGGAGACGCTAAACTGGCCTCCGCAATTAGATCTTCTCTTGAAAAAGCTGAGGAGCTTGGGCTAGGATCTATTGCTTTACCAGCTATATCTACTGGTGTTTTTGGTTATCCCTACGAGAGAGCTGCGAGAATAATGGCTGAGACACTTAAGAACTATAGATACAGGATCCTTAGAAAAGTAATTGTTTGTTTATACACTGACGAGATATATAATGCGTTCTCAAGAGTATTTGATGAGATTCTAGCGACTAGGTAGATACTAGGAGACAATGTTATGGAGATATAATTTTTTTAAGCTATAAAACATATGTTTTATTGGTGAATTTCTCAGTGAAAAATGACATGGCGAATATCTCTAGAGCGAAGTTGATAACTGCTGCTGGAGCTGGTTGGATGTTTGATGCTATGGATATACTCATATTATCCTACATAATTCCTTTACTAGGAAAATGGTATGGTTGGACCCAAGATGAGAAAACTCTTATTATCTTAGCTAATAACCTGGGTCTATTAACAGGGGCTTTCTTATTCGGCTACTTAGCTGATAGATTCGGTAGAAGAAAAATCTTCATAACCACATTGCTCATATACAGTATATTAACTCCTCTGCAGGGGTTCGTGAAGACGTATATTGACTTAGCTCTGCTAAGATACTTCATAGGCATGGGTCTCGGAGGAGAATTACCAGTAGTAGCTACATTGGTATCAGAGTTATCTTTTCCTGAGAAAAGAGGTGAGAATGTTGTTCTTCTAGAGAGCTTCTGGGCTTATGGAACAATAATAGCTGCTTCAGTAGCTTATTTCCTTATTCCATGGATCGGGTATAGTGAAACAATGATTTTACTGGGTTTAACAGCTTTCTTTATATTCGTCATAAGAACTCAGATACCGGAGCCACCTAGATCCATGGGGTCTCGTAGAGTTAGTCTAAAGGAGCTAGTAAATAAGGAGTATAGAAAATTGATCGGTGTATGGATCGCGTGGTTCTCAATCGCTCTAGGCTACTACGGAGTATTTCTATGGCTCCCACAGATATTGATTAGTAAGAATTTCACGATAATAAGATCTTTTGAATACACACTTTATATGGCTATAGCGCAAGTACCAGGCTACTTCAGCGCCGCGTATTTAGTAGAGAGAATTGGTAGAAGACCTGTATTCATATCCTATATGATTGGTTCAGCTATTACCGCTGTTTTATTTGCTTACTCAGTTGATTCTAGAGATATTCTTTTGTGGGGGTCTCTCCTAAACTTCTTTAACTTAGGCGCGTGGGGAGTTATATATGCTTACACACCTGAGTTATTTAATGATCTATACAGAGCTACAGCAACTGGCTCAGCAGGATCTATTGCCAGAATAGGCATGATCATTGGACCAACAATACCCTCAATAACAAGATCATTTGAATACTCACTAACAACATTTGCTGTGATATGGCTTATTGGGGGTCTAGCTACTCTACTGACACCGGAGACAAAAAAATTATTAAGCAGAGTACTGTGACTATCTCTCCAGGTAAATAGGATTAATACATGGATCATACATAATCAAAATTTGTAAACAGTTCTCATTTTTCTCTCAGCAACGTATCTACCCATTCTCCTAATCTCTTCCACTCGCTGAGATATCTCCTCAGCCTCTTGATATCTTGAGGAGTATCCCTCGAAAAATAATTTCTTGTATCTCACTATGTCTTTAAATGGTAACGTCTCAATAGATCTATATGCGAGATGAAGATCCACAGCCTTTTCCTCTATATCCTCACTGTAACCAGATAAACCAAAATCTATTATCCATGTACCTCCACTCGGATCAATTAAGTAATTAGATATTGTGGGGTCCCCGTGATAAATATTATTCTTATGTATTTCCCCAAGAATCTCTCCTGCCGCAACAAGTTTCTGAGGATCTCCGCCACCTAGTAAATAGTCTCTTAAGGAGATCCCATCTATATACTCTATAACAATAAAATAATTATCAGGATCCATGTATAACACCGCTGGCACCTTAACCCCTTTCTCTCTTAGATCTCTTATGATTCTAGCTTCAGTAATTGTTCTCTTTGATCTAATTAATTTATCTAGTCTTGGATCCATGTAATTCTTAGTATCTCTATACTTCACGATTGCCTCAATCCCCATGAAGATAGTTTTATAGATCACTGCCTCAGCACCTTTACTCAATAAAGTTAGTCTCTCCATAGAATATCTACCTCATCAACTCTCCACCTAGGTTTCACGATACTATCCTCGATTCTTATTCTCAAACCAGCTTTGTGTGCTAATAGACCTGTCCAAGCGATCATCACACCATTATCCACAGCATATTTCGGGGGAACAATAAATAACTCTGATCCGTGTCTCTCTGCAACACGCTCCATTTTCTCTCTAAGAATAGGGCTTGCTGCTACTCCACCCACAACCATTATCTCTCTCTTTTTTGTGTGAGATAAACATCTCTCTGATACCTCTGCAACCATTGAGTAAGCTATTTCTCGGAGTGTGTAGCACACATCACTTAATGCATAACCTTTCTTAACAGCTCTTAACGCAGCTGTTAAAATCCCTGAGAAGCTAAGATCCTGTCCCTTAACTACATAAGGGATCTCTTCAATAATCTCTTTGCCCCTAGAAGCACATTTATCAACCACATGTAGACCCTCAGCAACATATGGTGGACCTAAACCGACTTCTCTAGCGAATGTGTCTAAGAGATTCCCTAGTGCAATATCTAATGTTTCTCCAAAGATCCTGTATCTCTTATCTATGTAAGCGATAACAGCACTATTTCCACCAGATAAATACACAATAACAGGATCTCTAGCACCAGTTATTTTCAAACCAATCTCTATATGTGCTACAGCGTGATTCACTGGCACAAGAGGCTTATTGAAGTAATAAGCCAAGGCTCTAGCAATAGAAGCCCCAACCCTCAGAACAGGTCCTAGGCCAGGTCCCTGTGAAAATGCTATTGCATCTATTTCCTCAATACCTATCTTAGCCTGATCAAGTGCTTCTCCAATTATCTCTGGAGCCTTCACAGACAAGTATCTTGAGGCTTCTCTAGGGTGAATACCACCTTTCTCAGGAACATATGTTGCTCTCGCATCAGCATATAAAAATTTATCATCATCTGACACAATACCTACTCCAAAGGTGTGTGCTGTTGACTCTATTCCTAATACAAATACTATAATTCCTCAACCCAACATAAACATATTAATTAGCTACCCAAAAACCTTATACACCTGATTTATAGGATCTGTAGACACCGAGACCTGAGCTAAGTAAGATAATACCTATTACAAAAGCCAGTAGAGACGCGAGAGGTTTATCAGTATATAGATATATTACTGAGAAGCTTAAGAACACTATTGAGGAGATTATAAGAACCACTATTAGAAAAAGATCAATTTTATCTTTACCCAATGAAAAAATTCTGTGAGACACCTCACTCAACCACAGGCTCCTCTATTCTTACTTCACCAAGATCAGCATCCAGAGAAACTCTACCGCCAATTGGCAGAGGATAAACGAAGTGCCCATGCTCATCACCTCCGTGGCAACATGGGAAGTTGAGTATTGCTGGTCTATTACTATATCTCTTGATCCTGTCGATAATAACTTCCTCGAGACTAGGTGTTGGAGAAGAGATCTCTGGTTCAGGAAACTCCCCCATTATGATCCCGGTCGCTCTAGAGAGATCCTTGGATAAACCTAGTGTGGTTAAGTAATTATCTATTCTCCAAGCATCTTCTCTAATATCCTCTAGAAACAAGATCTTATTCTCAGTATCTACTCTATATGGCGTGGACTGAATAAGTGTGAATAATATGAGATTTCCACCAACTATTTCACCAGAGGTTTTTCCAGGATTTATTGTTTTTATAAATGGCCCATCTGGTGGCGACTTATACTCGAGAGTTTCTCCTCTCAGCAACTTGATTACAAGATCAATATTTTCTCTATATCTCCTTAAACCAATCTCATCACCGACTTTCGGAGTTACCGCTATCATTCCCCCATGTATTGTTACGAGACCGGTCTTGGAGTAGATCGCTGTTTGTATAGCTGTTGCGTCACTAAACCCTATCACAGGCTTAGGATTCTTCTCTATAACCTCATAATCTATTAACTCAAGTATTCTCATTGCACCAGCACCTCCTCTAACGAACCATACGACATCTATATCCTCTCTTCTGAAACCCTCAACAAGATCTCTGGCTCTCACCTCATCTGGTGCAGATAGATACCATCTCCTCATAGCATATCTCACAGTCTCGCCTAGTATAATCTCAAAGCCTTGTTTACGTAAGTAGTCTATTCCTAATGAGAGATTCATTGAGGGATAAATAGGGTAGCTCGATGGAGCAACAAGATATATTTTTGCTCTTGAACCAATTTTCTTGGGCTTGATCTTTTTCAACAATAAATCCCAAGAGAATTGAGAGATACCGGTAATTAAATTATTCACTGAGTCTCTCAATAAAACACTCAGCACGATCAAGATTAAATCTCTTCAGATCATTATTTAGATACTCAATATAGCCTCTGCATCTAATTACATCACCAGATCTAAGATTAGCATATCTTATTCTATGAGAATATAGGAGTATCTCCTCTCCCGACGCATCTCGAGATAGATATAGAGAAGGAGTGTAAATACCTCTACTATCATCAATGACTAGTAGAGAATTTTTGTAAAAATCATATTTCTTAATAGATGAACAAATGAGATCCTTAATATATTTATCGCATTTAACATATCTCATAGACACCATGTAGCCTTTGAAAATAAATTCATGAATAGATCTATTAAGCAGGAGACTATGTGAAAAAGGATCAATTCCCTCTGAGACTCTCTCAATAACATGCTTCTTCTCATCTATGCTTAATCTACTAAAGATCTTTTCCTTGAATAGATTCTCAATTGCTTCTCTCAGATCCATATATCCATTATCTGAGTAAACCACAGCATCTATATCACTACTCTCATCAGCACCACAATACAGTAAACTGCCAGTTATGTATGCATCCACCCCTGAATCACCAAGGATCCTTAGCAGATCTAGGGCAACATTTCTTATTCTCTCAGGAGTAGTTGAGCACGAGTACTTTGATGGTCTATATACTAATATAACATCACTAATGGGAATAACTGGTATTTCTTCAATAGAGAAACTAGTCTTCATCAAAAAATTTCTGTATCTCTCAGAAACGATCCTCATAGCCTCCCTGAGCCTCTTTATTTTCACACCACTAATCACTCGAGGAATAGCAACTAATCCATTACTAAGAAGACAACAACCTTTAACAGCCCATATACTCTCATCAAACAATTTTATATAGTATCCTTCTCTCTGAATATCAAATAGATCCACTTAACTCACCATTTATCTCTTGTATCTGTGTCAGAGAAGAGAAGTTTCTTCACTCTTCTGTGTGCACAGGCTTCATCATCCAATAAATCATTTATGGATTCAAATATTAATTTAATTATACATTGATCTAGACACTTCTCCTGATTCTCTCACCTAATTCATCTCTGAAACACCAAAGACCCTCCCAAGGATCTATTATAACAATCCTGTGCATACTAAGAAGTTTCTCACTAACATAAGAAGTTTCATTATCAACAATATACAAATAGGCTTGAACAGGTCCTGAGATTCTGTCCTCGGCGACTACGAACGTATTGATCATCTCAAGAGACTTTGGAAAAATAAAAGATTTTCCAAATAATTTTTTCTCAACTAATGAAGCTTTAATCTCATTCTCAAATAATTTTTTAGCAATACTATATGGAACCGCTATCTCTGGATCAGCGCTGTACAGCCCTGTCACGCCGATGGCTACTACTTCAACGCATGATGCTGATCTACATAATCTAAATTTTAGTTTAATCAAGAAATACACCTCTCAATTAATATGATCTCTTTAAAATAAAAATTGTGTCCGTGATCATGTTCTTCTGAGTAGTATAATCTATGATCCCTTAATTGATTAGATAATTGGGGAAGAGTAATCAACGTAGTATATGATAAAGAGATATTCTCACGAGGATCTGGGAGAAATCGAAGATAATAATTTCTGAAGATCCTCTAAATGATTCTTAAGCATCTCTAGATACTGAATTAATTCACTCACATATCCACTCACAAAACCAATTCTCTCTAAATGATCGAGAGTATTAGATACTGTGTATAGAAGAGATAATGTGTGTCCTTTAATAACATGACACCCTCCTACTTGCCAAGGCATGTTATCTAATGTATACATTGCGTCATAAACTATTTTCTTTAGATTAGATACATAATCTCTTAATTTACTACTATCAATACCTCTGATCTCATTGAGATACATATGCACTTTAGTGTAAAAATTCTCTATAAAAGACCTTGTGCCAAGAATACTTTTTATAGTCTCCTCAATTATTTTTTGAGCTTTTTCATTTTCTCCTCTTGATAGATAATACTCGTATCTATTGATTTGAGGTAGGCAAGAGAGTTTTGCTAGGATCTCGAGGGAATAATTTATATTAACAATTGATTCTGTCGTCATCTAATTTCCCTTAGATATTTCATTATAGCTCTAATAAATCATTCTACTACTAAAATCAAGTATATCTCCACTCTCTTGATAAAATGCCTTGTCCCAATTCTCACTAACCATTCGATTAATAATAGATCTTATTACCCAAATAGTATTGCAGAAAGCTTCTCTACAACCGCTTCTATGGATCCTGGCGAAATTAATATTAATATCTTCTCGAGGATCGCCACTTGAGAGAATCACGATATCTCTATTTCTAGAGATGAAGATCGGTGCGTGAAAGAATAACTCTAGCCTCTCATAGAGAGCTCTCTCGCCAAAGATCTCGTACATCTTGAGAGCAGCGTAATAAGCGATACCAAAATTCTCTCCTAATCCAATAAATATCGGTTCTTTAGGCATTGTTATCGGTTCTCTATACTCAATTTTTATTTCTTCACCAGCTAGAGAGTATAGAGCGCTTAGACTCATTAAGAATGATAGTGTTCCTGGAACTGGTCTGTATCTATATGGTATCAGTATTAATTCATCTGCTAATTTTGCTAATTCACTCTCTTTATTAGATGTGATAACATAGATCTTTGTCTTCGTCTTATGTCTCTTAGCTAATTCAATATTAGCTCTTGTTCTCCCCGAGACCGAGACTATTATCAAAGGAAGATCTATTTCATATGACTGCGCCTCATAGGGATCCACAGCCCTGAACCTACCTCTTGTCCTACCCTCTATCGCAAGGGCCGCAGCGAAGGAATCTCCTGCACCTGCTACATATGCTTTATTTAGTTTATGTGGTGTCTCAATAACAAAATTTGATTGAATCTCCTCAAGTAGCTCACGAATCATAGAATTCATCTCTTGAAGAATTTATCTAGCGAGATAATATCTTTACTGCCTAGGATCCTCTTAACAGTCTCCCACTTCTCGCGAATAAAAATATTCTTATATTTCTCAACAAGATCTTTGTTCTCCTCTAACCATTTTATTGTCTGAGGATCTGAGGGGTAGCCGGAGCCAAAGTCGCCTAATATACTTTTAAGCAGATCTATGTGAAGATCTCTTAGAACCTTGGCAACTATACTAGCCGCAGCCACAGATAAGTGCTTAGTCTCAGCATCAATCTCCATATAAATATTCTCCAGACCTAGTCTCCTCCTTATGTAGAGAGTGTTTCTCTCAACATCACCTACAGCATCTATGTAGATTTCATCAGGACATTTGCTAAGTGCAATACATGAGTCTTTTATGATACTTATTATTTTCTCAAGCTCTAATCTATTTATAACATACTTATCTATCTCCCTAGGATGAATTATTTTCACAAATACTCTCTCCGAAGCCTCTACGATTGCGAGGAAAAGTTTCTCTCGCGCACTCCTTGTTAGAGACTTGCTATCTCTAACCCCTAACTCCAAGAATAATTTCTCGGTCTCAGAACTCACAACAACACCAGCTATTATCATGAAACCTATTACAGGTCCTCTACCAGCCTCATCTATTCCCAGAACATATTTATTCAAGACACTCCTCAACAATATTTACTTAAACAAATATTTACCTCATAAATACATTATTGCATGATGATGAGTGACTCCAATAATGATTAAATGATTAGTGGACGACGGCTCTGACTACTTATTCCTCAAGAAACCATTTTCTTAACTCATTAACTACTTCTCGTGGATATATCAAGAACTCCTCCACATCTGATAAATACTCACTTAATTCATTAAGAGGTATTACCTCGCCTGTTTCTTCTCTTAATTCAAAAAAGAGATCTCTGTATCTAATAAATAAGATCTCTTCATCATCTTGAGTATACGGCATCATAACAATATCTTCCTGAGACTCGAAGAATTCTCTAAGTAAACAAACATGACACTTGCTTAAAGAGGATCTTTTTCGTGAGGAGAGGATCTCAAGTAGCTTAGAGCATTCACTCTCAATATCTCCACAATTCTCTCTACAAATACTATCTGAGACACATATACTCTCACTCAATTAAGACACCAGAGACAAGTGATTAACACCACATCCACTTTTTACCGATACCACCATATAAACATTTTCGAGAATCATCTGACTCAGAGGAGTATTTAATTATGTTTCTCCCATCTATTATAAGGATCTTTTTCTCACCCGAGAGATGTTTAATATGATTTGTCGAGAGATCTTTATAGACCCCGTGATCAGTTGCCGAAATAATTATTTTTGAATTACTCAAGCACTCTCTTAAATCACTGGTTAGAGAAACACCGATCTTCTCAAGAAAATCATCTCTAGCCACAAAAGGATCGTGAATTACTATCTCTGAGAATCCTCTTGAGACAAGCTCTCTCGAGATATGGTAAGTGGGAGATTCTCTTGTATCAGGTATATCTCCACGGTAGCTTAGCCCAAGTACACATACTTTGCTTCTATAAAGATCCTCTATACCAATAATCTTCGATCCCTCTAAGACAAGATCCACGACTCTCCTTGGTTGATCAGTATTTATTTCTCTAGCTAGAGCAATTAATTCACCACACCAACATTTACCCTCACCAACACTAGATAGATACCAGAGAAGAAACTTTGGGTAATAAGGAAGACAAACACCGCCTACACCAACGCCTGGAGTATGTATATGAGAGTAAGGCTGTGAATTAGCTAATTCTCTAATCTCCCAGAAATCAATCCCTATTCTCCTAGCGATCTCAGCTAAGCTATTGGCTAAGGCTATATTTACATCTCTATAGATCCCCTCAGCCAATTTCTCAAATTCCGCCACTTCTAAGCTACTTGCTCTCAGAACCCCTTTCTCGGATATCTCAGAGTATATTAAGGAGACTATTTCTAGAGAGTAATTATCTATCCCCGCAATAATCTTCGGGTAATTTCTTGTTAGATCATAGAAACCTCTGCCGATAGAGACTCTCTCAGGACTATAAGCTAAACCAAAATCTCTTCCAGCTACTAAACCAGATCTTTTCTCAAGTATCTTAGCAACCAAACCTCGTGTTGTTCCTGGAGGCACAGAACTCTCGACAATCACAAGATCCCCTCTAGATAAAACATCACCTACCGCTTCAGAGGCTCTCTTCAGAGACTCAAAATCCGGTTTATCCCCAACCCAATTAACTGGCACAATAATATTATAGATATCTGATGCTTCACTTGAGATCTCATCAATACTTCTTATACTAAATCTCTTTTTATTGTATGAGGATATGATTATTTCTCTAACAATCTCCTCTGGATGTAGCTCTACGCTTCCTGAATATATGTTCTCAAGGATCCTCTCTGGATCAATGTCATAACCCACTACTCGAAAATTTTTGTTTAGAAATGCTGAGGCAAGAATTAATCCTATTCTTCCCAGACCAACTATGCCTATCACGATATTTCTCTCAGATATTATTCTCTTAATCTTATCTAGATCCTCACCATATATCTTCAGAAACTACACCTCAAGATATTTTCTGATCTTATCAATAAAAAATTTTGTTTCTCCCTCTACTTTCAGAATATCCCAGTAAATCCCCTGAGGCTTTGGATAAATCTTTTCTGTATAATAGATATTGTTTGGAGTAACTATGATGTCTACTGGGACATCATGTTTCTCCATAGGTATATCGAAGTACAGTATTTGATACTCATGAACATTTGTTAGAACCGGTGTATCTTCGGAGACCTTATTAAATGTTCTCAATATAGCGTACTCAAGATCTGAGAAACCTCCTCCTTTACCTAATCTAGCACCTTTTAAATTAACCGCTACGGAACCAGCTATGAAAAGATCTATCTTAGGAAGATCCCATGGATCGACTTTTTCACCATATTTCATAAAACCTCTTATAGAGGCAGCCTCGCCTATTAAGGATCTGTTAATCTTAGATGGATCTAGAATCACGAATCCTTCTCTTAGTCTCGGTGAGGGAACAACAACTTTCTTATTCTCTAAAAGAGCGTTTTTCCTAATATATGTCTGTGGAGAGTCTGGGCTCACAGCTATTACAGAGGCTTTCCTAAATATATCCATTTCAGCAATTGCTTGCGCAGTATCTCTAGAGCCTTTGAAATTAGGTATTCTACCATACACAGGTAGTGGCCACTCAGCAACTCCTCTCCTATCAAGTGTCATCCAAGCAATTCTTCTAAGATCCTCTTTAATCTTTTTGATATTCCTCTCTTCGAGACTCATAACCCAAATTTTAATACCTTAACTTAAATAAATTATAGGCTCATGAAATGGTTTCTGAGGATTGGATCAGGGATCTAGTTAATAAAATTAAGAGGCTGAGGGAGCTCGGCGTAGATCCGTATAGAAAGGCGTATAGATACGAGATCTCATCAACTGCTGAGGAGATAAAGAAGAAGTATTCTTCGCTAAAACCTGGTTCTGAAACTAGTGATTATGTATCGATCGCAGGTAGAGTGTGGCACATGAGGAAGCATGGAGGAATCATCTTTGCAGATCTATATGATCACACAGGCAGAATACAGATAGTTTTTAGAAAAAATCTGTTAACTAATTACAAACTCGAGATACTCGATCTCGTAGATAAAGGAGATTTCATAGGTGTTAAGGGAAGAATAATTAAGACAAAAACTGGTGAAGTATCTGTTTTAGTAGAGGATTTCGATATATTGTCTATCGCGTGGAGACCTATACCATTTCATGAGTTCGGTGTCAAGGATCCTGAGCAAAGATACAGAGAGAGATACCTTGATATACTGCTCAACTCTAGAGTTAGAAAAGCTTTAGTTGATCTATACAGGATCGAGATGACCATGAGGAAAATACTTGATTCGAAAGGGTTTGTAGAGATACACACACCAAAGCTCCAACCAATATATGGTGGTGCATTAGCTAAACCTTTCATAACAAAGATCAATGCCCTAGATCGAGAAGCTTATCTCAGTATAGCCCCTGAGACTTACTTAAAGAGACTCGTGGTAGCAGGTCTCGGGAGGGTCTATGAGATAGCAGTATGCTTCAGAAACGAGGATATAGACACTACACACTACCCCGAATTTGTTCAGCTAGAGGCTTACAAGGCATTCGGTGACTGGACTGATATGATGGATCTCACCGAGGAGCTCATCTCTGAATCTGTTAAAGAGATCTTCGGCGACTACAGGATCGAGATTAAGAGAGAAAGCGGCGAAATAGAGGTTCTAGACTTCACAAGGCCTTGGCCCAGGATCCCACTTGAGGAAGCTATTGAGAGAATAGGTGGTGTGAGAGTGAAAGGTAGAAGCCGTGAGGAGATCCTTAAGTTAGCTAATGAATTAGGTGTAGACACCACAGATCCTAGAAGAGGAAAAGTTCTTGAGAAAATATTTGAGAAAACAGTTGAGAAGAAACTTAGGAACCCAACCTTCATAACGCTATTCCCACGAGATATATCTCCTCTAGCAAGACCTTATAGAGAGGATCCGAGATACGCAGAGAGATTCGAGGTATTTATAGCGGGACTAGAGATAGGAAATGGATATTCAGAGCTTAATAACCCAATAATACAGTATTTAGCCTTCGAAGAAGAAGAAGAGCTGAGAAAAAGAGTTGGTGGAGAAATAGAGGCTCACCCAATGGATAAAGATTTTATCAGAGCACTAGAGTATGGTCTTCCACCAACAGGAGGTGTTGGTATAGGTCTCTACAGACTTATAATGATACTCTCAGGACTACCCTCAATAAAAGATGTTATACCCTTCACCTATGTAGTTCCCGACGACTTCAAGACATTAGCTGAATTATCTAATGAATTAGTAGTTCTATACAAAGATCTATATTACATCTCTTAATTAAAAGCTTCAATACTTATTTTTATTTAAATCAATTGATACTATGGTGCATATGAAGAGAGCAGATTTAATATACATAATAATGGTATTATTAATTGTATTAATCGCAGCATATGCGTTGATCTATAAATTGTCCTACATGGAAAACTCTCCTACAAATATCTCACAAATAACCGCTGAAAGATATTCAAGTAGCGGGGTAACAACTTCTACATCTGGATCAAATATCCTGAGTTCTCCATCAAATTCTATACCTAATGGAATTTATGAGTGGAGTTGGGAGGAGAAAGGTTTTGTAAGATTAGAGACTAATAGCTCAGGACCCTATATTCCTAAGAGAGATGGCTATTACCTATACTATTTCCATAATAATAAGTGTCCTCACTGCATAGCCTTTGAACCAAAGCTAGTGAATTACTTAAAGAATCCTGATGCAATAAACTATTTCAAAAACAAATTAACTATAGTATTGGTAGCGTGTTCATGGTTCACATATGAATGTTCAGATCCTACTGCACAAAAAACTTTTCGGTTATTCAATGTGATGAGTAGCCCTACACTTCTCCTGATCAAGATATCTAATGGATCTATTGTGAACGTAATTGATATAACCCAGATATACGTGGACTTAATAAATAAAGGATTGATACCGAATACTGGAGAGATCGAGCCCCAATACGTTTTTCAGGTAATTAAAGCCAATATTTGACTAAGGGGATAAAAATCCTTGAAAAAATATTTCGATAAATTACTTTTTGGAACCGCTGGAATACCTCTATCCACGCCGAAGAAAACTTCTGTCGCTGGTATTATCAGAGTAAGAGAACTTGGTCTAGACGCTATGGAGCTAGAATTTGTTAGAGGTGTTAAAATGAGTATCGAGACTGCCCAAGAAGTTAGAAAAGCTGCTGAAGAGAATAATGTGGTTCTCACTGTTCATGCGCCGTATTATATAAATCTTAATAGTGATGATCCTGCTAAGGTGAGAGAGAGTATTGATAGGATCCTTCAATCAGCAAGGATCGGCTATATAGCGGGTGCATTCTCAGTTGTTTTTCACTCAGGATATTATGGTAAAGATACTCCAGGTAAAGCTTATGCTAGGATTAAGAATAATATTAAGGCAATAGTTGATTCATTGAGAAATGAGGGAGTAGACATATGGGTGAGACCAGAGCTTATGGGGGGATTAGCAGAGTTCGGTGATTTAGAGGAAATAATTTCTTTATCTGAGGAGATCGAGGGAGTTCTACCAGCAATTGATTTCGCGCATCTCCACGCGAGAAGTATTGGGAAGTATAATAGTTATGAAGAGATCGTGTCTGTATTAGAGCTTATTGAGAAGAGACTGGGTAAAGAGGCTCTTAAGACCTCTCATATACATATGTCAGGGATCGAGTATGGGAGAAGAGGAGAATCAAAACATCTGAATCTGGAAGAGTCAGATCTTAATTATAGAGAGATCCTGAGAGCATTAAAAGATTTTAAGGTGGCTGGCGTGATCATATCTGAGTCTCCTAATATTGAGGAGGACGCTCTTCTCATGAAGAGAGTTTATGAGGAATTATAATTTAGAGATCCATGTAGTAAACATATGATCTCCAGCTCCATCTACCCAAAGACTCAATTCTCTCAATAAAATCATTATTATACATATCCTCTTTGAACCAAATAATAATCTCTGGGGAATCTTCACTTAGCGAAGTCTCAGATATACACGAGATAGTCTTTAGAAGATCCATATCTCCTCTGCCTATAAAGATAATGCCTAGAGAATTTCTACAACTATTCTCAGGGATCCATGAGCAACCAGAGAATGATATGGCATAGATACTGCTAAGATCTCCACATACATATAATTCATCTTTAACTTTATCTAGAACATAGCTATTTAGCCCCCAAACACCTCCTCCAGGAGAGAGTGGTAGAAGTGGATACTCTCTAATCAGGTTCCGAAAAATCATGTCTTTATCATCATTATGTAAATAGATTATTTTTTTATTGAATGTATAGAAGACGCTAGTGTATTTATGAGAGAAGCCTATAGAAACTAATTGAAGAATTCTTCTCATACCTAATGATTCACTTATTTTATGAACTGGTGTATTATACTTAGAAGTTAATAGAGCTACTTCTCTAAATCCTCTCTCTTTTGCTTCTTCAATAAGTTTTTCTGTCATAAATCTACCAATACCTTTTCTTCTCATATCACTTCTAACTCTCGCACCCATCAACCAAGCTAAACTATCTACGGGATATATAATTCCTATAGCCTCTATATTTCCATCCACATCTACACCATATGCTAATCCACGATAAATCATATTCTCCAGAAAACCTTCTCTTCGCAGATAATCTCTTTCATCCAGCCAAGAATATATGTGTTGTAAATCCCCCCACGTAATTTTTCTGAAATGCTTCTCCATAGAGTATCCACTAAGTAGATAAATTAATTAGGAGTAATAAGACAGAGTATTGAACAGTTCCTAGGCTCAGGTTGATCATTTAGTCTCGCATGATCCATAGGTCATTACATGATACTATCTACATGATCTCTTGAAATATATACTAGACATTAGTTATATTTCTATTATTTCATTATCCACGAGAGACAAACTTAGATCAATACAGAGAACATATTTAAGCAACACCATCTAGAGATCTTAAGTGGTGGGTTGATACGAAGATACTTCTTGGTCTAGAAGATTATTTAAGACAAGATCCTGATCATGAGAAATTAAGCGAGTTACTAAATAACTCCTTTGATAAAGATCCTGTAGACATAGATTTTATTAGAAGAGCTTTATTTGAGGATCCTAACTCGAGAGATGGATTGGTGATTTCGCTGTATGATAATGAAGATCTATATGGTTTCGCACAAGCTGTTTTGATGACTAAAGATCCTACTAATCCTCCTGAGATCTATAGAGAAACCTTATTTGTTAAAATAATTGTTGTGAGAAAAGATCTTGATAAAGCCACTATAAAAGATCTTTTTACAAAAATTATTTATGAAATAGAGAACTTCGCTGCCAAGAAAGATCTCAGGAGGATTAGGATCGGCGGTTATCCTATATGGTACATATTTCCGGGAATAGAGATCAATTACTACCTATATATTTCGATACTAGAAGATCTAAATTATAAAAAATTAAGTGAATATGTTAACTATGAAATAGATTTAGCTGAATTCTACCTTCCTGAGAGAGTAAAAATACTCGAGAAAAAAATGATTTATGAGAACATATTCATTAGAAACATCCGATGGGAAGAACTTGATTTAGTCAGTGAGTGGATTAGAAATCACTTTGGTGTTATATGGTCCAGAGAGATAAGACTTGCTTCATTAAGAAATAAACCATCGATTATAATTGCTGAGGACATAACAAACAAAGAGATCTTGGGCTTCTCTGCTTATTCAACGTTGGTAAAAAATAGATTCGGCCCGATCGGTGTAGCAGAAAAATATAGAAGATTAGGGATCGGAACCGTACTCCTCTACAAATCTCTTCAAGAAATGAAGAATATCGGTGTAAGAATAGCCGAAATTCCCTGGACTAGTCATCTATTCTTCTACTCACATTTACCAGGTGTTAGAAGATTACGACACTTCATAATTCTAGAAAAAGTATTAAGATAAAAAATCTGTGGATATAGAAATATTTTGTAGGAGTAAATAATTACGTAAAATACCGCATAGATATCAGCATATAAATTGGGATCCGTAAAATAACATGTGTATAACTATGAAGATTTTTCCCGAGAAATCCTCAACAGATTTACTAAGGTGATGATATATGGCGTGGGACTATGTAAATAGGTATAAGAATTTTATAGATGAAATCATTGGCAGAATATTAAACGAGGAGAAGAATAGTTTAGAAAAAGCATCTGAGGAATTAGCCTCTGCAATCAGAAAAGAGAAAATGATATATGTTCTTGGGACAGGGCACTCAATGCTTATAGCAATTGAAATGTTTCATAGAGCTGGTGGTTTAGCTAGGATCTATCCAATACTTGATCCTGTTCTAGGAGGTTTCTCAGGAGCCCTTAAATCATCTATGGCTGAGAAATTATCTGGGTACGCCGACGTACTTATTGAATATTATGGTGTTTCTGAGGGAGATATTCTTATAGCAATATCTAACTCAGGTAAAAACGCTGTTCCTGTGGAAGCCTCGGTACTGGCTAGAGAGAAAGGTGCCAGGGTTATTGCTATAACATCTGTTGAGTACTCTAAGAGACTAAAGCCCGCTAATAGATTTGGTAAGAAATTGTATGAGGTGGCTGATGTAGTTATTGATAATAAAGTTCCTGAGGGAGATGCTTCGATCGAGATACCTGAATTAAGTGGAAGAAGAGTTGCTCCTGTGTCAACTATAGTTAACTCGTTTATTGTTCACTCACTAGAGATCTTAACAATTGAGAAACTTATTAAAAGCGGTTATGAACCTGAGATCTGGGTAAGTGTTAATGTTCCTGGGAGCGAGAAACTGAATAAATCCTTAGTAGATAAATACTCTAGATTAATTAAGCACTTGTGATTTTTAGCCACTTAGGTATTCTCCGGGAAACTCCTCCAAATACTTTATTCATAGCCTCCTCAGTTAAGGGAGGATCGTATAAGCCAGCACTTTGAACACGTCTTGAATAAATCTCCCTACCTTGCTCTAGTGCTGAGGATAATGTCTCTAAGAATGATAATATCGGCGAGATTTCTACGAGAAGCTTTATATTAGTTAACTTACTCCTCAGATCCTTAATCATACCCCTGATCTTATCAACGTCTTCTCTAGACGGCTCGTAATCAGCTTCGGGGTCTAGTACACTAGATCTATTTAATCTAATGAATATTTTTAAAGATTCCCACACCTCCTCATTAGCTATTAACTCAATTGCTTTATCGAGATCTTTCTCACCTGGTTTATATCTCTTGGCTAATCTGGCAATTGTGTATAGAGGGATCTTAGATGCCTCAGCTTGATTCATTGGATTAGACATGTAGACAGATATTCGACTGAATATCTCAGGATCTCTCCCTTTTATGTAGTCTAGATGAAGTCTCTGAACTCCTCTTACAGTAAAGAAATCATTAACTGGGTAATTATCCCATATAGACGGATATCTCCCACTTATCTCTCTGAAGTAGTCGATATCTTCAAGAGTTATTGTTGGTGAAACAACGTATTTACCTGTCCACACAATCTCGATGTTTCTCTCCAGGATCTCTCCTAGCTCTCTTAAATAGTCTTTTTCATAGCCCCAGTAAAATGTTGGGACAAAAATAATTTTATCTGGAGAGAGCTCATGATATACTTTATTAACTAACTTCGCTTGTGCCTCCGCTAAGCTTTTGAAACCCTCACCTCTCAACTCCGGTGGTATATCGTCCAAGAATATTCCCAAAATTCTTACACCGAGATCCGTGAAGAGAGATAATTTCCTTACTAAGACATCGATATCAGTTTTTGAGGAGTAATTTATGTCTAGACCAGGTGATATAGCGTAGGAGAACACCACACCATATCTATTAGACGCGTCAATTAGTCTCGAGAACTCCTCCATATAACTGGCAGGGTAAGGACTTCTCCAAAACATTCTGTGATAAGGATCATCTTTAGGAGCATAAACATAGAGATTCATACCTACTCTACTCATAAAAAAGATCATTGATAAACGATCAATGAAATCCCAGGGAGAGCCGTAAAACCCTTCCACAACACCAATTAACATATTAATTCGCCAAATATTCTTGAAATAAATTACTAATAAAAAGAGTACCTACATCATAAGATGATCTAGGTGTCTGACCTCCTCCCCGCCCTAAGAGGCGAGGCTTTCAATCCTTCGTGAAACCCATCTTTATGTTGTTAAATAATGTCTCATAACCGTACTGAAATACTCTCCCTAGGCTTACCAGGCTCTCCATAGTAGATCTCCACGGACTCAATAATCTCAGGTGGATAGAATTCTATCTCAACTAATTCTCCTGGAGACATATTCTTACCTATATATACGGTTTCCCTAGAATGCTTCTTACCATATCCTGTTCTTAAGCCTTCTTCTACCGATTTTTTTGAAGATGCTATTGTGTAGCTGTAGTTTATTACTACAGAGACTATCTCTAAGGTTTTCTCAGAGATGTTTCTTATTAATACCCCTCTTTTTGTTCTCTCCACCTTGAAATAGTCTGATTTAGCAGACATTACTAATCCCAGAATCTATTTCTTATCTTCAATATATTGATTAATTAAGCATACTCTAAGAATTTAACATTAATTTTATACTCGGATCAAAGACAATAGTGTTATAAGCTTAGTAATAGTAAAAGTATATAGGTTTCAGGAGAGGGGTTATGTCCTCGAGAATGAGGATCTCAGGTAGAGAGAAGTGGAAGTATAAGAAGTGGTATAGAGTTATTGCCCCACCAACCTTTGGAGAAATTGAGATAGGTACTATACCTGGTGATGAGGACTGGAAGGTTATTGGTAGAACTATTGAGGTTCCTCTATATGATGTTACTGGTGACATATCTCAGCTACATATAAGATTCAGGTTTCAAATAACTAGTATTGATGGAGATAGAGCATTAACTAGTTTTAGGATGATGGAATTAGCAAGAGATTATCTGAGGAGCTTAACTAGGAGAAAAACTAGTAAGGTTGCTGGAATAGTAAACCTGGTTACTAAAGATGGATACAAGATAAGGGTCACAGGAGTTGTGTTCACCACATATAAATGTAAGACTTCTCAGAAAAAACTTATTAGAAAAAAGATCTTTGAGATCCTAGAGAAAGAAGCCTCAGAAAAGACTCTAGATGAATTTATTAAAGCTTCGCTTGGAGAGATCCAGAATCTTATATTCCAAGAAGCTAAAAAGATCTATCCTATAAGAAAAGTTGAGATCGCAAAAATCAAATTATTATCAACTCCACCGAGAACTCAGAAAGAAGAAGAGACAGAAACATCAGCTGAAGCAGTAGCGCAATAAGAGAAAACACTTTTAATTACCCTTCAATACCGTATCATATTCATTGCTCAGTAAATCTCCGAAGATAAATTCAAGCTTTCTTATCTTATTACCTCCCAATGCCAGCTCCAAAAGATCATCTCTCTTTATAAATAACTTAACACCTAATTCTCTTCCTAAAACACTTAGCTCCTCGAGTGGAGAAGGTCTTTTAATAACTCGAAACCTGGGTACACCAAGCAGTTTCCAAATCATGTGAAGCACCATATGGATAAGTATTTTAGCGACTTAATTAATCAATTTCCCAAGCTTAGAAGACTGTATGAAGAAGAAGATCTCTTAAGAATAGCGCTAATATGTCTAGAATGAGTCGTAGTACTGACCTCCTCCCCGCCCTAAAGGGTGGAGATTCCCTTTAGGGGGTTCATTGGTTCCCCCCATCTATTCGGGTTTACATCTGTCATTTGGGGGGCAGTCGGGGTGGTCAGAGATCCCCCCATCTTTGCCAGGGCTTTTCTCCTGATGTTCAGTGCCCCAACCAGGTCTCTGTCTGCCTCGAATCCGCATCTGAGGCATTTAAGTCTTCTGTAGCCGTTCTCAACTAGTTTTGATCCGCATCGTGGGCATTCGCTCGATGTGTTCCTGGGATCCACTATTGCTAGAGGAGCCCCG
>JBMFIR010000020.1:0-25916 GCA_049976205.1 Sulfolobales archaeon | reverse complement strand
CGGAAGTCCCTAGATGAGACCATGAACCCATATAAAATAATTGGAATGAACATCTAGGGACAAACGGTAATAGAGATCTATGCTAATTATGTGAATAAATTTGTTAAGGTAGTATATAATCCTCTTGAGATTACACGAGAAGAAATAATTAATTTAATTAGATCTTTGAATTATGAGATTAGCGAAGTCAAAGAGGAGAAGATCTTTGAGGATCTTGACAGGAGAATTATTCTCAATGAACTCAATAGACTGAGGTTATACGTAGCGATCTCACTACCTCTATCAATTGTTTTAGCTATCTATTATATGCTTGGCTACCTAGGATTTGATCCTCCGTTTTGGGGAAGTAGCTTATTCAGGGATCTATTCATAGGTATACCTCTATCAACTATTGTCTTATTCATTGGATCAATAAAATTTCTTAGGCCAGCCATAAGATCTTTTGTGAATCTATCTCCTGGAATGGATGCATTAGTTATTCTAGGCACATACTCAACATATATATTCTCTCTAGCATCTACACTAGGTCTAGTCTACGGCGAATCTTTCTATGAGGCTGGTGCCGTGGTTATGTCATTTGTTCTACTAGGCAGATACCTAGAGACCCGTCTCAAGCTCAGAACTGGTGAGGCAGTTAGGAAGCTAGCGGAGCTTCAGAGTAAAAGTGCTAAGGTGCTTAGAAATGGTTCTGAGCAGAATGTATCTATTGATGAGGTAAAGGTTGGAGACATTGTTGTGGTTAGATCCGGTGAGAGAATCCCCGTGGATGGTGTGATTGATGAGGGCTGGGGATTTATTGATGAATCTATTATGACAGGTGAATCAATTCCTCAGAGAAAATCTGCTGGAGACCCTGTTTTCGCGGGAACTATGTTGGTAAAAGGTTTTCTAAGGATCTATACGACTAGAGTTGGGAGAGACACTGTCTTAAGTCAAATAATTAGATTAGTTAGAATTGCTCAGAGCTCTAAACCCGAGATCCAGAGAATAATTGATAAAATAGCAGGTATCTTCACATGGATAGTAATTGTAGTGGCTTTATCAACCTTCATCTACTGGTTTATCGTAGCAAGAGTCTCACTTGATCTAGCTGTATTATTCATGGCCTCGGTTCTCGTGGTTGCATGCCCATGCGCCCTAGGTCTTGCTACACCAGTTGCATTAGTCGTGGGATTTGGGAAAGCGGCTGAGACGGGTATTCTTATAAGAAATACTGAGGTGATAGACAAGATCTCTAAAATAGATGTGGTGATATTCGACAAGACAGGGACATTAACTATTGGTAGGCCAAGAGTTGTATTAATCAGATCTTTTGTTGAGGGAGTAGGCGAGAAAGAGATCTTGGGATTAGCCGCGGTTTGTGAGAAGAGAAGTGAACATCCTATTGCACTAGCTATCGTGGAGGAGGCTGAGAGAAGAGGGCTAGCCATAAGGGATCCTGATAATTTCGAGAATATACCAGGTCAAGGTGTTTTGGCTTGGGTAGGGGAGAATTTCTTAGCTGTTGGAAATGAGAGGCTTATGAGAAATATAGAGGCGTCACTTAGCGAGGATATTATTAAGATAGCTGAGGAACTAATGAGACAAGGCTTAACAGTGGTTTATGTAGCGGTTAATAAGAGGGTAGTAGGCTTACTAGCTGTGGGAGACACCCCGAGACCCGAGGCTCGAGAGGTAATTAAATATCTTCTCTCGAGAGGGCGTAGAATCATAATGTTAACAGGTGATAAAGAAGATACTGCGAGAGCCGTGGCGTTTAAATTAGGTATCAATGAGGTGTTCGCGGAGGTTTCTCCAGAGGATAAGGCTGAGATTATTGAGAAAATAAGGGGGGAAGGCTTCGTGGTCGCGATGATCGGAGATGGTATTAATGATGCTGTGTCTCTGAGTAAAGCCGATTTAGGTATCGCGATGGGTGGTGGAGCGGATATTACTAGAGAAGCTGGGGACGCTGTGTTGATGAGAAATAATTTATTTGGTATAATAGATCTTTTTGAATTAATTAATTCAATTAGAAGAAAAATCTATCAGAATATTCTCTGGGCATTTATCTACAATATCACTTTGATACCTTTAGCCGCAGGAGTATTTTATGGTTCAGGGATTTATCTAAGACCCGAGCTAGCGGGTTTCGCAATGGCTATGAGTAGTATCTCAGTAACCCTCTCATCATACACACTCAAGAGGTGGAAACCATCTACGTCCGCTAGATATTACTCGTCTAATTATGATTTATCTAAAGAATCAATTGATTATCCCAGGGTCTCGAGTTAGTTGCCTAGTAGAGGTGATGAAGAGACTCATCAATACTCGATACGTATGTGTTAGCGACTAATTTAATTATCTCGTATGATGCTGGGAAAATATGTGTTAACTCCACATAGTCCTTGACCTTATACCCGTGTTTAATAAGTAGAGAAGCTAAAGATATGAATTCTGAGGCGTTTGGAGCTATCACGTGGAGACCCACTATTCTTTTGTCCCTAGGATCAACTATGATCTTAGCTAAGCCACGTTCTTCTCCTATTATCTCTGATTTAATCGTTGAACTAAATCTAACAATCTTATGAGAGCTCATTCCATGGGTCTTAAATAGTCTATGCTCCGTGAGACCAACATAAGCTATCTCAGGATCTGTGTGAATAACCACGGGGATCAAGTCGTAGTCAATAGATCTCTTCCTAGTATAGGCTATGTTCTCAGCAACTACAGCCCCCTCCTTAATAGACACTACGTCTGTTAAAGCAGGCTTAGGTGTTCCTGCCACATCTCCGGCTGCGTAGATCCTCGGATTCGATGTTCTAAGATCTTTTGAAACAGCGATGAATCCTCTCTTATCAAGCTCTACTCCAGCGGTCTCAAGCCCAAGACCATCTATATTAGGTCTTCTCCCAACGGCGAAGAGCACTGCATCAAATTCTTTTTCGAAGCTTTCATGAGATGTCAAGAGTCTTGCGACAATTCTTGATCCTCTTCCGCGAAAACCGGTTATTTTAGTCTTCGTATATATCTTGATCCCTTCCTCAGCGAATATCTCGCTTAACTCTCTAGATATCTCTGGTTCAGCTATTGGGAGAATTCTCTCTGCTGACTCAACAATACATGTTTCTGAACCCAGTCTGTTAAGTGCTTGAGCAATCTCTAGACCAATAGGTTCTGAGCCTACGATAAGTATTTCTCTAGGGAGATCCTCAATACTCCATATTGTATCAGTTGTGTAATATTTTATTTCATTTAATCCTTCTATGTCAGGTATGACAGGACTAGATCCTGTGGCAAACACGAAAAATTCTCCTCCGATCTCTACGCTTCTGTCCTTCGAGAACACCTTTACAGTCTTTGTTGAAGTAAATTTTGCTGAGCCTATGTAAAGATCCATTTTATATAGATCTAGGATCCTCTCAAATCTTCTTTTGCGAATAGTTTCAGCAATCATCTTTAAATTACTCATGATATTTGAGTAATCAATACTCGCCTCAGGACGTATGCTAAAACCTCTTCTACTATAGATCTTAAGTAATTTCGAGATCTTAGTTACCTCAATTAAGTACTTAGGAAGCAGACGAGAGGAGTATATAGTGAAATCACTCGCAATATCTCTAGACACAAACGCTACTTTCTTATTATCTCCTAAAAGCTCCCTATATCTAACAATAGTAGCCAAGCTCGCTATATCACCACCTAATACCACAAGATCATATCTACTACCCTCATGCATAGGCTCCTCAGGAAGCGGAAACTCCTCAGCCATATACCCCGCCTCATAACACAAATGAATATATAAGCAAAACCTCTCTATTCTGGGAATAATATTTTACTGAGTGAATATAAATAAAATAATGTTTTTGAAAAGATCCTATTATTTAACTAGTTCAGGTATTTATAGTATTCACGAATAATATCATATAGGGGGCTTTAACGAGTTTATCTGCTGAGTATATTGTGGATCTTTTTGAGAAAGATGTTAGGTCGAGGAAGAGACTTGCTGAACTTCTTGTATCTGAGCCTGATATTAGGCTAGCTATTATAAATGCTGTTCTTAGAGATGTTGCTACAAAAACAGATATAGAGAATCTTAGGACGGCCACAAAAGCGGATATAGAGAATCTTAAGGCAACAACAAAATCAGATATAGAAAGTCTTAAAACAGCAACCAAAGCGGATATTGAGAGTCTTAGAGCATCTACTAGAGCAGATATTGAGAGCCTTAGAAAAGAATTCTCGTCGCAATTAGAGATTTTTAGATCTGACTTCAAGAAAGATATCGACGCTCTAAGACTTGAGTTCAAGAAAGATATAGAATCAGTAAGAAACGACATATATGCCCTACGTGATAGAGTATCTAAGTTAGAAGGTGTGGTATCACAGCTTATTGAGAGATTTAGTGATATTGATAAAAGAATTGATTCTCTTGATAGGAGAATCGAATCTCTTGATAAAAGGATCGATGCATTAGATAAAAGGATCGATTCTTTAGATAAGAGGATTGAATCTCTTGATAAAAGAATTGATTACATAGCTAAGATCTCGTGGATACTGACAGGATCTGTTTTAGCGAGTCTGATTGCTAGCATAGTAGTTTATCTATTAAAATAATGATGTAAGATATTAATGATCTTATTAACTTCCTCAATATAGTATCTTGGGTGAATAATTTTTCTGAGGAGTATATAGAGGATCTTGATGAGATTCATGATTGGATCGATAAGATAAAGGATCTCTTGAGAGAATATAATATTAGATTTGAAGCTGAGGAGAATATAAGGATCCATTTAAGCGATCTAGTGATTGAGATAATGAGAAGTGGTGAGAATTACACGATGAATATTAATATTGAGATCCCTAAGAGTGTTGAAGCAAGTGAATTAAGTAGATACGTTAACACATACAAGATTTTTCTCGATACTATATCAAAGATAGGTATTGAGCCAGTCTATGAGTTAGATACTAGCATTGGATATGTTTTTCTTAGAGCATTGATTGTGTTTAGAGACCTCGAATCTTTAATAGGTAAGCTGAGAGAGATCTTGGAGACCACAGTTATTCACAAATTATAAATCTATTCATATATTTATAGAAGGAAGGGTCTTGATCCATACACTCATTTTATTTCTACCTCTGTTATTCCACGCGTAGTACGGAATTGCTCTAAACACTACTTTTTTACCAAATAATTTCCTCGGGTCCTTCGTATAACAATCATTAATGAAGTAAATCTCTTCTTTAGCTATTTCCTCGATCTCTGAAGTATTTAGTAAGCATCCTTCACCTTCAATAATAACTACTCCATTAAGAGTATTCGGCTCAAATCTATCTCTTAAATTAATCTCATTGGGTATAATAACTAGATCTCTTATATCAAATTCTTTATTATCAATCTCCTCCAAGCAATATATTAGTGGCCCCCTCGAAATAGCTACTCTACCCCAATTACTCTCTATCCATGGATGAGAAGAGACTAGTCTAGGTCTCATGGGAATACTTATCTTAACCAGATCATTAATACCCCATCTCCTCCTCAACTCAAAATAGTCACCGGCTCTAGCCTCATAGATCTCCTCACCAATTTTTATTTTTGTTTCAGTAGCCCACTTAGGGACTCTAATCATTAGAGAGAACTCCTCTACATCAACCGAGCGGATCCTTATAGATACATCACCGCCCCAAGGATACGCTGTGTCTAATGATAATACCACTTTGCCTCCGGGGAGATCTATTTCCGCGTCACTTGCCACGAATAGATTAACCCAGATCTTGGGTTCACTCTTTGAAACAGCATATATCATGCCTGGGACATAGGATAAGAGCCTAATAATATTTGTTGGGCAACAAGCAGTATCGAACCAAAGCTGTCTCTCATGATTACCGAAGTAGTCAGCTAGGGGATTCACATAGAAGTATCTTATTCCATCAAGAGAAATCCCTGCCAGGGCAGAGTTGTAAAGTATCTTCTCTAATATATCCACATAGCCTGCTTCGCCAGAGGCGAGAAACATTCTTATAGCCCAAAGCACACCAGCCACAGAAGCACAAGTCTCACTATAGGCTCTCTCGTTAGGTAATTCATAATCCTCCCCGAATGCTTCACCATCGTATCTAGATCCTGCCCCACCTGTAATATATATTTTCCTCAGATACTTTCTCCATAGTCTCTTGAGAGCCACCCACAACTCTGTTTCTCCAGTCTCTAAGTAAAGATCTGTTGCACCAGCGAAGAAATATAGTGTCCTGACTGCGTGGCTTCCAGCGAAGTCATTCATTAAGCGTATTGGCTGATGATCGAGTAGATGCAGAGGGCTATGCATTAATCCAAATACAATCTCCTTCGAAGTTTGAGCAACAAGACCTCTGCCTCTTATGTCAATAAAGAATTTCGCCAGATCAAGATAATTCTTATCTCTAGTCTCTCTATACAACTCTATTAACGCTGACTCGATCTCTGGATGACCATCAGAGGTCTTCAACTTACCCTCCTCGAAACCAAAGGTCTTAGTTAATAAATCAGCGAATCTCCTAGCAGTATTCAGTAGCTCATCTCTCTCAAAAACTCTTTCGAAAGCTACAGCGGCCTGGATCATGTGTCCACCGGAATAGAGCTCGTGAGACCAAGCAAGATTAACCCATCTCTCACGCTTGTTTATAGTCACGTAGGTGTTTATGTACCCATCATCTTCTTGAGCATCAATAATCTCTCTCACCACTTCTAATAACTTCTCATAGAGATCATTACTCCACTTGTGGATAAGAGCATATGATGATGCCTCAACCCATTTATAAACATCAGAATCATTGAACCAAAGACCTTGGTAAGAACCCTTCTTCTTACCAGAAGCTACTCTAAAATTATCTATTCTACCAGTCTTCTCAAGAAACTCATATTGCGTAAGCAGAGTCTTATCTACTAAGGTCTCTAGCCTAAGTCTCCAAAAACCGTCTCTAACAACAACTCTATTCATAGGAACAAGCCTGATTTTGGCAAAAGGAGAATTCGAGACATCTAAGAAATAAACATTTCTCTTCATCGAAACACCAGCTAATATACTTAAAGAAAAAACAATAAATTGGTAATTCGCCGGATCATGAAGATCTCAATAATCCTGAAGAGGAAGATATGCAAAAACTTATCAAACGCTTGGTCCTCGATCATCTCTCACATTATCGGGCTTTTAGCATCTTCGGTCGGCGGGTATCCGCTTCATCACCTATCAAGTCCCCGAAAAGAGCCTCATCCCATAATAAAAAATATATCTATTGCTACCTTATAATACTTAAGACGCTTGAGACCTTAGAAGTCAAGGTACCAGAAACTATTTATGTACATTTATTAATTAGAAATAATTCATTCTTAAAGTTTAAAGCTCAATTTTCTGTATTAAAAGATTTCTAAAATACTTTGGATTCATAATACAAGTTAGATATTTAATATTTAAAGGCATTATTATAATATACTACTTGAAGGTGATTTTATCAATGAATCTATCTAAAGGTTTTCTAGCACTTATATTAATAATTCTTATTCTAGTTATAGTATCAGTAATTGCTTATCCGTTAAGAATTCAACTATATAATCCTGCTAGACCAATATCTTCTTTCGCTGTACTAATACTTCTAATGAGCTTCGGCTACTTCTATATGTTGCAAGCCAGAGCTGGAAGAGATTTCCCCGTAAGGAAAATACCTGCGTTCGACGCTATCGAGGAGGGTATAGCAAGATCTGTTGAGATGGGCAGACCTGTCCACATGACTATAGGATATGGCAGTATAGCGGGCTCAATGGCTCCTCAATATATCGCTGGTTTAGGAGTATTATCTCATGTAGCTAGATTAGCAGGTAAATACGGAGCTAAGTTAATAGCTACATTAGGTGTGCCAGAGGTTATTGCAACTGTCGAGGAACTCGTTAGAGAAGGCTACTACTCCGCTGGAAGACCAGAACTATTTGATCCTGTATATAATGTTAGATATCTCACAGATCAACAATTCGCGTACGCATCAGCTGTACAAGCTATAATTGTTCGCGAGAGAGCAGGTGCAAACATAGTTGTGGGACCATTCTACGCTGAGTCACTAATATTTATGGAGGTCGGCAACATAGCTGGAGCCTTTCAAGTAGCTGGCACAGCAAGAGAGACACAAATACCATTCTTTGTCTTAGCCGCAGATTACGCATTTATAGGCGAGGAGATATTTGCCGCGGGGGCTTTAGCCTCAGGTGACAAAGAGACCCTGGCCTCAATAAGAGGGCAGGATATAGGCAAGATCTTAAGTATAGCACTAGTTATACTAGGCGTATTACTTCTCTTAACAGGATTTAATATGGTGTCGGTATTGAACTGGACTTGGAAAATAGGGTGATTCATTATGAGCCTTGCAGTAAGAAGACATATTCCTCAATTAATAGTCTCTATGATAATGATACTAATGGTTATATTCTATTTCTTCTATATAGACAAAACAGTTTCATCACAAATGAGTACAGCTGATAAAGCTTTGAGTGATTGGGCAGTTATAATAACAGGTTTCGCTTTGATAGTGGGAGGAGTTGATATACTTAGGTATCATATGATTCAAATAAGAAAACAAGGGATTAAACAGGCACCGTTTAGTGCTGTAACCATTAGTTTAGAGATTATTATGGTTATACTAGCTCTCATAGGTCTTTACCTGAGTTATGTTGCACCATATCTCGGTATCACAATAACTACACAACCACAATTTAAATGGATGTATACGTATCTCTATGCTCCTTCGGACGCGGCAATGTACTCGATCTTGGTTTTCTATATTGCTTCTGCATCCTATAGAGCATTTATAGCCCGAAACCCAATGGCTATGCTACTACTAATAACGGCGGTAATTGTGATGCTAGGCAATACAACAATCGGAGGAGTTATATGGCCAGGTTTCTTATCTCTAAGAGATTGGGTCATGACAGTACCTAACACGGCAGCATTTAGACCGATTACAATGGGAGCAGGATTCGGAGTAATATTACTAGGATTAAGACTTCTGGTGTGGAGAGAAGTCAGCTGGATGGGGAGGCGAGAATAATATGAAGCCCCTTGATGTATTAGAGAAGATAATTGGCTCAAGAGAAGTATTGTACACATTACTGATATTAGCAATAATATTACCAATACTGAATCCCATTGGTTTACCTGTTACAATCTCTAGTAGAACACTAGCAGTCTATGATTATATACAGAAATTAAAACCTGGTTGTCATATATGGATGGAAATAAACTATGAAGTTGCTGCAAGAGGAGAGTTGGAGCCAGCAGCGATAGCTTTAATAAAACAATTGTTTGATAAAGGATGCAAGATAGTTTTTGTATCAACAGCCGCCTACGGACCTTTAGTGTTCTCACTCCTACAATCAATGGCTCCTGATGTATTTGCAGGCAAGAAATATGGTATTGACTACGTATTTCTGGGCTACGTAAGTGGTGGCGAGGCTGCTGTAGCTTCACTTGCTAGAAGTGTGACGGGTACTGTATCAACAGATAATTATGGGAATCCTGTTTCAGAACTACCTTTAATTAGAGAGGCTAATAAAGCTACAGATTATGATCTTGCTATAATCGTGACCTCAGCAACAGATACAATAAACTATTATGTTAGGCAATGGTTTACGCCGTATCATGTGCCTTTGTTATTTGTTGTACTAAGTGTAATAGCTCCATCTATAGAACCATTTGTTGCAGCTGGTCAAGCAATAGGTATGTTGACAGGACAGAGAGCAGCTGCTGAATATGAAGTACTTGTCGGGAGAAAAGGTCTTGGATTAGCAGCGATGGATGCTCAAAGTATTTCTCATTTACTAATACTAATATTTATACTCATTGGAAACATAGTATATTGGGTTAAGAGAAGTTCTCAAAAAAGTAAGAGGTGAAAAACATGGATGCGTGGGATATATTTGGTGCATCATTGGCTGCCGCATTAGTCATATGGATCTATAGCTTCGCTTATAGAGACAATGTATTATATAAATTCACTGAGCACTTATTTGTTGGTACGGCGGCGGGATACTCGATTGCTTTGGCGATAGACAGTATTAATAGAGTCGCTATAAAATCTCTTATAACTTCTCCAGCAACATCATGGCATTATATTATACCTTTAATATTAGGTGCTACGATGTTCATGAAGTACTCGAAGAAGTATTATTGGGTTGCTAGATATGGTATAGCGGTAAATGTTGCTGTGGGAGCTGCCCTGGCTCTAAGAACAATACCTATGGCTAATATAATAGCACAAATAAACGCAACAATACTGCCTTTATGGGGTAGTGATATATTAAAGATTATTAATAACTGGCTCATATTCTTAATCACGTTAGGCGGATTAACATACTTCTTGTTCACAATATTCCCGAAGAAAATTAGTGGTAGAACCTCGCCTATTTACGGGTTCTATAGAGCTCTCTATCTCATCGGTATATATGGTATGATGGTTGGTTTCGGAGCATTATTCGCGAATACTATAATGACTAGAGTAGGATTCGTCATATCTATATACTTAATTTATTTACAACCGTATTATATAGCAACAATAATAGCAACAATATTGGCGGCAATAGCAATACTAATCCCTATTCTTATTAGGAGAAGAGGAAAATGAGCGAAAAAGAAATTAGTAGAGACATGTTAATTGAGCAATTAGCTAGAAAAATAGTTGATTCACGTCTTGAAACAATATCAATATTTTTTCTCGAAACAGTCGGCCCCTTAGGCCGTGTATGGTCTCAATTAGCATTACTTTATCTACAGCCTCTATTAATCCTCTTGGGCTCATATGGTGATTTACTAATAGAGATAATAAGAGATCCAGAAGCCGTGAAAAAACTTGTTAAAAGAATCGAGGAACTGGCTGAAGATAGAGATAGGAGAAGAAAGAAATGAGATGTGCAAGATATAGAAGAGCTTATATAGAGAGTAAAAAGATAATTTTTAAACATAGTGAGAGTTTTTTAGAGATCTCTTTAGATGAGATAAAAGAATTAAGTGTTGAGAAAAGATATAATAAGATTCTTGTAATACTCACAATAATCATCGCAATACTAACGTTAATATCTCCAGAAGTACTTAATTTAATATTCTTAATCATAACCCTTTCAGTAACATTGCTTACTAAAGAATATATTTTGATCATTAATCTTAAAGGAAACAATATATACAGGATATGTGATATAGATAAGAAAGATCTTGACACATTAATAAGTTTATTTAAAGAAATTACTCACTAATTATCTCCACATTAGCTCTGGGAACAGTTATTATTCGGCCATTCTCAAGAAGTACTTTAACTATTCTAACAGGAGACTCTGTCTCTATATTATTTAATTCAATAGGGAGCTCAATAACTCTTCCAATAGCTCCGAAATATGGGTAGCGAATTATTCTAACAATACTACCTATTCTCATTCTCCCTTCTCCCAAGACTTCTTTAGTCTCTACAGCCTCGGGTTCTTTATGTGGAATAATAATCTCAGGTCTAATTACGCCAGCCCTGACTTGAGTAGCCCCATTTATTGCTGCCTCTCTACCCTCATTCTCCTTCAAGATTTCAAAAACTCTCTGAGACATAGCTAATTTACCGAATCCTTCTGTGAGAATAATTGTTGCATTTATATTCTCTCTACCAGTTATAGCTACACCAATTCTATATCCCAAGATCTTCTCTATATCTGTGATCTTGGCTCCTCCAACAACTACTCCCCTAACACCGATTTTAAGAGCTTTTATTAGTGCCTCGTACGTTATCATAGCTCCGCCAACAATAATTTTCCCAGCATGGGACTCATTTATTTTATTCTCATCAACTACTTCATCAGGTCTAGAAACAATTAATTCAAGCACCCCATGTCTCTCTCCACCAAAACCTAATATGCCTTGTATATAGCCTCCGAAAGTCTCTATAGTCACCGACTCGCCTTCTACAACATCAGCTACTCTCCCTCTAATAAAAGCTTTTAATTCAAACACGCGAGGTGGTTCTCGAATAGTTACATGTCCTGTTAACTCATTTATACTTTCGATAATCCCGTCTGTTGGTGCCTCAACGATTCTTTTTAACAATCCCATGAAGGCAGTGTATTTAGCAATAATATCTCCTTTCTTAACTTTATCACCTATTTTAACATGTAGATATCTTGAAGTCTCCTCAGGATCTAGACCAAGCAGTTCAGAAACTTTAACAATGTATGGAGCACCCTCAAGGAAGCTTCTACCAACAATTGTATCAAAATCTACTAAATCTCCTCTCTTAACTAATATTTCCCCCTTGATAGGTAGAGATCTTATTTTTCTCACAATAGTTGATTTATATGCTGCTAAACCCGGTGTATATGCGAAACTTTCTTCACTCATTTAACTCACTCTCATAAACTATCTAAAAATTCTCTTGGATAGAGATCCATTGACTTGAACCATTGAATCAATAATCTTCTTCTCTGCTCGCGATCCTTAGGAGTATGGATAGGTCTTCCTCTACCATCGATCACTAAACCCACAATACCTCCCCTTACTTTTCTAGAAATCTTTTTACCAAAACCTCCACCAAAATTCATTGTCTTCTTGGGATTTACGGTCACCGTAACCTCTACATCACGTGGAATAGGAATTCTAATAATTTCTCCAAAATTCAATGAAATATTCTCTTCTTCACCACCATCATATCTTATATTTATATCGGCGATCTTGCTCCCTAACTCGTCAATACCCTCTCCAGCAATCACTGTACCTAGGGGTACTAAACACTCTTTCTCAAAGATCTCCATAGCAATATCTCTATAGATCTTAGATAAAACCCCTAGATGAGGTATCATAAAAACACTATCCTGCATTATATATGTGAAGCCGATAGGTTGAAAAGCGTCTATTAGGATCATCATAGACTGAGATCTTCTGGGAGCTCTAGACAATAAACCACCTGTCCCGATAATATAATCGATCCTTCTCATATCAATATATGTTTCTTCTGCACGTATCTCCTCGAATATGTCTGAGATTGTTCTCTCTTTCTTAACCCCCTTAAGTTCTCGAGCAAGATACTTATGATGATTAAAACCCATTCTAATAGCTTCTCGAGCAACCGCGTGTTCAATCATTAAATCAGTTATTGTCATAGGAATCGTGGTTGGTCTAATCATCTTATTATATATTATATTAGTTATTTCATCTTCGCTTAAGTCTAGTGGAACCCATCTCGCTATGTTCTCAAGCCCGGCTTCTTTAAACACATTTCCTATACTATAGCTCATCCCAAGATTAGCACTAACTGTTCTCAGGAATCTACCGTCAAAGTATGAGTATACATTAGTTGTAGCACCTCCTAAACCCACACCTAACACATTTGATTTCTTTGTCTCACCAAATGTTCTTATCATAAGTCCCTCAGCGGCGGGAGTAGGCATTATATCAGTTGATACTAATTTCATTAGTTTCTCGTACCCAGGCGCATGAGCCATTACGTGTTCCATAAAGAGTTCTAATATTGCGTTTCTAGCGGGTTCTACTCTCTCTACTTCTATTTGTGGTCTTATATTATCCACAATCCTTAAATCATAGAATTCAGAATCAAAAATTTTTCTAATTCTATCACGAGCATCTTTATTACCCGCATACACAATCGGTAGTTTATAAGATATACCAAATCTAGGCCTGGGTCTCGCTATAGCTATTATCTCTGCTATATCTACTACATGTGAGACATCCCCTCCATCAGTTCCTCCCGCTAACAATACAATATCTGGTCTCAGAAATCTTATCATATTTATTTTGTCATAGTGAGTTCTTCCATCATCAACAGCAATAACATCCATAACTATTGCTCCAGCGCCTAAGGCTGCTCTCTGAGCACTCTCAGCAGTAATAGTTTTAACAACACCTGCAACCAACATCTGAAGACCTCCGCCGGCACTGCTAGTAGATACATATATATCTATACCTGTTTTCCCACCTTTATAGGGCATAATGAATCTCAGTTCTTCAGAGCTTTCATCAATTATCTTGTGACCCGTTAACTCCTCAACTTCTTTCACGGCGTTGCGAATACCCTTCGTAACATCTTCAACAGGTTTCTCAACGGTCGTAGGAGCTTCTCCACTGGCAAGAAATCTCCATTCGCCACCCACTTTCCCGAAAAAACGAGCTTTTGTAGTAGTACTGCCAACATCAGTAGCTAATATGTATTGAGGGGAGAGAGAGGGAACATGAGTCAAATTTGTTTATTCACCCATAAGAAATTGATGACTTCAGAAAAATTATAATTTTAAAGTTATTAAAGGTGGAGAATAATCATTTATTACTTGATTATTATAGTGAGTATTCAGCGAGGCTTATATCAATATCCAGACCTAAACTAAGTATTTTTAAGAGAACTTAAATGTGTATCGAGTAATGTAAAAATGAAAATAAAATCAAAAAGTTTTCACTAAATTATCTCTTGAGTTTTTTATCTAATTCTATTAGTTCATTATGCACGAATCTTCCTTTGCTTGCAATGAGTATATCATCGTAGTAGACATCCGGATCGAGTATACCTACGTCTGTATGCGATTTTGCTAAACCTATTCTCCCCTTAAATTTAAGGCTCTGTGATCCAAAGCCAAATTCAAATCCTGCATATACTCTTTCATCCTCCAGTGGTATTCCTCTTAATCTTGCCTTTGGGTGAAAACCCCACGAAGCGTGGGCTATATAGTACATTTTTTCATCTCCGAAGGACTCAAGCCATTTCGAGAATATTTTTGCTTCTGCTCCTCCTTCTATTTTTACGATTCTTCCTTCTCTTATCTCTAGTTTAATAGGGTTTCTCAGAACTCCTATTTCTGCTGGTGGCCATACAAAGCTATCTACTACGATCACACCCTCGATACTATCTTCTTTAGGAGCCCATGATATTTGTCCACCGAGTGGTTTGTAGATTCCTTTTTCTCTTAATACACCATCGTTGTGGAAGACGGGTCTTGAGGGATCGTTTTCGAAAACTAGATTAGTCCCTTTCTCAGAGAAGATTTTTACTACACGTGTTTTCTTAGTTAACTCTGATAATTTCTCACCTAATTCACACATAGAGGCGTAATCTACTCTACCAATAAGTCTAATCATCATATCGGAATCCATACCTGTTAACTCAAGAATTCTAGCACCAGCGCTCATAGCCTCGTAATAAGCTTTTGTATGAAGAATATACATGAGAGGTAGACTAATAATAACATCACTACTTCTCATAGCAGAGGCCGCTGGTTGAGGCGGTTCTAAATCAACTTCTTCACGGGTCTCATATATAGCTATTACAGGCTCGGCATCTAGTACATAGGCAGCGGAGGCAACAGCTCTTAGAACATTTATATCTGATGCAGTATCTCCTAAAACTAGCACTCTCTCGCCGGGTTTGACTAAAGCAAGATCTTTAACTGTTTTATAGGCCGCTTTATATAATTCCATAAAAAGATCCTGCATAGTTTATAGCCTCAGACACAATATCTATTTTAAAACAAATATTTTTTTTGCTTTATTAACCCTATAATATAGTCAGGACATGATATATGAAAAAGATCATTGGAGCAATCACCATTGGTCAATCACCTAGAACCGATGTGATACCTGAATTAACTAAGGTGATTAATAGAGAAGATATAGAAATTATAGAGAGAGGAGCCTTAGACGATATGGATAAACAATATATCGAGACTCATCTCAGACCTGATCCAGGCGATACGGTATATGTCACTAGATTAAGAGATGGTTCGCAGGTAAAGATCTCTAAGAAGAAATTATTGCCCCTAGTCGAGAAAAGAATAAGAGAACTAGAGGATAAGGTGGATATAATAGCATTATTATGCTCGGGAGAATTCCCAGATTATGAGAGTAAGAAACCTATTGTTTATCCAGATAAGGTCTTGAAAGGTTTTGCCTCAAGTATTAGTTTCAAAGGTAGAGTCGCTGTCTTAATACCTGCTGAGGAGCAAGTTGATTATGGATACAAGAAATGGAGCGCTTATTTCAAAGATCTCGTGGTTATTCCTATTTCACCTTATACATCTTCTCTATCTGATTTTGAGAGAGTAGGTGAGAGAATCAAGAGAGAAGGTACAGGATTAATTATCATGGATTGCATAGGCTACTCAGAGGCTCAGAGAGATGTTTTAGCGAGATCTATTGGGAACATAAGGATCATAACCACGAGGAGAGCATTAGCTAGAGTATTATCTGAATTAGTTTAATTAACTTTAACTCTAAATAAAGGTTGAAAGAATGAATATACTCGAGATAAAAGATCTTGTTGTTGAATACAGGATCCCTGAAGGGATCGTGAGAGCCATAGATAACATAGATCTGTTTGTTAAAAAAGGAGAGGTTCTAGCTGTTGTGGGAGAGTCTGGTAGTGGAAAGAGCACTTTGGCATATAGCATAGTGAGACTTCTTCCACGAAATGCTCGTATAGTTAAGGGCTCCATAATTTTTAATACAGGAAACGAAAGTATTGATCTGGTTAAAGTACCCGAGAATATTATTAGGAGTCTACGTGGATATAAAATAGGTGTTGTTTTTCAGGATCCCATGACGTTTCTTAATCCTGTTATGAAGATAGAAGATCAAATAATAGAGGCAATGCTGACTCATAGAGATATTAGTAGGGATGAGGCAAGAAATAAAGTTATAAATATATTAAAGAGACTTAGAATACCAAATCCAGAGTATATTGCCAGAAGTTATCCGCATCAATTAAGTGGTGGTATGAAGCAACGTGTAATGATTGCTATGGCAATAGCTAATGAACCAGATCTTTTGATAGCCGACGAGCCTACATCAGCGCTCGATGTAACTGTTCAAGCGGAGATACTGAATCTATTTAAGTATCTTCAGGAGGAGATGGATTTATCTATAATTCTTATAACACATGATTTAGGTGTTGCTGCGAGGATCGCTGATAGGATCGCTATTATGTACGCTGGGAAAGTCGTAGAGGTAGGAGATGTAGAAGAAGTTTTTCATGATCCTCTTCATCCATACACGCAGGGTCTCCTAGGCTCTATTCTCACTATAGAAGAACGTTCTTTTAGTAAGGGATATGTTCTGAGAGGTCTCCCACCAAATATGATTAATCCACCGAGAGGATGTAGATTTCATCCTAGATGTCCTTATATTATGAAAGGTAAGTGCGAGATATATGAACCTCATCTAATTAACTTAGGAGGTAGATATGTTGCTTGTTGGCTCTACGAGAGGTGAATTAAATGAGCCGATTTCTAGAGGTTAGGGGCCTCAAGAAATATTTCCCACTTAGCAGAGGTTTCTTAAGCAGATCCAAGATATATGTCAGAGCTGTGGATAATGTATCTTTTGAATTAAGACAAGGCGAGTCTCTAGGTGTGGTTGGGGAGAGCGGGTCGGGAAAAACAACTCTTGCTAAGTTGATAATAAGGCTTATTGAACCAACTTCTGGAGCCACGTATTTCAAAGGTGTTAATATATATATGCTAAAGAAAAAAGATCTTAAGAAACTCAGACCTAAGATGCAAATGATTTTTCAAGATATATCAGCTTCTCTGAATCCCAGGAAAACTATTAGGCAGACCCTTGAGCAGGTATACAAGATACACACGGATCTTAGCGATAAAGAGATCCTCGAAAGAA
Source organism: Sulfolobales archaeon (assembly GCA_049976205.1). Taxonomy (GTDB): domain Archaea; phylum Thermoproteota; class Thermoprotei_A; order Sulfolobales; family AG1; genus WYEN01. Next base: position 8,271 of record JBMFIR010000020.1, on the reverse strand, counting down.
TCTCTTCTCTTCTTGAGGAAGTAGGTCTCACACCACCACATATATTTCTTGAGAGATACCCCCATGAATTAAGTGGTGGTCAGAGACAGAGAGTTAATATTGCCAGAGCTATTGCTCTTGACCCAGAGCTTCTTATAGCAGATGAGCCAACATCTGCTTTAGATGCCTCGTTAAAGAGACAAGTAGTGGAGCTATTTAAAAAGATATATGATGATAGGAGGGGAGAGTTATCTTATATCATAATATCACATGATATATCACTTATATATGCGCTCGCTGAAAAGACCTTAGTTATGTACTTGGGTAGAGTTGTTGAATATGGAGATACTAAGAAGATTATTCAGAATCCTAAACATCCATATACATCAGCACTTATGACGGCAGTACCTGTTCCTGATCCTAGGATCGAGAGAAATAAGAAAATACTTGCATCTGGGGAACCTATTACATCAACTACTGAGTTCAGAGGCTGCCCCTTCTACAATAGATGCCCCTTTGCTACTGATAAATGCAGAAGAGAAGATCCTCCTCTCAAAAAATTAGATGATGGTAGATATGTTGCTTGTTGGCTATATGAATAGAGGGTAGGGTGAGAGATATGGTATCTGGCTTTAAGATGTTTATTATCAGAAGAATAATATTATACACAGCACTATTCTTTAGTGTAATAATAGTCACATTCTTACTAATACATTTAGCACCTGGAGACCCCACATATATTTTAGCGGGTCAGGTCACGGATCCTGAGTTTATAAAAGCTGTTCGACATAGATTCGGTCTCGATAAACCTCTATATGAGCAACTAATAATTTATATAGAGAATGTTCTGAGAGGAGATTTAGGCTACTCATACTTCAGATCAGAGCCTGTGACAAAATTAATACTAGAGAGATTACCAGCTACATTTCTACTTGTTCTAACATCTATGTTCATAGCGTCATTAATTGGTGTGTTACTAGGAACCTTAGCCGCTGCCAAGAGAGGAGTTGTTGATAGCATAATATCTATATTATCTCTACTCGGTATCTCAATACCATATTTCTGGTTAGGGCAATTGATGCTGATTATTTTCTCCATGGATCTGGGATGGTTTCCTACGGGTGGAATGATTTCTTTAACAACAACCTATACTGGTATCTACTATTATCTTGATGTACTATATCATCTAGTGCTTCCAGCAACAACACTAGCTATTTTCAATATAGCATACATAACGAGGGTTACTAGAGGAAGTGTTCTGGAGACAATGTCTCAAGATTTCATAATTACTGCTAGAGCTAAGGGTCTCCCAGAGAGAAGAGTTATTTTTAGACACGCTCTCAGAAATGCTCTTATACCAGTGGTGACCTTTATAGGCTTTAATACAGGGGTTTTATTAGTAGGCGCTATTGTTACCGAAACAATTTTTGCGTGGCCTGGTATGGGATCCTTGCTTTACAGCTCACTTCAGTTAAGAGACTACCCTGTTCTACTAGGGATCTTTATATACGGGGCTTTGATAGTTATAACGATCAATTTGATCGTAGACATACTATATGGATTACTTGATCCAAGGATTAAGAGAGAGTAGGTGCGTGATTATGAAGAGAGGAATTTTAATTATCGAAAAATTAAAAATAATAAAATCAAATATTAGATTACTTCTAGGAGTAATTATGATTAGCGTAATTGTTTCTCTAGGTTTACTAGCTTCATACATAACATGGTATCAACCATTAATGGCTATGGAGGGACCACCATATCAACCACCATCTCTTCAGCATCCTTTCGGAACAGATGATCTTGGTGGAGATATATATACCAATGTTATCTACGGTATAAGAACATCGCTTTTCGTGGGTGTATTATCAGCTGTTATAGCAATGGTAATAGGGATCATGATTGGAACCTTAGCTGGTTATTACGGAGGCTTCATAGACGATCTTTTAATGAGAATAGTTGATATGGCCTTTATTATACCTCAGTTCCTACTGGCACTATTAATTGCTACTATACTAGGCCCTAACATATACAATATAACACTCGCGATCGGAGTCACTAGTTGGCCAGGTATTGCTAGAATGACCCGAGCAATGATATTATCCATTAAACAATTAACATTTATAGAGGCAGCCAGAGTAATAGGTTTGAGCGATACTAGAATCATATTCTCAGAGCTCTTACCTAATGCACTACCTCCTATAATACCATATATTGCTCTTCAAGCCAGTAGCAACGTTCTTGTAGAGGCAGGGCTAGGATTCTTAGGTGTTAGCGACCCTAATGTTCCAAGTCTAGGTATGCTTCTTAATGATGCTCAGCAACATATCTTAATGAATGCTTGGTGGATGTCTTTATTCCCAGGAATCTTCCTATCATTAATGATCTTAGGCTTTAATTTATTAGGAGATGGATTAATCGAGTACATGAATCCTAGACTGAGAAGAGCTTCCTAGATCTTTTTAATATTAATAAATTAAACTGCTTCACAAGCGATCGAAAACAAAAAATTTAAAATACTTCTAATTCTATTAAAGACTGAGGTAATAAAGGTGAGAACTAGTATTTCTAATAAAAAATTTTTAATAACATTAATATCAATCACGGTCATACTACTCTTATCGTTAGAGACATCTTATTACTTAGTCTATGGAGAGACTGTACAGCCGAGATATGGAGGCGTATTGGTAGTTGGCATCCCTTCGGAGCCTCCTAATCTAGTTCTTACTGGGGCTCCCACATGGGTTTATTATCAGGTTGTGACGCCTATATGTAATTCTTTAATAGATTTTGATCCTAATACACTTGATTGGGTTCCGGATCTCGCTGAGTCCTGGAATATAACAGTTACACCAGATGGAAAAATGCTCGTAATATTCCATTTAATTAAAAATGCTACGTGGCATGATGGTTATCCATTTACGTCAGCTGATGTAAAATATACTTATGAGGTGATAGGTCCTAAATTTAATAGCTTTATAGCTGGGATGTGGAAGTATCTGGAGGGTATCGAGACCCCAGATAATTACACTGTTATATTTAAGTTCAACACCACGTGGGGTCTAATACTCTATCCAGGCTATTTCGGAGGAGCTGGGACATGTATAAGTCCTAAACACCTCTATGAGGGTACTGACATAGTTAATAATCCATATAATCTAAAGCCTGTAGGTACCGGACCCTTCAAATTTGCGGAATGGGTTAAGGGGCAGTATATAAAGCTTGTCAGAAATGATCATTATTGGAAGAAAGGGTTACCGTATTTAGATGCTATTATATTTAAGATTATTCCTAGCTCAAGCGCAATGGCTCTAGCTCTGCAGAAAGGAGAAATAGATTTTGTCTGGAATTACGGATTAACAATGTCGGACGCCGTTGCTCTTGAGAAGATGATTAAAGAAGGTAAATTACCTAATCTTAAGGTGTGGTTCTTCCCTAGTCCGGGAGGATCTATTGATTTCTTAGGTTTCAACTTGCATCCAGATGGTCCAGCACCTCTGAAAGATGTAAGGGTTAGAAAAGCGATTGCAATGGCTATTAATAGAACAGCTATTGCGGAACTTGTTTACTACGGCAAGGTGGAGCCTCTTAGCAAGATAGTTCCTAATGTTCCGGCAACTGCAATGTTTATGCCTACAGCTAAACAACCAGATTATAATCCTGATGAGGCTAACAAGTTATTAGATGAAGCTGGGTACAAGAGAGGGCCTGATGGAATAAGATTTAGGCTTAGGCTAACAATTGATGCAACATCTTATCCCTGGTATGTTCAAGAGGCTCAGTTAATAAGAGATTTTCTGAAGCAGGTAGGTATAGATGTTCAAATAATAACTCTTGATACTGCGGCTTGGCACCAGACAGTATTTAGAAACTGGGACTTTGACATGAGTATATTCCCATTCGTTGAGGGTCCCGGTCCAGCATACTTCATCCAATACTTTACTAAACGAGGTATTGTGAGAGCTTCTTGGTCAAATGCTATGGGATTTGATGATCCTAGAGCAGACGAGTATTTATTCGCTGCAGAGAAAGAGATTAATAAAACAAAGCAGATAGAATTGGTTAAGAAAGCTCTAGACATTATAACAGAGGATCAACCGGGTGTATGGCTTGTTTCAAGAACTTTTATAGCTGCACTAAATACGGCGTTTTCAGATGAATTACAACCAGGTGTGTGGGAGAATGGTTGGGGAACTGCATACATGAGGCCAGAAAAGATCTTCTTAAAGACATTACCAATTACAACACCTATAACAACTACTACACCAACTCCTACAACAACTAGTCCTATAATCACCGTATCAACTCCCACGCCCACAACAACTACTACATCAACTCCGCCAATGATAACTACTCCAGTTCCTACAACACCTGCCGCCCCAACTCTATCTACCGAAGCTATTATTGCAATAGGGGTTGTTATACTCGTGGTTATTATTGGAGCCTCATTGTACCTGGTTCGTAGAAGAAAATAAAGTGATGAACTATAATAAAAATTTTCTTTTTTAAAAATTTAATTACTGATGTCTTTTCCAAGGGATTGAACCGTGGAGGAGAAACTTAGGGTACTCGAGGAATTAATAAGAACCAGAAGAACTATAAGATACTTTACGAGCGATGAGATCCCTAAGGAAACAATAGTTAAGATACTCGATATAACGAGATGGATCCCTACAGGAAGTAATCTCCAAGATCTCAGATTTATTATTGTGACGAATAAAAAGATTCTTAGACTAATCAAAATGTTTTCACCTGGATGGATAGGAGATGCAAATCCTATTGCAATAGTTATATGTTCAGATCTTAAGTGGGCTCTGGAGAAGGGTGGTCCACATGCTGCGCAATGGCTAAACTATATACATGTGGGAATAGCTTTTCAGACAATAGCTTTATTAGCTCATTCACTAGGTCTAGGAACAAATCCTATAGTTTCTTTCTCTAGAAATGCTATAAAAACAATTCTCGGCCTGCTGGATCATATAGAGCCAATAATGATAGTTTTAATAGGTAAACCAAAAATTATTCCGGAGCCTACACCGAGAATATCTTTAGATAAAATAAGTACATGGATAGAGTGAGGTGAATTAAAATATCTGAAGAAATAAAAGATAAAGTTAAAGAAAAAGTAATGGAATTCCTGGCTTTTTTATCATCTAGCTCTGAAGGATTATTCGGTGAACCAAGAGAATACGGTCCATTAAGATGTGTTGACGCCATGAGGAGATTCATAGATATCCTAATAGAATTAAATCTACCTCTAGAAGAAAATCTCTTGGAAGAGTTAAAAGATCTTAGGAATTGGATTGATCGTGATATGCACTTATTAATGTATGATCCGGATAAATTCAAAGAATTTATTATGAGATTAAACAAGGTATTAGCAGAGAAAACTATTAAGTATTTAAAATAATTCTTTCTTTTTCTCAAAGAATTCTCTTACCAATAATACTCTCAACAGATCTTAGTATATCAGGATCTTTAACACCAGAACCTAAAGGAATATATTGCTTAGGCACACTAACTAGAAACACCTCATCTCCTTTCTTTATCTCAGCTGATGTGAGCGATAATGAAGTCTTAGCATCAAGAGTGACTATGAGATCTGGGAATGCTGCCAAGATCTTATCTCTTGACTCTATAGTCATATACTCATTCCAGAAAGTAACTAAATAATTGTCTCGGGATCCTTGAATTACTACTTCTCCCACATCGTATCCCCCTACTGTTCTTAGAGATTTATCAACGACTACACCTCTATCTAATATCTCTCCCCCACCCAAATGCCTGATCACTTCTTCGCAGAGTTTTATAGGATCCGATATATTCTTAATTATTATCTCACCTAACTCTATAGCTTTACTTAAACCTCCTACTGCTGCATTCTCAGCCACATAGTCTCTCTCAACAGGATTTCTAGCTACAGCAATCATTCCTCCTGCTTGAACAGCCGCCTCTCTAATTAATTTATCCGCTCTCTCCAGGCTGCCTCTGACAACGATCTCAATATATCTTCCACTGCTCTTATCTCCCCCAACACCAGCTTGAACCGATACGTAATCTACTCTCTTATGAAGACCCATTGAGCCCATGACACCTGATGGATGAGCTCTTCCATCAGCGGGAGCATCCACTATAGGGAGCTCGAGTGCTGCAGCAGGTATCCAGCCATTGGTTGTTGAAGCTCCGCCGTTCTCAGATGATATGATCCCTTTTATAGGAGTGTTCTCAGCTGCTTCAATTAATAGCTCGAATGCTTTTATCATATGAGAATACTTAACATATCTCTCCTTGGCCGCTGGAGCACCTACTATTGATGCCGTAGCAATATATGCTTCTCTAGGGATCTCATCTATACTGACTATATAGATATCTCCTAAAGATAATGCTATCTCAATTGTTCTTAGACCCTCTCTAAGATCGCCTCCTCCACCACCTCCTAAGAAAGCTCCTCCATAAACAGCTGCTTTAGCTATTTTCTCATCTATTTTTACTCTAACTATATTACTCACCTCTTCTCATTTTTAATAAAGAGTATGTTACGAAGCCTGAAGCGATCACGGGATCTATTATGGGTTTAGAATTTATTTTCTTGGCATAATCTGCTAAACCTATTGTTGAATATCCTGTACATCCTAATAAAATAACATCTATGTCTTTTCTTAATAGTTTCTCAAGCGCTTCTAGAGCATTTTTTAAACCTCTTTCTGTAAATAGATCAAGTGTGTTCTTAACGTCTCTGGGACTTTCCTCAGCGACTAAGTGAGGGCCTAGTATCTCACTTATTACCCTAGGTGTTTCTCTGGTCAGATTTAGGACACCTATTCTCTTACCATACGCTAGAGCCAGAGACGCGGCTGCAGACCCAGCTCCTATAACAGGGATCTTTAATTGTTTTCTTAACTCCTCTACACCGGGATCAGCTGCGCAGCTAATTATTACCGCATCAAAACCTTCTTTCTCAAAATCTTTTGCTAATCTAATTATTTTGGGCACAGCTTTTTTCTCAGTCTCATCATTATATATTCCCTCCGGCTGATCTTCGATACAACGGCTCTCGACCTTGAGTTCAGGCAGGATCTTTTGTATCATTAGAGCATGTGCATTGAGTAATTCCTCGTCTCTTAGAGTGACTACGCGGATTAATCCTACACGAAATGTAGAGTTCAAGGTGCTCCTCTCTTCATTATATGATCTATTCTACCGTGTATCTTAATTATGGTATTCCACTCTTCTTCATCGTAGAATTTTGCTCTACCCATTGTGAAGTCTTTAGCTACTTCAACAACGAATCTTGCTGCTTGCTCGAGTGAGAATATATTCGTTGCTCCTGTAGCCGATCCCGGCACAACTAATCTTGTCGTAATAGCTACTCCAACCACAGGTGCCGTCGTATAGATCCATGGTTGCACTATACTATTGATATGGTAAACAGGTGTTGAGAAAGGTAGAATATCTTGCATTGTTAATGGAACAATTGCTGGTGGCTCACCACTTACTCTTATATAAATATCTATGAGATCTGGGCTTACACGTAGTATCCAGCCCTCTTTTATTGTGGCTGTTATTGCGAAGCCTGTATGTTTTATTAGCCAATTAGCTTTAGTGGCATCAATAGATAGTATAGCATTCATTTCATTGCTAACTTCTTTCCTTAGTAATGTGAATATATCAACAGGTGAATCCATCATGGGAGCTGGTTTATGAGGCTTTGTTGGTGCATTAGGACATATATGAGTATTTACGATAACGTCTCCTGGGAGAATATCTCCTCGAGACCTCATCTCAGCAATTTTATAAGCAACGGCTAAGGCAACTATTGCTCCATCAGCATCGCTTACGAGACCAACAAGATCTGGTCTAGCACCGATCCCACCTAATCTACCAATAACACCTAGTGTAGGACTAGATCCTCCCACACTCTTACCCTTGGATCCAGGGATTTTTATAGATATGAAATCTGTGGATCCTTTCTCACCACGAATTCTCTCAACACTAATTAATAGATCCTTGAAACCTTTATCCTCAAAGAATCTCTTTACTTTATCACCATTAACCCTGGAATCATCTAAGAGATCTATTATCTCGCTAACATACTTAAATAGAGACATATGTATTCGCCAGTAACCAAACAAGACATGGAAGCTTAAAACACTATTTCATATAAAGCCACATATTAGCTGGCGATAGAGCCACTGAAGGATCAGGAAGTAACCTTCCCTCTCTAATTCTTTTAAGTGCTTTTTGAAGAGGTTCCGCATCTAGAGCTATAGTTGCTGCCACAGATGCTAATCC
>JBMFIR010000019.1:0-26033 GCA_049976205.1 Sulfolobales archaeon | reverse complement strand
AACCCGGTAGAGAGGCTTATGCCGCGGCAATGATTGGTTTTAGTAAAGATGATGACATCAAAAATTTTGTTGAGACGTTAGAGAAGATTGATCCTAGGTTAACAGAGGTTGATTGGGAATATGTGTTTCTTTACCCACATGTCGAGAAGAGATTAAGAGCTCTTGGTCTAAAGCCTCTGAGAGCTGTTAAACCAAATGAGATACCTAAAGAAATGATCTAGTTCACAATATCTTGATAAACGTGGTAGTGAACATATATTATGGTGTTCTAAGCATTATTTTATGGATAATTTAGTATGTCTGGATCCAGGATATTTATTAATGGAAAAATCTATGTATCAATTATTCCTCGTAGAGTAGTTAGTGGATTAGCTGTTATTAATGGAAGAGTTGTTCTTGCGGGAGATAAATCAGAGGTCTTGGAGTTAGGCAGGAAGATAAAAGCGGAAATAATTGATCTGGGTGAGAGAAGCGTTTTACCAGGTTTTATAGACTCTCATCTGCACTTAGACGGGATCGGGAATTACCTAAATACACTTGATCTAAGAGGAGTGAGAAGCATAAGAGAGCTGAAAGATATGTTGAGGAGATATGTTGAGGAGAAGAGGGATCTCAAATGGATCATCGGAAGAGGATGGGATCAAGAATTATTCGAGGAGAAAAGATGGCCTACTAGATGGGATTTAGACGAAGTCGTTAGAGATAAACCTGTTATTCTAACCAGAGTATGTGGACACGCAGCTGTTCTGAATACAAAAGCTATGGAATTAACTGATTTATTAAATGATTTCTCACCTGATGTTATCAGGGATCAAAACAATATTGCTACGGGGATCATCAAAGAGAATGCCTTAGCTAGAGCTAGATTAGTTACGAGAAGTAATCTCTCTGATGAGGATTTGGAGAAATTTATGATTGATGCATTATTCTACGTCGCCTCACAAGGGGTTACTACCGCTGGTTTTGTTAGTTGTGATCCTGTTTCTCTCAAGATCCTGCTTAGACTACGAGAAAAAATTTCTTTCCCGATAAGAGTAAGAGTTTATCTTAACCCAGGCACAGACCCAAGTGGTTTGGACACTAGCATGCTTGATATGGTTAAGAGAGTAGGTTTAAGAAGAGGTTTTGGAGATGATTATCTAAGGATCCTCGGCTTTAAAATCATTGCGGACGGGAGTCTAGGAGCTAGAACCGCTTGGTTATCAAAACCCTACAGCGATGCTCCAGAGACAAGTGGCTACATGAATATTAGTAAAGAAGCTCTGGAGAAAATTGTTAAAGAAATAGATTCTTTAGGGCTCCAATTAGCTATACACGCAATAGGTGATAAAACACTTGATGTTCTAATAGAGATCTATAGTTCACTAAAAGATGTGAGTAGAAAGAGACACAGGATTGAGCATGCATCAGTTGTTAGAGACGATCAATTAGAGAAACTAAGAGAACTAAGACCGGTCCTCGTAACCCAGCCTCATTTTGTTATTAGTGATTGGTGGGGTCTTAATAGACTTGGTCTCGACAGAATAAAATGGTTATATAGATTCAGAGACTTCATAAATAATAATATTCCTATGAGTATATCAACAGATGCACCTGTGGAGCCTTTGAATCCGTGGGAGACGGTATACGCCGCTGTCACTAGAGGAGAATATGATAATATTCCATACTACGAATACACAAAAGATCAGAGGCTTTCATTGGAGGAGGCCTTGTATTACTATACCACGGGTTCAGCTTATGCATTAGGTGAAGAGAATCTACTAGGTGACTTGAGTGAGGGTAAATATGCTGATTTCATAGTGGTTGATAAAGATCCTTTTGAAGTCTCTATGAGAGAACTTAGAGACCTAAGGATCATGGCTACGGTTGTAGGTGGCGAAATCGTTTATTTAAGTAAAGAATACATCTTGGAGAAGATATAGATCTTATGAAACAAAGACAATATTAATTAATTAGGCTCTGAAAATAGTTTAGAGGTCTAGCTAAATGGATGAGATCGAGGTTCTTGTGAAGAGGTACTTATCTATTAGACAAGCAGTATCTGGGAGATATGGGCGTTTCGACGGATCAATTTATTACTTAAGTGATTTAACCGGTGAACATATTCTCTGGAGAGCTATTAAGAGGAATAATGGATATCTCCACGACATAGTTTTTCCATGGGATCGGAGAATAGGTTCATACACTATTAGCCCAAGTGGATACATAGCTTTCACAACTGATCGAGACGGTGATGAGAGATGGTCGATATATGTTGCTAAGGACAATAATATAAGACTAGTTAGTGGAGAGAATGGGTCTATTAATAACATTGGTGAGTGGAGTTCTGTTGGTAGATACTTGAGTTTCGCATCTAATATGAGAAATGGTGTTGATTTCGATCTATATGTCTATGATCTTTATACAGGAGAGAAACAATTGATTCTTGAGAATGAAGGTATAATATCTCCATCGAAGTGGTTAAATGAAGAATTGCTACTCGCTGTTAAGATGCATACTTATCAAGACACAGACATATTACTAATTGATAGAATTAATGGATCAAGTATTAATTTAACTAAGCATAGTGGAGAGGCTCAGAATATTAGTCCTAGACCTATTAACCAGAGATTTTTTGTTTTCTTAACAAATATTGATGAGGAATTCAGGGGCGTAGCTATTTATGATTTAGAGAAGAGAGAGTGGAGATATATTGCCAAGGAGAATTGGGATATTGAGTTAGTGGATTACTGGAATAAGTATATTGCTTATGTAGTTAATGAGGATGGGGCTAGTGTTGTAAAGATCTATGATTTAGAGAATGGGAGAAGTAGAGAACTAATCAGAGTTTGGGGGAGTGTGGATGATATAGATTTCTACGATGGCAGAATCATTCTGTCTTTGAATTCGCCGAAGCATGGATTAGAGATCTTTGCACTAGACTTAAATGGATTGCTCGAGAGAGTGACTTACTCTCCCAAAAATAATTTATCTGAGGATGAATTTGTTTCACCTGAAAGATTTATTTACAGATCCTTTGATGGATTAGAGATCCATGGATTATACTATAAGCCGCATAAGCCACTTAGAGATCCTCCTCCAGCACTCATATATCTTCACGGAGGTCCTGAGTCTCAGCAGAAAATTAATTTCGATGTGATTCATCAAGCAATACTTTCTCTAGGAATAGCTATTGCGGCACCTAATTACAGAGGGTCTTCTGGGTATGGAAAGACTTTTATTCATCTAGATGATGTTGATAAAAGAATTAATGCAATCCACGACGTTTACTACGCTATCGAGTATTTGTCTAAGAAAAATCTCGTAGATCCCTCGAGACTCTGCGTTATGGGGAGATCCTATGGAGGCTATCTCACTCTAATGATGCTCTCAATGTACCCTGATGTTTGGAGATGCGGTGTTGAGGTTGTTGGTATAGTTAATCTACTGACATTTATTAGAAATACCGGTGCTTGGAGAAGAAAATATAGAATAGTTGAATACGGAGATCCAGAGATCCATAGAGATATAATGATTAAACTCAGCCCAATAACTTACGTTGACAGAATAAAGGCTCCTCTAATGATTGTTCACGGAGCCAGAGATAATAGGGTCCCTGTCTCTGAAGCTGATCAATTGGTTGAGGCTCTGAGTAGAAGAGGAATAAAAGTTAGCTATATAAGACTTGATGATGAGGGCCACATAATTACTAAGGTCAGGAACAGAATAAGAGTTTATACTGAGGCTATAAGATTCATATATGATCATTTAAGCAAATAATTTCCTACCGAGAATACTTTCATCACATAAATATCTCATAAGAAATTAATTGATGGGATAAGCAAATGTCTTCGACTATTATAAGTTATGAAGAGAGGATCTGGGGATTCATAGCATGGCTATTATCTATTGTAGGAGCCGTTCTAGCACTTCTTCTCAAGCCAGGGTCTAGATACGTGAGATACTGGTCTTATCTATCAATCTCATTCTTCATAGTATTATTAGTCGCTTCGGTGCTAGGATTCATAGTCTCTTTTATCCCAATAATAGCTTTTCTAATCGATGCATTAATAACGCTGAGCATCGTGATCGTGTACATAATAGGTATAATAAAGTCTCTCACTGGCGAGATGTGGCAACCTCCTATTATTTACGGCATAGCAACACTCTTAGGTATTGAGAAAATATGATTGTAAGGCTCATGAATCATGGATCCCAGGAAAAGACTTGTTATTATATCTCTAGGAGCTACTATATCTATACTCTCCATAAGATTAGTGGTGTATCTATTAACTAAGAGTCTCGCGGTTTTAGCAGATGCTTTTCATGGACTAACAGATCTTGTGGGAAATATCATTGCATTACTGGCATTAACAGTTTCTCTGAAAGGTCCCGATAAAGAGCATTTATACGGTCATGAGAAAGCTGAGAGTATTGGTTCATTAATGATATCTTTTCTATTAATAGGTGTCTTCATATATATTGTCTACGAATCTATTCAAAGAGTATTTTTCACAGAGACCTCACCAGAGTTTAGTGTATTGACTTCAGCATTGATTCTATTAACTATATTTGTTGATCTATGGAGGTCTAGAGCCTTGGAGAAGGGGGCTTCAATATATGGATCCACTGTTCTCTATGCAGATGCTCTTCATTACAGAAGTGATCTCTTTGTAACATCTTCGGTATTTACATTAAGTATAATTGGTCAATTAGGAATTAGGAGAGAAGTAGTTAATCTTATGGATATAGGTATAAGTATACTCATATCCAGCTACTTTATTAATGCATCATATAAATTAGCTAAAGTCTCTATAGATGAGCTAATGGATAAAGCACCTAGTGAAGTGATTGATCTGTTTAATAAATTAGCTAAAGAATACGATCTAGAGATAAGGAGTATTAGAGCTAGAAGAAGTGGACCCAGAATATTTCTTGATGCAATAGTTGTTATGCCCCCAAGATTATCTCTAGAAGAAGCTCACTCAATAGTGGAGAAGATAGAAGAAGATTTGAGAAAAAAGATCAAGAGAAATATTGATATAGTGATCCATATGGAGCCTAGAGAAGAAATCGCAGAGATTATTAAGAAAAACATTGAGAAATACTTATCATCGGTACAAGAGATCAGAGGATACCACGACATAAATATTGTGAAGGGGGAAAAAGGTTATCACGTGAGGCTCCACGTAGAAGTTTCACCGGATACTAAAGTCGATGAAATAAACAATCTTATTTCTAATCTAGAGTATCAGATCAAGAAAAATTTTTCTGATATAGAGACTGTCATGATTCATGTGGAACCAATTTGTCTAGAGGAAATTAATGTTAGAGAAGCAATTAATAATTTTATAAAAAGTGATCCTCTGGCTGGAAAAATTATTAAGATCTCAAGCATCAGAATCATAGATACCAGAGATAAGTTACTTGTTGATATTGTGGTGGAGACCTCTGCTAAAACGAATATTAAGGCAGTTCATGAGGTAATTAGTAGATTAGAAGGATACTTAAGCGAGATTCTAAGAAGTAAGGCTGTGGTAACAGTATCTATCAAAGTTTCTCAGAGTTAATAATGTCATTATATCATCATATTTATTTATTATGAGATATTTTTATTAGGAGATCCTAGTAGTGAGATACGAGCATTTTATAAAAGATCCTGTTCACGGATACATTGGGATAACAGAATTTGAGAAGTGTTTAATAGATAGTTCTCCTATGCAGAGATTAAGAAGAGTACTTCAGCTACCAACATCAGTATATGTTTACCCCGGAGCGACACACAGTAGATTTATTCATAGTATTGGGGCTATGCATGTATCTGATGTATTCGTGACAGCTATACTAGAGAAACTAGGTTTACATGGAGAAGAAAGCGACTCTCTAAGGCAATTCATGAGAATAGTTATGCTTCTCCACGATGTGGGGCATGGACCCTACTCACATACTTTTGAAGAGGCGGTACTATATGAGAAAGGTCTAAATCATGAGATTATGGGTAGTGAAATTGTTAAAAAACACCCGGAAATAATTGAGTGCTTCGATAAATTCGGCAAACATTATATATTCAGTATAGATGAAATCTCTAAAGCGATAAGATCTAGGTTCCCCAGTGAATGGCCTCTTCTAAAAATCAAAGATCTGGGTGAGGATGAGGAGAGATCACTATACTACATAATGAAGGGGCCTTTCTCAGCAGATATAATTGATTACTTACTTCGAGACTCTTATTATACCGGCGCTGGATATGGAACAGGTATTGATTGGTTGAGAATAGCTTATAACACTCACCTCACTAGACGAGGACTAGCATTAAACGAGAAAGCAGTTGATGCATTTGAGCATCTGCTACTTGCGAGATATCATATGTTTATGTCTGTTTACTATCATAAGACTAGTCGAGCAATTGATATAATGATTAGTGAGGTTCTTCGAAACGCCTTAGAGAAGGGAGAACTCGATCCTTATATACAGGATCCTTTGAGATACGCTGAATTAGATGAATATAATATATACAGTATTGAAGCTGTTAGAGAACATCCTTACATGAAGGATCTGGCTAAGAGAAAACTTAGATTCTCATCAGTGGAGGAGTATAGAGTTCCATTACCCCGAACTATAAGAGTTCTGTACGCGATGTTGGATAGAGCATATCTAAACAATATTTTAAAATCAAGACTGCCAGAGGATCTTCGAGAAAAAGTGTTTATAGACACACCCTCGCTCCCCCTCAACCCAATGTTTCATGGTGAAGAGATCCTTATTCAGAGAGGTGATGGTTCTTTAGTCTCGAGGAGAATAGATCAAACAACATTTGGAGAACTATCCCAGAGCGTGGTTATAGTCAGGCTTTACATAGATAAGAACTATGTTAGCAGAAAGGAAGAGGCCCAGAGAATCTTTAGGGATATATTAAAACTCGAAGAATTAAGATCCTTTTATTGAACTTTTTATGAGATAGCGACTCAGAACTTCATTATCTGGAGATTAGAGTTAACTGTATGACCCCCTCCCCGCCTTAGAAGGGCGGAGTTTCCATTGCCGGGGTCTTGGGCATTACCCCTCCTAAAGGGATTATCTCCCTCCATAATCATCGGGTTAGGGGTAATGAGTGAGGATCCTCCCCCCACCGACTCCCAAGCTCTCAAACTCTTAGACCTCATCATCGAGATCATCAGGATAAAGGAGTTACTTCTTTTAAGCCTGGAGATGTTCCGCTGAAAATTTGAGAGTTAAATCATATTAGACTTATCCGCATCTTATATAAAATATTACGAATCTTCTATTCCAAAAATATGAGATAATATTAACATCCATTTTTTTCTTTATATATTATTTGTATAGATAATTGATATCGGTATGAGTGATAATATCACAATTATTGGTTTAAAGCTACCAATAATTGAGGCAGGAATCGATTTGGCTGAACTCATCATTAAGGCTAGTTATAATCAAGGTGTTTTGGTATCCAAGATGGAGATATCATAGTCGTGACGGATAAGATAATCTCCAAATCATTTGGTCTTATTGTTGATATAAATAACGTCGTGCCTTCCAAAAAGGCTTTAAGTATTGCTAGAAAAACAAGACTTGATCCTCGATTCATAGAATTAGTTCTGAGAAACTCCGATGAGATCCTGGCCGTTGTGCCTATAAAAAAGAATTATTGAGAAAAAATATGCTGATTTATATTCCTTAACAATAGAGAAGGAAGCTCTCGGGAAATTATTAGAAGAGTATCCTGTTTTCTTCATAACCACCAGAGAAGGTTCTTTATGGAGTGATGCTGGTATAGATTCTTCAAATCTTCCACCATATAAATACTCAATACCGATCAAGGATCATGATGAAATAGCAAGTACTTGAGAAATAAAATACGCACATTAACAGATAAAGATATAGCTGTGGTTATTTGCGATACAGAGGTTTTTCTAACAGGCTCTTTGGAATTTGCGCGAGGATCATATGGCATAGATCCTATAGATAGATGTTTTGGATGCAAAGATCTATATGGAAAACCTAAATATGGAGGTGTAGATATAGTTGTTCATGAGCTATGTTCAGCATCAGCATTACTATTTAAACAAACCATTGAAGGGATCCCTATCGTTATTATCAGAGGCTTGAAATACAAAAAATGTGAGTGCGGGATGAAAGAATCTGTACCTAAGGTAAAACTTGAAAAGATCATTAAAGAAACCATTAAAGAGACTTTTCGAATATTTAGATTTAAGATATTGTTGAAAATACTTGAGGTAATATTTTAATACTGGATTAAAAGAGAAAATTAATTAAGATCTTGTCTTCTAAAATTTGTAGCAATTATATAACTTTAAAGATCACTATTGCCATCAATTATAAAATATAGCGCAAGAATTTATTAATTAATCATTTGTGAAATTATGATTATACTATTGTGATATTTTTTAAGTTTTGTAAATTATAGTGATTTGGTGAATTTTTGATGACAAGAGACAAAGAAGATCCTATAGAAGAGTATATTGAGATCTATGGTGAATATGTCTCAATGAAAGAACTTGGTTTAGCAACTCTATTATCACTTATAGGAGCTTTCTCACTCTATATAGCTACTCCTTATATTGCTGATCTATTAGGTCTTCAATCAATCTTATCCGCACTCAGAGTCTCTCTTGGGACGCTGGGGGCTACACTCGGGTTTTTAGCTACATTAAAGTTTACCAGAGTGAAGAGAGTTATTGAGGAAACTGCTTAATGATTGATCCACTTTTTATATTGGAGGCTACTATTCTCTCAATAGTGTCTACCTTAATATATATCGTTACTGGGATACTGCCCGGAACCGATGAAACAGCTACTATGGCTCCGGTGGCACTGGCGTTACTACTAGCTGGTATAGATCCTTTATTAGTATTAGCTTGGTTTATTGCTGCAATAGTAGCGTTTAAGATAACTGACTCAATCCCTGTTGCTCTAGCAGGTATACCAGGTGGTGTTATGGCAGTTCCTCAAGTGCCTGATGCTCTCTATGCTAAAGAGAGAGGTTATGCAGATACTTTACTTAGAAAAGGTAATTCAGCCGCTTTAATAGCTTCTATTCTCACACTACTCTTCACATTAGCTATGGCATGGATTCTTATGCCTGTGGGTGACTGGTTAAATACCTCCGATAAATTATTTGGAATAGATGTGAAGAGATGGTTCTGGATCTTATTCATAGGAACAATTATTCTAGCTCTCACCTCGAGAAATAAATGGCTCGCTCTGATATCAATACCAGTATTCGCATTAATTGTGCAAGGTCTGAGAGGGGTCTATGGAAAACCTGTTTCCGTAAGTATATTTCTCGGAATAACTGTTGGTCCAATCATATATGAGCTTATATCTGCTCTAAACGCAGAGTACAGAAAAAGTGTTAGTAGAAGAGGGTATAAAAAGGTTTTACTGGCCAAGGTAGGCAAGATCTCTGTGAATCCATTTAAGAACTTAGATAGAGAAGAGCTCGCACATACATCCATATGGTCATTAATCACCTCTATCTTAGCCACGGTGATGTCCCCAGTTGGTTTGACAACGCTTATCGGGGATCTTCTGAGAGAGAGTAAGAGAGACAGATTAAGAGGATCTATATTAGCATACACAACAAGAGAAGGTATTAAACTAGGAACATACATAGGAGGCATAGTAATACCTCTCTTCGTAATAGGTGTCCCAACAGGACCTATGAGTGCAGGACCCGCACAACCATTCTTCCAAGATTTAAAGAGTTTAGGGACTACTGCAGGTAAATATATCTTGAGTCACTACAGCTACACGGAGATCATATTAGTACTACTATATTCAGCAATAATATCACTATTAATCACATACCCACTTATTGTAAAATACTCACGAGAGATAACACTATATGTTTTCAAGAAGATATCAGCAGAGTCTCTCTACGGATTATTCTTAGCAATAGCGGTCATATTAGCTTATTATGATGCTGGTGTAGCGGGCATATTTGGTATGTTATTGATAAGTATACTCTCAGGTCTGCTATATAAGCAAGGTGTTTCTCTAGGTGTCTTATTCATGACACTCGTAGGAGCACCAACAATCGTGGCCCTACTAAAACTCTTGTAGGGATCATCATATGATCTGCTCGAGAGCACCTGGAAAAATAATCTTATTTGGAGAACACTTTGTTGTTAAAGGATTCCCTGGATTAGGAGTTGCTCTAAACACTTATGCAAGGGCTTGTGTAGAGAATAATGATTTTAACTATGTCGAATCGAAACAATTAGGTGTTTTATTTGATGAGAAGAGAGGATTTGGTCTCAATACAAATATCCACGCCTTAATTAATGAGATACGGGGACTAGGCTGTGAAAAGAATTTCAGAGCCTTCATAGACTCCTCAATATTCATAAGCTCCGGAATGGGTTCCTCAGCTGCTGTCTCGGTAGCTTTGACGCACGCTATCTTAAGGTTCTGTGGATTAGATCCCTCCAAGGATCTTGTTTCTAAAATAGCTTTTGAAGCAGAAAAAGTTATTCACAAGAGACCTAGTGGAATAGACAATACCTTAGCTACTTATGGAGGAATGATATATTATAGATCTGGGGAGTTCAAAAAAATAGATCTTGAGTGGCCTGAGAATTACACTATACTTGTGGTTAATACTGGGATTGAGAGAAATACTGGTGTTGTTGTTAAAGACGTGCTGGATCTTTATGAGAGAAGAAGAGATATATTATACAACGTGTATTTAGCGGCTGAGAAATTAGTTGAGGAGGCTCTATCAAAAATAAGATCTGGGGATATAGAGAGTTTAGGAGAACTCATGAACATTGCCCAGGGTCTCCTATACACTATAAATGTCTCTTGTAAGAGATGTGAAGAGATCATATGGTTATTGAGAGGCTCTGGAGCATTAGGTGCTAAACTCAGTGGCGCTGGGAGAGGAGGTATTGTTATTTCACTATTTCGTAGAGAAGATCTCTCTAAAATAACATCTATTCTCGAAAGAGAAGGATTAGGATACTTGATTGCTCAACCTGATCTCTACGGAGTATCACAGATCTAATTTTTAACTAGATCTTTTTTCAATTTATATATTGTGTATCTATTAGATGTATTGAGAGTATTTTGTGGGAGTGATCTATTTGTATCATCACTGGATACCTAATTCAGACCCTAATATCAAGAGTGAGATGCTGAGATACGTAGGAAAAGATCTAGAGGATCTGTTGAGAGACATACCTGAGAAAATTAGATTAAGAGAACCACTTAAAGTAGGTTTTGGCAAGCCGCTGTCTGAATTCGAGATCGAGAGATTACTAGATAACATATTATCGAAGAATAAAGTATTCAAAGATCCCCCGCCTTTCCTAGGGGGAGGATTATGTCCTCACTATATCCCTGCCGTGGTTAAGTACCTCCTTTTAAGAGGAGAGTTTTATACCGCATACACACCTTATCAAGCAGAAATTAATCAAGGAGTTCTTCAAGCATTATTCGAGTACCAAAGCATGATCGCAGATCTATATGGCGTAGACGTGATTAATGCCTCTATGTATGATATTTCAACTGCGACTGCAGAGGCATTCAGAATGGTTATGAGGGTCTCTAAAAAAAGAGGTATTATGGTTCCCCGCCATATGAATCCTTTTATACGTAGCGTTGTTGAGACATGGATTAATCCTGTAGGAGGATTCTTAGCACGATACGAAATCGTAGATAACGAGATACGAGTAATAGATAAATATAGTGAGAGTGATATAGGAGGAATATATCTCGAGAACCCCACTTTCCTAGGTGAAGTCCTGGATGAAATAGATCTATTCGACGACTATAAGAAGAAGAGAAAATTAGTCTTTGTAGTCAATGCAGATCCTATTAGTCTAGGTGTCTTCAAAGCTCCAGGAGAGTACGGAGCCGATATAGTAGTTGGCAACGGATCTGTTTTAGGAGTAGGATTAAACTACGGTGGTCCCTCACTAGGCATACTTGGTGTAAGAATGGATCAGGAGCTAATCAAACAGCTACCAGGTAGATTAATTGGTGCCACAACAGATGTAGAGGGCTTCGCAAGAGGTTTTGCAATGATTCTTCAGACAAGAGAGCAGCACATTAGAAGAGAAAGAGCGACTAGCAATATAACCACTAACACTGCTCTAATGGCTATTGCGGCAGCTATTTATCTCAGCTACGTGGGTGAGAGCGGCTTAAGAAGATTAGGAGAGAGTATTCTTCAGAGAACATCATACCTCAAGAAGAAAATTGAGAGTGAGTTAAGAGATAGATGTAGTATTGCGTCAAGTAAAGAGCTGTTCTTTAAGGAATTACCTCTAAGATTTTATAAGAGAGATTATAGAGAGATCCACAGAGATCTTTTACGAAAAGGTATTCATGGAGGATTATTCATAGGAGATCTACTCGAAGGTGTGAGCAACACCTCATTATTCTGTGTAACCGAGGTTCACAGTAGAAAACACATTGATCAATTAGTCTCTGCATTAAGTGAGGTGGCTTAGATATGTGGAGACAAGCTATATGGAGAGAAGAACTGATCCAAGACAAGAAGAGGTATGGGACTGGACCAACGATACCATTCGAGGATGAATTCAGAGACATTAAAATAGATGTAGATAACAGAATCAAACGATCTACATCCACAGGACTCCCAGATCTCCCAGAGATCGAGGTTGTCAGGCACTTTATTAGATTATCACAGATGTCATATGGTGTTGACACAGGACCGGTTCCCTTAGGCTCTTGCACAATGAAGTATAATCCTAAGATCTCTGATCTGTTAACAATGGATCCTAGAATAACAGATATTCACCCACTACAAGACGAAGAGACTGTTCAGGGACTCCTGGAAATAATATATCTCACGGAGAGATGGTTATCTGAGATAACTGGAATGGATAAATGCACATTCCAGCCACCGGCGGGGGCTGCTGGTGAGTTAGCTGGTGCACTTATGATAAGAAAATATCATTTAGACAAAGGAGAGTTCAGAGACGAGATGCTTATACCCGACTCAGCTCATGGCACAAATCCGGCTAGTGCTGCGATGGCGGGTTTCAAAGTTATTCGTTTACCAACCTCTAGTAAGGGTACAGTGGATCTTGAGGCTATGAGAAGTGTGTTATCGAATAAGACCGCAGGTATAATGTTGACTAATCCCAATACTCTAGGGATCTTCGAAGAAGATATTCTAGAGATAGCCGACGCGATACACAGTGTTGGAGGACTGCTATACTACGATGGAGCTAACCTGAATGGTATACTGGGTATTGCTAGACCGGGTGACATGGGTTTTGATATTGTTCATTTAAATCTCCACAAAACATTCTCATCCCCCCACGGAGGCGGTGGTCCGGGAGGAGGTGTTGTGTGTGCTAAGGGTTCATTAGTTGATTACTTACCTAGGCCACTGATCGAGTTCGATGGATCAAGATACTATTGGGACTATAAATGCGATAAATGTATCGGTAGAATAGCTGCTTTCTACGGAAATATTATTCCTGTGATAAGAACATTCATATATATATCAGCATTATCAGCTGAGGGTTTGAGAGAAGTTGCTGAAGTAGCTATTATAAACACTAATTACTTCATCAAGAAAATACTTGAGAAACCATATTATCAATTACCCTATGACCCGGAGAGACCGAGGAAACATGAGCTTGTCTTAAGCGCGAAAAAGATTCTTCAGGAAACAGGTGTCTCAGCAGAGGATATCTCTAAGGCTCTTCTAGATAGAGGTTTTCATGCACCCACAATGTATTTCCCGTTAATAGTTGATGAGGCTCTAATGATCGAGTTCACAGAAACAGAGCCTAGAGAGATAATAGATAAGTACGCTGAAGCATTAATAGAGATCGCAGAGACTGCCTACAAAGATCCCTCGAGAATCAAATCATCCCCGCAAAACACCTCTGTTAAGAGACTTGATTACGTCAAAGCAAATCACCCTAAGACAGTTGCACCGACAAAGAAGATCCTTGATAAGATCAGTGGGTGAAGAGACTCTTGGATGAGATTTCTAGAAGAAGACTATTCATTGAGGATATTGAGAAGAATCTTTGGATAGAATATGATAAACAAAACGATACACTATATCTCTACTTCGCACCAGAGAACGAGGAACCAGAAGAATCAATATTGGTCGGGGAGGACACAATAATAGCAATTAAAGGAGAAAAATTGATCTCTATAACCTTCATTAATTTCTCGAAGAAAGTAGATCTAGAAAAGTGACCCTGAGACAAATCAACTGCCGCGATCTGAACAAAATTATTGTCTCTAGCGAATCCTTACTCACGCGATATTCGCTTCTCTACTTCTCTTTGTAGATCATTAATTAACTCCTTTACTTTGTTAAGAGCATATCTCACCTCATCTGGTTGATATAAACCCTCGTAGAAAGCTTCTTCGTGAAGAGTCTTCATTAGATCACTATATAGTGCTCTCAGATCTTCGCGTCCTATCTCTCGTAGAATTCTTCTTCTCTCACTATGGCTTTTAGGTACAAATCCCTTGAGCAAGTATATGTACTCATTTATCGCAATGATTAGTGCTAGAAAACCTTTGTCAGCGGCATTTCTATAAAGAGTTACATCTTTTAATTTTTCAGATCGATCAAGTTCCTTAAATGCGTACTCAAGCACTTCTTTCGCGGTCTCAAACATTAAAATCCCTATCAGTAGGTGTTTCCCAAATAAGAAATTAAGTATGAATATGAAATTAATTTTATTGTTTAATCATAATAATTAGTTATTGGAGCCGGGGTGCCCGAGCGGCCCAAGGGGGAGGGCTCGAGACCCTCTAGGGGTATAACCCCCTGCACGGGTTCGAATCCCGTCCCCGGCGCTTCTTAAATACCAATTTGATTTTATTCTCTGCCTCTCTAAATATTATACTGAGGAGTTTCTATGCAAGGTTTTGACTTGATTAGTCTATTATTCTTTATACTGTTTCTATACATAGTTATTCATCCTCAGCTTCAGATGAGAGCTTTAATGAGTGCTAGGCTAAGACTGATTAGAGATATTGAGCGTAGATATGGTTGGAGAGTCATTACAATGATCCATAGGCAGGAGAGAATAGGTTTCTTGGGTTTTCCAGTCTATAGATATATTGATATTGAGGATTCAGAGGCTGTTATTAGAGCTATTAGAAATACTCCATCGAATCAACCGATAGCTTTGATTCTTCATACACCAGGTGGATTAGTTTTAGCGGCTTCTCAGATAGCGATGGCTCTTAAGAAGCATCCTGGGAAGAAGATTGTGATTATTCCTCACTACGCGATGAGTGGTGGAACACTAATTGCTCTAGCAGCAGATGAGATCATCATGGATCCGGATGCTGTGCTGGGTCCACTAGATCCTCAGATACCAGTGAAGGACGTAGTTTACCCAGCGCCTAGTCTTGTTAAGATAGCTAAGATGAAGGGTAGTAATGCTGGAGATGATTTTCTCGCACTAGCTGATGTTGCTGAGAAGGCTATTAGAGAGATACAAGATCTCATAGTGAGATTACTGAGTGATAGAGTAGGTGTTGAGAAAGCCACTGAAATAGCCAAGGTCTTGACAGAGGGTAGATATACCCATGATTACCCCATAACCGTTGAGGAAGCTAAACAACTCGGATTGAATATAAACACGAATGTTCCGCCAGAGGTGTATGATTTAATGGATCTGTACCCACAAGCAATTCAGCACAGACCCGGGGTAGAGTATTTGCCAAAGCCTAGACCAGTTGGGCGAGAGGAAAGAGGTTAATTCATTGAGTAATGAATGTATGAAGTCTTCGACTAAATTTTAATTAAATTAAATAATTTTTTGTTATTTATCTCATATTGAGATATGATGCATAGAGATCTTGATGAAATCAAGCATAGATTAATATATGATAAACGTGTTCTAGAGTCTATTGAGAGAGTATATGGAGATAAGACACCAGATGTTCTAACATCTCTCCTTACTCCACCTAGAAGACTATATCTTCGCGTTAATTCGCTGAGAACCAATAGAGATAATGTATTGGATCTATTGAAAGAAGAAGGATATAGTGCGTATCCTGATCCATTAATTGAAGAAGCAATATACTTCACTATTGATGGACCTTATAAAATAAACGACCATGGTCTAAAAGTAATTGTTGATAAGAGAGCCGCTGAATCTATTATGATGGGTGCCGAGATCTACTCTCCCGGTGTTGTGTACTGTGATAAAGAGATTAAGAAAGGCTCTATGGCGACAATATATTCCGAGAATATGATCGCTATAGCCGAGGGTGAGGCGTATACATCTTGTGAAGATACTGTAGTCAGAAGAAAGGGTTTATTTATTAAGAATCTTAAAAGTCTCTACAAAGCTCCTCCCGTGAGAGAACTAAATGTATGGAGAAGAGGACTTGTTTATCCACAGTCTCTACCTTCAATGATCGCCTCGAGACTTCTTGAGCCTAAGAAAAATGATTTTATCGTAGATATGTGTGCTGCACCTGGTGGTAAAACTAGTCATTTATTTGAGTTATCAGGTGGTTCGGCAAAAATATTAGCAATAGATCATTCTAAGAAGAGAGTTAAGGAAATGATAGAGAATCTTGAGAGACTTGGATATAGAGATAAGATAGATATTCGCGTCGGAGACTCAAGGTATCTAAGTATTGATCTCCCTGGTTTAATAGCTGATAAGGTTATGCTGGATCCTCCCTGTTCTTCAACCGGTGTTAGACCGAAGATCTATGATAGAAAAACAGAGAAAGATCTAGTTTCTTTAGTTAAATATCAGGAGCAGTTTTTGCGAGAGGCTTATAAAATTACAAAAAGAGGAGGTTTGATTGTTTATTCAACATGCTCTATAACTTATGATGAGAATGAAGGTTTAGTAAAGAGATTTATTGATAAAGAAAGATTATTTGATGTTGCTGAGATACCTAGCTATATTAAGAAAATTAGTTCAGAAGCCCTCAGGGGTTTAGGAATTAGATTTCATCCTCATAAAAACGATAGTCCTGGACATTACATGATTCTATTAAAAAAGATCTAGTTTTGCCACTATTGAAAACCGAATTAGAAAACTGAATTATTATATTTTTATTTTATACTATAGAGATTTACTTAGGTAAACCTGTTTTGACTATTAATACTGATAAAACATATCAAAGTCCTCAAAATAATAAGTGGATGCCTCTTCTCGCAACAGGTAGACTTGGTGCTGATTATAATTTCATTAAAATATACTATGAAACTGCTTTGGAGAAAGGTGTTTCCCCCGAAAAGATAATCTTAAATTCTGAGGATCTTATTTATTTAAAGACACTCGTGGAAAATACTTCTTCTAGAGATCTTGGGACTATAATTGATGTTTTATCTAAGAGATTTATTGATAGAATTGATCCTCTGATCGCTAAAGAAGCTATTGAGAAGTATCTTAATACAAAAATAGATCCCGAGGTAGCAGTGAATATGATTGCTAGAGTAATAGCTATATGGTGTATCGAGGCAGGTGAAATGCTTGGGTATATTAAGTTGCGAGATTATTTTAGGTGACTAGTATGCTATGTCTAGATATTAATCATAGAAAATGGATCGAGGCTAAAACATTGGATCTCAG
This sequence comes from Sulfolobales archaeon, assembly GCA_049976205.1. Taxonomy (GTDB): domain Archaea; phylum Thermoproteota; class Thermoprotei_A; order Sulfolobales; family AG1; genus WYEN01. The sequence goes on along the minus strand of JBMFIR010000019.1, from coordinate 8,457 downwards.
CAGAAAAGAGGTGCTGGGAAGAAACTTCTATGTATCAATTCCACAGGACCTAGGCATTAAAATCAGTAAAGGAATTGGTGTAGGGAGAATAGCTGAGACATATATCTCAGGAGAAAGTGCAGTAGGGAAAATAGGGCTATATGAAATAGATCTAGGTCATCCACTATGTAAATTATGTCCAGCAGAGATTGAGGCATTAATAGAGATTAGAGAGCAATGGATTAATAAACCAGAGATAGCACTCCTCTATGAACTAGGTACAGCTTACAGCATAATTAAAGAGACTCTCGGAAGCATCCTCATACTAGGTGAGTCACTTAGTGCTCTCGCAACAGCACTAGTTGCTGAGAAAGCCGGAGTCTCTGTATATACTTTAAAGAGAAGATTTCCAGGTATCAAAACACATCAATTAACAATAGATACATGGGATGAGCACAGAACTAGAAATATATTTATTGGAGGGGTATTATCAGATGAAGAGAGAGTATTATTGGAAGATAAGATATATCATGCAAGAAAAATAAGCATATACTATCATCCAATGATGAGAGGTTCAAAAATGATTCTTAGTCTAGGGGAACATATAGTGCTTAAGAGACCTAAGAAACCAGTTATAAAAATACCTCTACTAGATCTAGCCAAAAAACTATATAGATTAGCTCAAGAGAAATATCTCTATATAATTAAACCAGGAGAGTCATTACCTGAGAACACCTATGTAGTCATAGACTTCAGAGAAAAACCTCGTAGAAAAGATGCTTCCGAAGCATCTACTCCTTGATATATACTTGACCAAGTGACCGAGGCATCCTAATTCTTTTAGAGATAAAAGCTACGACAATTAATGTAGCTACATAAGGTATTGTTAAAAACAAGTAATTCTGCGATGAGAGAACTACGCCGTACAATAAGCTAAGTTTAATAGGTATGTAGAGAGATAATACATCAAAAAACCCGAATATTAAAGCACCTAATATAGCAGTCAGAGGATTCCAATTGCTAAAAGCTACATTAGCTAACGCTATAAATCCTCTCCCTGCTGAAATAGATCTTGTGAATTGCCCAATCCATGAAACAGTTAAATAAGCTCCTCCTAAACCTGCTAATGCTCCTCCTATAGATGTTGCTAAGATCCTTATCATATACACATTCACACCATTAGCCTCTGCTGATCTAGGATCTTCGCCACACGCCTTTATTCTCAGACCTAGTGAAGTCTTTTCCAAAACATACCACATCAAAATAGCTAATCCTACAGCCACAATAGCTAGTGGTTGAATTATTATTAACTGTTTACCTACATAGAATGATATGAAGCCTGTTTTTTCCGGTAGCGTTGGCGAGGCTCCGTGACTACTCCATACAGCTACTAAACCAACTACAGCGAGACCGTATGCTAGTAGGTTATAGCCTACTCCCATAATTATTTGATCAGCTCTTAAATAAACTGCTAGGACACCGTGTGTAAGGCCTGATAAAAAACCTATTAAAACGCCTAGTAGAAGCCCTATATAAGGATCTCCAATATAGAATGTTGCTAAAGTCGCTATAAATGAAGATAGTATAAATATTCCTTCTATTCCAATATTAACTACGCCAGATCTTTCTGTAAGGATCTCTCCAACAGATGCTAGCAATATAGGTGTCATTGATGTGGTTGTCATTGATAATATCACAAGCAGATCTTCTATCATTGAAAAACACCTCTTCTTACAAGTAATCTATATACTCTAGGCATAGCTAAACTAATAATAACTACACCAATAATTACATCAACAATCTCAGGTGCTACACCAGTTAATCTCTCAACGTTTTCTCCACCAATGACTAATCCAGAGATAAATAATGAGGCAAGTATTATTCCAATAGGATTATTTCTTCCTAACAAACCAATACCAATACCTAAAAAACCTATTCCATATAGGACAGACATTGTGTTATCAATAACATATGGTCTAATCCCTAGTGGTATTAATGATCCGCCAAAACCAGCTAAGCCGCCACCAATAATCATTGAGTAAATAATCTCTCTAGAAGGTGAGAACCCGGCGTATAGTGCCGCCTTATATGATTTACCGATAACTCGGATCCTGTAGCCTATGGCAGTGTAATAAAGAACTATGTATATAAGTATCGCAATAGATACTGAGTATATGAACATTTGAAGAGATCCTATCGTAGCTTCTGAAGGAGCAGGTCTTGATTGATAAGGTGCGTAAGGATCATATATATAAGAAGTTATTATATATGCTACTAGATAATACATTATCCAATTAAGCATTATAGCTGAAACCACCTCATTGATGTTTCTATATACTCTCCCTAGTATGATTAACAGACCGAGAAAAGCACCAGCCAACGAACCCGCGAGAATAGAGAGTGCCGAGCTCTTAGTGACATACGAGATAATTAATGCTGTGAGAGCACCTATGTAGAGTTGACCCTCGCCACCTATATTGAATATTCCTACAAGCATAGGTATGGAAAATGCTAATCCCGTGGCAATATAGGGGCTACTCTTAATAAATAAGTAATTAAGATCCGAGTAGCCTGTAACAAATAGTGTTCCAAAGATCCTGAATATGATATGCAAATCATAGCCTAGAGATAAGAGAAATAAGGTATCTACTAGGAATGCTAAGAGGAGAGCTATGGCTGACTCAGCTAATGACCTTATCAGATATGAGATTTTGTTATATATTTCTTTAATAAATAATTGATTAAAAATACCCCTAGCCATGTAATCCTCCCATCAATAGTCCCAGTTTCTCTGATGTTAATTCATTTGGATAACCCACATATACTATTTTTCCTTCATTGATAACAGCGATCCTCTCGCTTAACTCAAATATTTCATCGAGATCTGTTGATATTAGTAGAATTGATCTCCCAGACTCTTTGTATTCTAATAATTTCCTCCTAACGAAATTAGTTGATGCTATGTCAAGACCGTGAGTAGGTTCTGAAACAATCAATAGATCAGGTTTTTTACTGAGTTCTCTAGCTAAAAGGATTTTTTGCTGATTTCCTCCACTCAAAAACCTCACATCAGTGTCTAGAGCTCTCGTAATTATATTATATTCCTCAATACTTTTGATAAGATCTAGCTTTACCTTACCCCAGTTTATGAGACCTAGTTTATTTGTGTACTCATTTATTTTTGTTAAAATATAATTCTCGAGAAGATTCATTCCATATACTAAACCTACTGATCTTGAGTCTGGTATATATGATAAACCCATTCTATATCTTTCTATAGGTTTTTTGTTAGTTACGTCAATACCCTTGAAAATAATTCTTCCTCTATAAACTCTTCTTACACCAACTAATGTCTCAGCTAACTCAACTTGACCATTTCCCTGAACACCCGCAATGCCTAAGATCTCTCCTCTCTTAATATCTAGAGAAATTCCTTTTAAGACATCCAATCCTCTATGATCCTTGACCCAGACATCTTTCACCTCTAATACAATATTTTTATCATAAGATCTATTCACTCCCGACCTTTTTGTTAATTCCAGAATCTCTCCTTGAACCATCATTAAGGCGAGCTCTCTTTCTGATGTCTCCTTAGTAAGAACTCGACCAGCTACCTCACCTCTTCGAAGAACCGTTACTCTATCCGTTAACTCCATCACTTCTCTCAGCTTATGCGTTATGTAAATTATAGTGTATCCATCATCTCTTAATCTCTTTAACATCCTGAAAAGCTCGGTTGTCTCCAGCGGGTTCAGAACAGATGTTGGTTCATCAAGAATAAGTATTTTAGCTCCTCTCATAAGAATCTTTAATATCTCGATCTTCTGCTGCACACCAACAGGGAGATCATCTACGTAATCATTGTAAGGAATTTTTATATTGAGAATACCACTAAACTTTTCTGCCAAATCTCTCACTTGCCTAGATGTGATCTTCCTTCTCATAGGTAGTAATGATAGATAGAGATTCTCTAAAACAGTTAGTGATGGCACAAGAGAGAAATGTTGATATACCATCCCAATTCCATGTCTAATAGCGTCCCATGGACCATTGAATCTAACTACTCTTCCCCTGATCCTTATGATCCCTTTCGTAGGCTTGATCTCCCCATATAAGATTCTCATAAGAGTTGTTTTACCTGCTCCATTCTCGCCTAATAATCCGTGGATCTCTCCTTCATAAATATCTAGATCCACTCCTCTGAGAGCATATTGCCCATCTGGATATATCTTTTCGATACCTCTCATCTCAATAATTACTTTCTTATCCATAGAAGATCAACATTCTTATTTACTCTAAAACATGTCTCAATAAAAATTTAGATGGGAATTAAAAACTGAATTATTCCTTAAATAATAATTATTTTTATTATAGTGACTTAATTCACAGACCCCTTAGATAATGCAGCATTTAAATTACCTTTTAATAGCTCTGCTATTATTGCATTATATTCGGCTTCACTAGTCGGTGTCTTAAACTCTATCTCTCCCTTCTCGAGCATGCTCTTCAACTTATTTACAAGCTCCCACGATATACTTGGTATGTACTTATTTCTAGTCTCATTAACAATATTCACTACTTGATCAGGTGTTAAGTCTTTTAACTTACCTGTCTCGTACGCTATCTCTGCGAAGTACTTTACTCCATCAAGATCCCATATACCTACACCGCCTTCCTTCACACCTAATGAAATTATTCCAGGCGTCCATTTATTCTCAACAATCATCTTAATAGCAGTATAGACCGCTACATCAACTCTCTTAGAGCCACTTAAAGGAATATATTGTGGTGCGTACCATTCCTGGCTAGCGTCTTGGCCTATGGCAAATGCTTTTCCTCTACCCTGCTTATTCCAGTCGATAACAGCATTAAACATTCCTACGTGCGTTAATCCTGCTAACCCATAAATAACTGTTGCTCCTTGCTCAAGTTCTTGCCAACCTGCTTGATATCCCTTCTGAGTATCTGTGAAGGTTCCTGTGTACTGCCATATAAGATCAATTTTCTTACCTGTGTATTTCTCGAAGTATTTTATCCCGAATAAGTAGCCTATATGGAATTTCCATAGTGGAGGTATTGACATACCAGCGACAGCACCTACTTTATTGCTACCTAATTGAGTAGCTATTCCAGAGGCGATAATACCGACTAGAGCACCTACTTCTTGTTCCCTGAATAAGAAATCGGCCTCATTAGGTCTATAGACTCCGGTGGTTGAGTCTATTAACGCATACTTCTGATTAGGATACTTATCAGCTGTCTCGTTTAGTGGAGAAGTCCATAGGAACCCTACTAGGATCAGGAGTTTGTACTCACCAGATTTACTTAAACTCTCAAGCAGAGGAACCATATCACTTAATGACTTAGGCGTTTGATAATCGATCTCAACACCAAAATCCTTCTTAGCTTTCTCAGCTCCTAAAACAGCCATATCGTTGAAGCTAAGATCTCCTCTACCACCTACATCAAATAATACAGCGACTTTGATCTTAGAAACATTTTGAGTGGTTGTAGTAGATGCTATGGGAGTAGTCGTGACCGATTTAAGTGCTTCTTGTGAGGTGTAATATACATAAAAAGCCACTATAGCAATAATTATTACAGCTATAATTGCGGCCGCCATAATTTTTGAAAGTGCCCTACTCATTATATCACCATTATGTGTTTATGAGAATAGCTTTATAAGATATAAGAACAAAACTCTATAATAAATTAATATGTTACTATTAAAAAGATCTTTGAAGATACGTAAGATATTATGCTCTTTATTAATTCAATGCTATAAAAATTTCATAGCATTAAAAACACGTATCTTAAATCCTGGTTAAATATCACTTATTTTTTCTCTAGTAACTTTTTTAACTCATCAATTCTAGCATCGATTTCTTTTAATAAATACTCTGTTATGTATCTTTTCAGATCCTCTAGGTATCTGAGCTCATCTTCGTAACTCATCCAAGGAACAGAACCCAAGGTATAGCTCCACGGAGCCCACAGACGCCATCCTGGTCTCATAGGAGGTGGTAGATATCTCCATGGTCCATGGCCTGGGTAAGGAGATATCCAAGGTCCCCCAGAGCGCCACCATATCCACCACATCTCATCTCACCAATTAACTAAAACAGGTTTCAGAGGTATTTAAGCATTTTCTTTTGCTTCTATTGAGGCTTCTTGTGAAGATGAAACTAGTTTCAGTGGTTTCCTCTCGTGAAGAGCTCTTATTATCTTGACCCTAGCGTTCTCAATTATTCTCCAAGTAGTTGCTTTAGAAACACCTATTTTTGCGGCTGCATCTTCAAGAGTTAAGCCATCTAAGTATATCATTTTCAGAAGATCTATTTCATAATCAAAGATCTCAATAACATCCTCTATAGAGACTCCTCTGATCTCCTTAACAGGAATATAAATAATCTCTTCACAACACCCTCTATCAACTTCCTCATAGAATCTACGATGTCTCCAACCCCACCTATGACCATGAGGAACCAAATACACTCCTCAATAAGATACGTGTTAAGAAATTATTTAATTCACACCTAATTTAATGGGCCCGCGGGGACTTGAACCCCGGACCTCCGCCGCGTCAGGGCGGCGTCCTAACCAGGCTAGACGACGGGCCCCAAAAGATTTTTTGTTGAGACTGTTTTAAAATTTTGCTTTCTCGGATGAATTCTCTGTTGTAGAATAATAGATTAGGTGTTATGAGCTCTAGTAATTTCTCTAGCTCTTACTAACATGTATCTAAAGATCATTATTGATCCTGATGCTACTAGAATAAATGCGATAAAACTTAGATATGCTAGTGGGTATCTTAAATATGTTATGTTGAGCTCTATGGTCATTACGCATTTTGGGACTTGATCAATTTTAATTAATGTTTCAAGATATGTGTTATTTAATAATTGTTTTGAGCCTGGATCAATGATATACTCAGTATAGTTTCTGCCCATATATACTGAGACATGTAAAGAAGTGTTGCAGGGATTTATGATAAGCATAGAACCATTCACAGTTTCAGCGATGTATCTCTCGTTGAGAAGATCACTTATAGTTGCTAAAAGCTCTTTGCTAAGGTCTATGTTTATGCTCTTTGAAATATTCACATATTCTCTATATGATGAAGCTATTATGAAAATAATTGATGAAGCTATTAACAATACTCCTATGAACAACACTATGTTTTTTCTAATTATTTCTTTAGTATATTTATACATGATACACATCTAAAAAATAAGTGCATAACTTATAAGCTTCAATAACATAATAATTGTTGACGGTGCATTTTATGAAGATCAGATCAAGCACAAAATATATGCTACTCACTATTCTACTTATATCAATACTTATAGTCTCAGTAAAAGAGTTATCGCTAGTAGCACCAGTATATTCTCAAGAGACACCAACCTTCATCAAAGCCACTATTTCCTCAACAGTTGTTTACAGAGGGTACCAGGTTATTGAGGTAGTTGCTTACCTCTATCTGCCACCAGGAACTTCTCTTGTGTCAGCGTCAGGATACGTCACATTATCGTCAGGCGGATTAACACAGAATCTAAGCATGACCTTAGTAACTCTAACGGCTCCTATCACGGTTACTGTTGATAACGAGTCATATACTGTATCTCGTTTACTCGTGGTTCGAGTACCTGTGTCATTTGGTTTATCCCCTGGACCAGCAACACTGACTGTTTATACTACTGGTCTAGCTAGAATAGGTAATGAGACCTATGACTTAACGAAGGTCTTCAGATTCACTGTGACAATATTAGATCACACCACAGTGGAGTTGAAGAGGTCTCAGGCATATCTAAGCTTAGAGAGAGCTAAGACATTATTTGGTGTTCTCCAAAGCCTTGGATTATCGATACCAACAGATCTTAGAAATAGACTAGATCAATTATCAGAATCATTATCTAAAGCTGATGAAACATTATATGTTCTCGGAGACGTCGATAAGGCACTTGGGATATACACAGATGTTGCCACAGGATCAGAGAAAGTTAGTGCAGACGCTCTATTGCTAATGTCCTCCTACTTCTCTGATGTAAGTAATAAACTTAATGATGTGGGGGCACGTTTAGACACTTTGAATGCTTCAGTAGACTCCTTATCTAGGTCAGTAACCTCACTTGCAGAATCAATAAAGACTCTCAATGATGGTTTAGGTACACTAGCTAAGACACTTAGTAGTTACTCAGCTAGTATGAGAGATACTGTTGCTCAACTAAATACTAATATAGACAACACTAATAAGAAAATTGACAGCATTGTAAATAGTATAAATTCAGATCTTAATAATAAACTGAATTCTTTAGTGAATTCAATTAATAAGAACTTTGAGAATATTAACAATGCTCTATCAGCTATCCAGACAGCGCTAATAGTACTGGGAGTAGCAGTATTAATTATTGGAGCAATTGGATTCTTAAGAAGATAACCTTTATTTTTTAAAGATTTAATCTAACTTCTTTTAATCAG
>JBMFIR010000018.1:0-26300 GCA_049976205.1 Sulfolobales archaeon | reverse complement strand
CTATACCCAGTGCCTGAGAATAGTCTCTACAAGAACTACTACCTGAGAGGAGCATTTGATTGGACCTGGAGATATGAGTCTGGCGACTGGAGAGTATTTAAGATAAAAGTTCTATCAGGAACCCATGCCATAGGTGTTAGAGTGACATACCCAACATATAATCAACCTAAGTACTCTAGCAATTTAGACGCGATGGTGTTTGGGCCAATAACATACTACATGCTGGATCTATATACAATGACAATTCAACCATATAATGTCACAGGTGTTCAAGTAGGTGGGAAGATAAGTGCTGACTATATACTATTCTTCGATTATCCGAGGCCAGGCGAAGTGTACTTCATGGCAGAGACAAGATCCCCTGGAACATATAGATTAGTGGTGAGGAACATACAGTACAGCGGGTTCTCTTATGAGGAACCATTCTATGTGTATCTAGAACCTGTTGCACGCACATTATCTCTACCAGCCAGAGTAGATGCTAGATATGGAACTAGTGGACAGATAATATTTAGAGCTTCAACGGATCTATTCCTACCCGAGAGAGTATATGCCTTGGGATACGGATTATTCAAACCATCAGGTAAAGACTATGTTACACTAATACCACTAGCAAGATATGGAGTATCGATCACAGTAGATGCAAATGTCTCATCACCACCATACTTCTACGTATATACATCAATTAAAACAGACCCCTCTAAAGCATATAATGGATACTACTTAGTTGGATATCTTGTTAAGCAAAAGATCCCGGTAATAGCTTATGGTATAACATGGGGGACTTGGACATTTGCGTATACCTGGAATTACACAACAGTAGTATACGGATTTGAGCTATTCAACGCACAAAATCCACCATAGACCTCGAGATTGGATCTCTTAAAACAATTTTTAAATCAATGCTTTTTTAATCATCTCCTCTTAACCTCTGATGCGTCTTTCGAATATTTTATGTATCAATTTGCTAGTGTTAATAAATAAATTAGTTGCATTAAATGATCCATTGGTATCTAAGACTTAAAAATATTGTGACTACAATTGTGCACACTAACTTTATATAGTGGAAGTAGCTTATCTCAGAGGTGACGGTGAATAATGGAAATGAATAGGTCTATATATAAAACTATTTATGTGCTCCTGGCTTTACTCGTTTTAATAGCTCCTCTAGCAACATTAATGACTCCAGTAAAAGCGCAGGTAGCAACCATAGCTAGTGTATCAACACCAGTTTACCCAGGAGAACCTGTGACAGTAACATTAACAGTTACCCAAGGAAATATCCTACTGAATGTTACCTTAGCAAGTGACTCCGTACCAACATATGTATGGGCCTCGCAAGCAGTATATGCTGCGCAACCAGGCACCTACGTAGTAGCGTTGACACTACCCAAGGAATTACCTGGGTTATCATCTCCACCAACACTATACGTGATAGTGTACTTAGGTGCAACACCTCAGGATGTTAAGTACGTACCAATATATCCGAAGATCGAGGTTAGTCCTCCGAAGACAACAAACGTTGATGAGAAAGGAGCCACAAAATCTGTTGTAGTAAGTGGATATGGTTTTGATAATGGTGCAACAGTAACAGAAATAGTATTTGATAATCTCAACTACCCAGGAACAGTCTACAATGTTCCAGTAACCATAACTGTTGGACCCTATGGAAACTTCAGCACCACAGTAAAACTTCTAGATATAACAGGTGTGGGAATACCCAGTGGTAGCTACAATGTTACTGTCACTGCATCAGGAGTCACTTATATCGACTACCTCAAGAACGCCACCTTAGAGATACTTCCACAAGCAATCATATACGCGTCTCCAAATCCACCTGTTATTGAACCAAATTCTGGTGGTGGGAGAGTATATGCTCACGGCAGATGCGACGCATCAGTATGCGAATACAACTATGTATATGTTTACTTATATGGGTTCCCGCCAAAATCTTCTGTTCCAATGATACAACTCGTTAATAGAAACTACACAGGTATTAACTACAACTTTACTCTAGACCCAACAACTAACAAAACCGATGTGAATGGCTACTTAGTGATTAACTTAGGAACATCATCAACTTTATTCAATATGAGTGCTGGAGACTACTACGTAGTAGTCTACGTATCCCCAGCACCACAGACCTTCACTAATAGCACAACTATACCTCTAGGTAAAAAAGGTACAGTACCTCTATCACTTCCAAACGGAGCAAAGGTATCCGCTGTATCATATGTAAAAGGTAATTGGGATTACGTAGTGAAATCAAGCGACACCTCATACACCATAACAGATACTCTGAGAATAGACTTTACATACGGAGGCTACAGCTATAGATTAGCTGCTAACTGGAATACCACAAGTGGCAACGTGACATTCGCATTATACAACACATCAACACTACCATACACACAATTGTTCAATGTATCAGTTGCATCTGCATATAACGATACAATAAAAGCAAATGTCTCAGTAGTATACTTCAATATAACGCCTCTAGCCTATGATATAAACTCGAGCGACACTCCGCCCTCTCCGGCTGGAAGCTACGTATTCTACGCATCATTTTACGGATATCCAAACCAGATCCTGCTAGTACTGAGACAATACCAGTTTGTTATATCGTACGCCAATTTATCAATATTATTGAAGGCACCTGATGGCACAGTATTCAGCTGGTACTATGAGTATCCAGGGAACTATAGCTTTGATGGAGTATCTAAATTAAGTGCTAAGGTTCCACCAAAGGAATACGCAGGATATGAGTATAGAATATGCTTTAGCTATGATGCATCAACACAATTAGCTACACTCAAGGTAAAGCTGACATCTCTAGCTCTTACATCATATCCATTCCTGAACCAGTACTATCTAGTGCGACCAATATTACTAATATTATCTCCAGCATCTGCTCCAGGACCATACATGCCTGGACAAGCATTAGTTGTGGCAGCATACGGATATGGACCCAGCTATCCATGGACAACAGCTATACCCAATGCACCATTCCTCTACAACAACTTAACAATTAGACTAGATCTAACAGTACTAAACGCTTCTCTACCATTGGGCAGTGATGGAAATGCTACCTACGCATACGTGTATCTGCCATCACAATTAACATTTGGTGTTCACTATCTCAAGGGCACTGATAGTTGGGGCTACGAATACACAGAGGCTATAATCATAGGTGTAGCTGCGTACTGGGCTAAGATAGTATTCGGTAAGTATAGTCCAGATAATAGAGTGTCTGCAGGCTACTACAACAATGCTAGAATAGAGGCTTGCCCATGCCCGGAGAGCCAGGGAGTCGTGGGCATGAAGTATTGTGGAGCTTGCGCAGTTTATGCTGGAGACTGTGACTACTTAGGAGACTATGTACAGGTGGTAGTCTCTGGATTAGCTCCTGGTGAAAACGTATCATTCTACTTCGGTGGAGTATACAGAGGATCTGCTTTAGCAGATGCTAATGGTATGGCTAGTATAGTCTTTGTGGTGCCAACACTACCTAGCGGAACATATATTATATCTGTGGTTGGTAGCGTAACGGGATATAAAGAGGTCACTTTCTTCTACAATGGAACTGCTTTCCTAAGTGGTGTTAATCCAATAGTGTATCCAAAGATACTCTTAGTGGATCTAGGAGTGAAACTAGGTGTATTAGCTGATAACTCCACTACGAGGGTAGCGTCGCCGATAATAGTTGGTTCAGGGATAGTGAAAGTCGTAGGCACCGGATTCACTCCAGGAGTGCAATTCTTAGCGGTGTTAATCAACAATACTGATGCGACAGCTAGTGTAAACAATAATGTTGGTAGATGGAATGCTAACGCTGATGGAGTACTGGTTGCTTACAGTGTTGCTGGTAGAGTTATTGAACCTGGTTTATGGATACCTATGATGGAGCCAGGTAAGTACTTAGTTGAGTTACTCTATCTACCACCAGGATCAGCTACCGCAAGCGTCACAATGGGAGGATACGTATTCGTTATTAACAATATATCGATTATGGCTACTAAAGATGATCTTGCTAAAGCAACTAGTCAGATATTGAGTAGTTTATCAGCATTAGACACTAAATTATCGGCATCATTAACAGAATTATCTGGTAAATTAGACACCGCAATATCTCAGCTCGGAGGATTATCAGAGAACCTAAGTAGTTTAAGTAGCAAAGTAGATGCATTAACTACTGCTGTGTCCGCTTTATCATCTGATTTATCAAAGACTAGATCTGATATATTATCAGCTATATCAAGTGTGGATACAAAGGTATCAGCATTACAAACCGCTGTTTCATCAGCTAGATCTGATATATTATCAGCTATATCAGCACTAGACACCAAAGTATCTGCATTATCTAGTAAGATTGATACTCTAGCAACATCATTAACCAATGTAACATCAGGATTAAGCACAGTGTTATCACAGCTAAAGGATCTGAGTGATAGAATGAGCTCTACATTAGCTACATTAACTACAACAGTCTCTGGATTATCAACGAAGATAGACACTGTATCATCTGCTGTAAGTGATCTAAAGAATGCAGTGGCTTCTATCAGTAGTAAAGTTGATAGCGTGAGTGCTGCTGTAAGTGATGTAAAGAGTGCCGTAGGTGCTTTACAAACAAGTGTTAATAATGTTGCTAGCGCAGTTAACTCAGTTAGTAGTAAGGTTGATAGTGTATCATCTAAAGTAGATACTGTCAGTAGTAAGGTTGATAGTGGATTCGCAGACCTCAAGAAATCATTATCTGATACACAGAGTGCATTATCAAGTCAGCTAAGTACAGCATCAATAGTACTATACGTAGCAACTGTGCTAGCTCTACTAGCATTTGTGTTCTCACTACTAGCTTATCTCTCAATGAGAAAAGCTACAGCAGCCAAATAAAAAGAACTCAATAATTTCTTTTTTCAAATAATTTTCCTTTTTAAATCACGTGTAATAATTTTAGATAGCTAATCTCATTCTCTCTACTAATCTTTTTAAGTGTCTATTACTAATTTTTTAGGAAAGGTGTCTAAATGAATAAGCATATATTATTAACAGCAGTTCTAATACCGATATTATTCACATCATTAATTATCCACGTATCTATAGTGACCGCTTCAGAAACTATAATATATAATAATCCAAGAGATTTCTCATCTTATTGGTCCTTCGAGCCCTTCAAACCATTGCCACCAAGAGATGTTAACCCAGTTATCGTTAAAATAGCTGATAATGAGAGTTTTGCCACAACAGGTTTCACACCAAAGATCTTTACAATAGATATTCCCCCAGGATCTTATCAGAGAGCTATACTCAATGTCAGCATTAGACTAACCGATAGACAGTATGATAGAATACTATGGATATTCGCTAATGGAATACCAATTTACTGGGGCTCAACAATTCAAAGACTAAACTCAACAGCTGAGACGGACGTCACACTCTTCCTAAATCTCTTTAAGGGAAGAGTTAATTTCAGTATAGTATTAGCTAACTGGGTTGTTCCAAATCTAGTTCCAGGAGTTTTTCTAGTTAATGCGACCTTGTATCTATATCCTGGTCCAACACCTAAGTGGGTACCTACTCACTACATACCTCTATGGAGAGATCCTTATGGAGACTCTCTCGCAGAATTCACTCCCTCAAAAACAACTCTCTATTCACAAGTATCACTACCTGAGGGAACATATAGATTAGCGGCTTATCTCTTCACGAAACCAGGTAGATTAGATGAGTTCTTCTACGGAAATATACCCTCTGTAAGAGATATTCTTATGTACTACAATAATAAACTAGCTGGAGTATTCCACGTGTTCCCAACAATATACACTGGCGGAATCTTCCCATTATACTGGAGACCTATGACATCAATAAATACTCACTACATGAAGAGTCCCGAAATAATTGATTTAACACCACATCTAGCACAAGGGAGTACAGCAAATATAAGTTTTCACATAATGGGTATGAAACTCGCGTCAGAGAGAGCCCATAGCCCGCACTTCAGTGTGATTGTCGGAGGAGCATTACTTGCATGGGTTAAAGATGGTTTAAAGATCACAGGTGGCGAGATAATATCTCAAGAGACATGGTATAGAGATGAACCACTGATAGTAGATGTCACATCAACAGTTTCTTACTACACTGAAGTCACTAGATACAAGATCTCTTACACCGCTTATCTAGAAACAAGCGAGGGTAAATTAAATATATCTACTTTATCAACAGGATACACAATAGCCACCATCTCGAGCACAGAGTCCTACATGAATCTAACACTTCTACAAAGTTTTGTTAACTTCGCAACAAGTCCTGGAGTAGGATCCATAGATCGTTTCCTTGAGAGACAAATAGGAACATGGTACATTGATATGAGAACCAGATACACAGAAAAACTAGTATCACCAACAAGAGAAATACCCTATATAGTAGATTTAGAAGAGAAAGATCTTGTTAAAGTAGCTCAGACATCTATGCTAAGATATAGAGTAGGAGAAGACTGCTATAGAGAGGATATTAGCGAGCAGGTTTATGTTGACGGAGGATTTGTGGCGAGACTAAGAGTAATAGATCCCTATGGAGGAGCCGTAATAATAGGGTTACCATCCGCTTCCTCAACAACAACAAAAACACTAAAAGCTGTAGTGCTATACAACTTCGTTGGGTACGAGGAGGAGTTTAGAATAGTTACCGAGGCGAGTTTAGCCAAGATCTTTGGAGACTTTAAAGAATTCTTCATCAAATACGAACTTTATCCCTAACCCCCTGTCTCAAACAATAAATTTTTTATTATAAACACGTATACGGTTAAAAACTCAATTACTCTTAGAGAAAAGATATTTATAGATGCGGCATTAGATAATTTACTTAGCCTGTTAACGAATAATTCATTTATTGATAAAACTTTCTTGAGATATAATGCATTGATGCTCATAAAGAGAACTACTCCTATGCTAAGTATTAAGTAAATATAGAAGATCAATGTGTCTATGTATAGAGATAATATAAGAATATTCATCATTAATAAACCGATGAGAACCACATAAATTATCCACAATTTATTCTCTTGCGAGATAATAACTAAATTTCTTCTACCAAACATTTTATCAATATCTCTATCAGGCACGCTATTAATAAATAAAATAATTACTGAAGATAACCCGTATACAGAGCCTATGATTAGAGACAAAAGATCTATTTTTTGATATACTACATAGAAACTTCCTATTGAGACAAAAACACCTTTCAGGTAAATACTTAATTCACCGAGACCTATCTTAGTGAAAAATAGTGTGTAGCCAACTACTATTACTGCCCCAATGATCATTAGGATGAGAACTATTAATCCTCTGAGAATAGTTAGGTATAAACCTATTAATGCTGCGGAAAATAATGTGATAGTAGCCATATAGAGAGTTTCTGAAGCACTGACTATGCCCTCAACAATTGCTTTTGAGCCACCGCTAAAACTAGTCTTCACTGTGTATAGATCTATTCCAGATCTATAGTCAAAGTAGTCATTAAATATATTCACAGCCACATGAGATAAGAAGACACCTAGGTAAAGCAACGCGAGTGATAAAGGATCAATGTATTTAAGAGGGTTATCATAGGACACAGATGAGGCAATAGATGTTAAGAGTGTTGATATTGATGTGGAGGGTCTAGCTAGTCTTAAATAGCCTACCACAAGTCTCCTCATGATCAGATACCTAATCTCTTTATTAATTCATCAATTTTTTTAGATATCTCAGGATCAGGCTCTATTTTATCAGGCCATTTTCTACCATAATTCTCCTCGGGAAGTTTTCTTGTTGCATCAATACCTAGTTTTGATCCAAGACCTCTCTCCCTAGACACAAAATCAAGTTCATCTGTTGGAGCATTCTCTACAATAGCAATATCTCTAGAAGGATCAACTGTTGTAGCGATAGCATATAGAACCTGCCCCAAATCATGAATATTAATATCTTCGTCAACCACAATAATTATTTTAACTAGAGAGAAGAGACCTAAACCCCATAAACCAAGCATAACTTTCTTAGCTTGACCCGGATAATATTTTCTTATTGAGACTATTGCTATACCACCGGTAAACAAACCCTCTGGAGGCAAATTTATATCGACTATCTCAGGGAAAATGAATCTTATGAATGGTAGAAATATTCTCTCAACACTTTTACCAATCCAAGTATCCTCCATATATGGTTGCCCAACAACTGTGAAATAGTAATATGGATTATCTCTGTAAAAAGTCTCCTCTAATTTGAATAATGGCACTTTTGAAATCGTATCATAGTAACCTCTATGATCTCCGAAGGGTCCTTCTTCCACTAACTGATCAGGATATACGTACCCTTTAAAAACAACTTCAGCATGAGCAGGGACCTCAAGATCCCCTAAATCAACTATTTCTAGAGACTCTCCCCTGATCATCGATGCAAAAAAGTATTTGTCTATAGGATAAGGCACAGGAAAAGCGCTAACAAGCATTGTAACTGGATCAACTCCTACAACTACTGCAACAGGGATCCTTCTTATGCCCTTAACTAAATAATTCCTCATGGAGTAAGCAGCTCTCTTATGAATAAACCAGTGAATAGCTCCTCTCTCATTATCAATTACTTGAACCCTATAAACACCCATATTATAGATTTCTCTCAAAGGATCTTTTGTAATAACTAATCCATAAGTTATGTACCTACCTCCATCACCAGGCCATATCTTAGGTATAGGAACTTTATCGAATCCTTTCTCAAACCTATTCTTTTCAAAATCTCCTGAACTTACTTTCTTTGGAATATATCTACGCATTTCTAATACGTCTACGAATTCTTTGATCTTGTCAATAAAATCTTTAGGTGGAGATTTCTCCAGAAAAGAAATTATTCTCTCTCCAATCATCTCAAGTTTTTCTACACCTAGAATCATCTTTATAGTCTCTAGATCTCTAAATATGTTTGAGATCATTTTCCACTCAGGAAATCCCTTAACTCTGTCGAAAACCACGGTGGGTTTCCTAGATAGTATCGCTCTTCTCGCAAATTCAGGGATCTCGAGGTAGGGGCTCAACTCATAATTGATATGAATAATCATTTTCTTTTTTTCGAGAAAATAAAGGTAATCTCTCAGATCTTTGAACATATAACCTAAACACCACAAAATATCTCTTCAATAAAACTTTAATTAATACCCAGAGTAATATACTGTGGTGTTCAGATTAGAGAAAAAGATCTTCTATTTCATAATCCTAATACTAGTAGCCTTATCGCTACTCGGTTTAATATTCTATACTTCAAGAAGTATCTATAATCAACAATTATCTACGTTAACTACTCCCGTAGCCACTAGTAGTGTAGGTGCTAATCTCTCTACTAAAATAAGAGTAGGTCTCATACCTGTTATTGACGTATTTCCATTTATAGTTGCAGAGCAAGAAAAATTATTTGAGAAAGAGAAACTAGATATTGAGTTAATATGGTTTGGCTCGGCGCGAGATAGAGATAATGCTATTATTACTGGAAGGATTGATGTAGCTATTCACGACCCCATAGGATCGCTTATGCTAATAAGTAACGGTGTACCTATAAAAATCATAGCCTTTATGTGTTGCGAAAAATCATATGAGAACAATATAGGTTTCTACCTTATAGGAAGACCAGGTATTGATACCAAGAATCTGAATATATCTTCTGTGGCTGTGTCTAAAAACACAATAATTGAGTACGTTGCTTGGAGAATGCTCGAGAACTTAGGCATTGATCCGCACAAAGTAAACTTTGTAGATATACCTAGTATACTAAATAGATACCAATTACTTATTGAGGGAAAAATTGAGTATGCTGTTCTACCAGATCCCTGGGGCTCATTAGCCCTTACGAAAAACGCGAGTTTAGTATCTTTTCACCAAGATCTTGTTGTACTAGTAGCTAGAGAGGATCTCTTGAATAATAATATGTCTAGGAATCAAATCCTTAAGCTATTAAATGTATTAAATGAAGCAATAGATCTTTACATTAAGAACCCGGATAAATACAGAGAAATTATAGCTGCGAAACTAATGATCCCAGCAGAACTAAGATCTTCTTTCATGCTTAAGTGGAACACGCATATCAAGAGGCTGCCTGAGAGTATATTCAATGATTCATTGAATTGGTTAAGAGAGAAGAATTTAGTATCTCAAGAAATAACTTATCAGAAAGCCGTTGAGGATCTGCTAAAATGATTATTATAGACAATGTGGATTTTTCCTATGACAAAAAGAACTATATTTTTAAGGGGCTTAAAGCAGTTTTCGATCCATATAAGATCTCTGTTATTTTAGGACCAAACGGTGTTGGTAAAACAACACTTCTTAAATTAATTGCTGGAGTATTATCTCCGATCCGTGGTGAAATAAGGATCTTTGGAAAAAGACCCGTAGAATTAAGAGGTAAGATAGGGTATATACCACAGCTAAATGGATTATACCCATGGATGAGAGTTAAAGAGAATATAGAGCTTCCTCTAAGAATAAGAAGTGAGGATCCTTCTAAAATATCTGAGATCGTGAATAAAGTAGCTGAAAAATTAAGTATAGAAGAATTATTAAATAAATATCCTAAGCAGTTATCAGGAGGAGAAATACAGAAGGTACAATTAGCCAGAGCATTAATATCTGGAAGTGATTTATTTCTATTAGATGAGCCATTATCTATGATCGATATTGATTATAGAGAAGAGATAATAGATCTCTTAAAAAAGATAGTTTCTACAAATAAATCAACGATAATCATGGTGACACATAATATTGAGGATGTGCTAGAACTAGGCGATAAAGTATATATAATGAGAAATAAACCAGCCGAGATGATTGAGATACAAAAAGAACTTGTTAATAGAGATAATTTACAAAAACTCTACAGGGGCCTTAATGTATAGTGTAAGTAGAGTGAGTAGTAACATATTCTATACATTACTATCCATGCTATCTATGATTATTCTGTGGCAATTTATGAGTATGATTATTAATAAGAGTTATTTACCCTCATTCACAGATGTTATAGAAAAATTATGTGAGAATCTATTAAGTGGCGTTCTTATCAAGAACTCTATTATTTCTTTAACAAGAATATTAGTGGCGATGTTGATTTCTTTAATTCTAGGATTCTCCACAGGCATCTTGATCATATGGTTTCGCGCAGGCTTCGTGAATAATTTTATTAAGATGATAGTATTCGTGAGCTACCCAATACCTCACGTAGCACTACTACCAATCCTGTTCTATTTCTTTGACATTGAGTGGAGCAAGATAATATTGATTTTAATAATTTCTTTCTATCCTATAACACTATCTATTATTGAATGGAGCAGTAGATTTCCGAGAGAATTAAGTGAATTGATATATATTATGGGAGGAAACAAGCTTGATCTATTTAAATATGTTATATTTCCATCATCTCTACCAGGAATATTGACTGGTGTAAGAATATCTTTTAATACAGCGTATGCAGTTATTTTTATTGCTGAGAGTCTTGTAGGATCAAATGGTCTAGGCTACTTAATATATTACTACTGGCAAATACTAGATTTCAAAAGTATGTATTCAGCGATCATGATGCTAAGTATCTTGGGGTTATCAACATATTTAGTTTTAGTATATTTAGAGCGTAAATTACTTAAATGGTTATATTAAGCACTAAAAATTTCTTAGTAGAGACGATATGTTCAGAATCGTAACATATCCATACTATCTGAAATCTTTATTATCATCTTTTCTAAGCCTTGATTTTAAAGTAGATTCAGAGAAGAGATTAGATAAATTCCTGGAGAAGGTTAAAAACAGGGTTTATGATGCATATATTATATCCCATAAAGATGAGAGATTGATACACAGAGAGGATTTTATTGATAATATTTTTACAAAAGATCCATTGATTATACTAGATGAAGTAATTAAAAGAGGGTACAAGCCTGTCTTTTTCAAAAATAAAATATTGAAAGAAGGATTCTTTCTAGATCCTGAGGCTTTTCATTTGGTAGTTGATGTTGTGGTAGAGTATCTAGTGAATAGATTACTGATCGATGCAAAATCTCTATATGATAAAGGTGAGGTTCTCAAGAACCTATATTTATTCTCTATTGAAAAAAGTAAAAAAATAGTTTCAAAGGAAGTTGGTGATAAAGTTATTCCATTAACATCAATAGAGTACTATATTATGAGATCACTTGAATTTTCTCCGGAAACAATTATCTTTGATATAGAGACCTGTGAGAAATATATTAAAAATGAAGAGTTACAAGAGTATCTAAGTGATAGACTAATTATAGCGACAAAGCAGTCAATAAATGAGCTAACAAGCTATTGTGGTAAAGGAATTTTAGGTGATATTATTAGAGAAAATATTAGAAATGATAGAATAAATTATTTACTAATTGATACATCATTAAACTGCCACATATTTGTACCAGTAATTTTCTCTACGTCAATAGCCGTGTATTTTTAGACAGAGAGCTCTGAGCTGAACTTATTCACATGGGTTTCAGCATGTATTTTTCGGAGAAGTGTTCTGTAAAGATCTCCCTAAAGTACTCTGCAAGTGCTTTCAGATCCTCATAATGAATGATTCTTCCGTTAGATCCAGAATATATTCTCACTCTTATTACATAATTATCAACGAAGAAATTCTCGAATCTAATTAGGATCTTGATAACAAAACCTCTGTAATCCTCAAGAATATAATTTAGAGAGCTAGATTCTCTAAAGAAGTATATATCGCCTTTAAATAGGGTCATAGAGTTCTTTTTTATAGTGCTATTTTTAGCTATCAAAACATCTTTCTCAAGAATTTCTTCATAGGAACTTAGTAAGAAGAAAGGATTATAAACTAGGTCTCTAATAAGTTCCTTAGGTTTATTAACTAGGAATCTTAACTCAATGAGATTTTGCTGTAGTAGCAAACTTATTTCATCCCATTAATAAATCTTGGGATCTCTTATCAAACGATAAGCATAGATCCTTGCCGTAGAAGTAATTTTATAAAGTTATTTAGATTGTTAATAAGTAATTATTTAATGTATTACTTTTTTTCAACTAGGTATACTAGTTATATGAGAGTTTATTAGAATAGTGTTTTTCTCTGTTCACTACGATCTGTGTTATAAGGGCTTCTAATTATTCTAACTATTTCTTGAGCCATCTCCTCTGATAGACCTTCTACTCTACTAAGTTCTGATGGTGAAGCATTAAATATTCTCTGAACACTTCCGAATGTCTCTAGTAATTTCTGAGAGAGCTTTGGGCCTACATGAGGTAGACACTGAACTATGTATTCTTGCCAGATCTTATGATCTGTTGTCAAGGGTTTCTTCTCTCTTCTTAAAAGACTTTTCTCTGGGGTAAGACTCTTGAGGTTTTTACTTGATTTAGAAAGTGAGTATATTAAGTATGCAGTCTCTTCAGCATTCGATGTATAGAGTATAGAAACATTATTCTGTATAGCTATGAATCCCAATGTGCCATAAACAGATCTCCAACGATCTGTATATTCTCTTATTTTCTCTGGAGAACCTTCAATGATAATAAAAACTTTATCAAAATTCCTTATAGCTCTACTTATTTGTTCAAAGATTCTCTTATCATAAATACTTCTAACTAAATCATCTACTCTTTTTCTCTCAATAACGTAGGATCCGAATACATAATCTCCGATCTCGAGAACTCTATACTCTATATACGCACCTAACTTATATAAGTAGTAAGGTACCTCTGATTTTTTCTCTCTTTCATCCACATAGATCTTGATATTTGTGTTCGTTATCAACACCAGTTTTATATACAGAATTCTGTCATAAAATATCACGTCCAATCTTAATTCATAGTAAAATTTAGAGACATACACATTATTGAAACTGTCAGTTTTTAATTTTATTATGAATAATTATTTGGTGAAAGTTTTTGCCTAGAGACGTTGCGATTATAGGTGTAGGTCACTCTAACTTCGGTGTGCGAAATGATGTTAATATAGCTGAGTTAGCTTGGGAGAGTATTAGAGAGGCTATAGATGATGCAGGTATTGATCAGAAAGATATAGATTTCTTTGTTGTATCTAATGTAGGTGCGTGGAGTAGTGAACCTCTACCAGCTGTAGTCTTAGGAGAATATAGTGGATTGATACCTAAGGGGACAGCGCGTGTAGAGGCTGCGTGTGCCTCTGGTAGCGCGGCTATTAAGGTAGGTTATGAAGCAATCGCTAGCGGAGATGCTGACATAGTCCTAGTGGTAGGCATAGAGAAAATGAATGAGTCTCCTACACCTACTGTTGTTGAATTTATCGGTAGAGCAGGCAACTATTTCTGGGAGTTTCATAATTTTGGTTTAACATTTCCAGGCTACTACGCATTATACGCTACAGCCTACATGGCTAGGTATGGTGCTACGGAAGAGGATCTTTGCCAAGTAGCTGTGAAAAATCACTACTACGGATCTCTTAATCCCAAAGCTCAATTCCGTAGACCAATAACTGTGGAGGAGTGTATGAAATCAAGATATATTGCATGGCCTCTTAAACTATACGACTGCTCACCAATAACAGACGGATCTGCTGCCGTAGTATTGGCTAGTGAAGACGTAGCTAAGAAACTTACTGACACCCCTATATGGATAAAGTCAATTGGCTATGCTAGCGACACATCGAATTTAAGCAAAAGAGAGAATTTCCTCAGTTTAAGAGCGGCTGTTGAAGCAGCTAAGATAGCGTATAAAAAAGCTCGTATAGACGAGACAGAACCTGTTAAATACTTTGATGTGGCAGAAGCGCATGACTGCTTTACGATAGCAGAGATCTTAGCTTACGAAGACTTAGGATTTGTTAAGAGAGGAGAAGGTCTGAAATTAATTAGAGAGAAACAGACATATATAGGTGGTTTAATTCCTGTTAATCTAAGTGGTGGATTAAAG
Source organism: Sulfolobales archaeon (assembly GCA_049976205.1). Taxonomy (GTDB): domain Archaea; phylum Thermoproteota; class Thermoprotei_A; order Sulfolobales; family AG1; genus WYEN01. The sequence goes on along the minus strand of JBMFIR010000018.1, from coordinate 11,368 downwards.
GCTAAGGGCCATCCAATAGCTGCCACGGGGGTCAGCATGGCGGTTGAATTAACTAAACAATTAAGACAGCAGGTTGAGAAGAGTAGACAAGCTGTAATAAAAAGAGGTATGGCGTTAGCACATAATGTAGGTGGAACAGGACATTACGCGTATGTTACAATATATTCGTTAGATAAGCCCCAGAGGTGATTTATGTGAGTAGCGAGAGACTTAAGACACAGAAAGAGCAAATAGAGGAGGCCGCGAAACAATTTATAAGTTTTGTTGAGGATGTGAAGAGATCGACAGGACTACCTGTTGTACCTGATATGCGAAGCGGTGTTGCTCTATGGGTTGATCAGAGAGAACTTAATCTGAAATACGTGATAAGTGTTGAGAGAATAAGGAAATTCTTCGATGGATTAATGAGTGGAAAGATCTATGCTACGAAATGCAAAAAATGTGGAGCACTCTACTTCCCGCCGCAAGTAGACTGCCCCATGTGTAAGACTTCGGATATGGATTGGGTTGAGTTGGGTGGGGAGGGAGAATTACTGACATACACAATAATATATGTTAAACCTACAAGTTTCTCTCATTATGAGGACTATACGGTGGGTATCGCTAGATTAAAAGAGGGAATTAATGTGACAGCATGGATTAGAGAGACTGATCCTAAGAAACTGAGAGTAGGTATGAAAGTGAGATTAGTTGTTAAAAAACGAGAGCCAGAAAACTACTTAACGTATGAGTTAGAGCCATTAGAGAAATAAATGTGTAAATTTAAAAACGATCTAATTTATTCTAGTAAATAAAATAAATTTTTTAATCGCCTTATAATATTTATTCTGCAACTTACAAATATTTATATAACTATTTCAAATATCTAATGGAGAAATAATTTGTTTCCGTTTAATAGCATCTTAGATTTTAAAATAGAATTAACCAATGAACACGAGATCTTCAGAAAAATGTTGAGAGAATTCGCAGAAAGAGAGGTTGCTCCTCGAGTACCGGAGATTGAGAGAACAAACGAGATCCCTCAGGAGCTGATCGATAAAGCTAGAGAAATGGGTTTAATGGGGGTTGGCATACCACCTGATTACGGTGGTCAAGGTGGCGGTTCTCTAATGCTTGTGATATTAATGGAGGAGTTATCAAGGGTCTCTCCAGCCTTCGCGACTATGATAGCTGTAAATCATCTTTTTACAGTACCTGTACTTCTATTTGGTACTGAGGAGCAAAAGAAAAAGTATATTCCACCGATAGCTCGTGGAGAAGTTTTTGCTGCTCATGCTAATACAGAACCTGGTGCTGGAAGTGATGTTGCTGGGATCCAGAGTATAGCTCGTAAAGAAAATGGGTATTGGGTAATTAATGGAAGAAAGATTTTTATAACAGGCGCGGATAGGGCAAAATATTTTGTTGTGTCGGCTAGAACCAGTCCTCCTCCAAGTAGAAGAGAGAGATGGAAGGGTATTTCGTTTTTCATAGTAGAGGCTGATTGGCCTGGTGTGAAAATAGGTCAGAAGTTTAAGGTGATCGGATTAAGAGGAGAGCAGCCTAACGAAGTGATTCTTGACAACGTGAAGATTCCAGAGGAAAATCTATTAGGTAAGGAGGGTGAGGGATTCAAAATAGCTGTAACAACATATGATCATGGTAGAGTGGGTATTGCGGCGCAAGGGATCGGTATTGCTCAAGCAGTATTTGAAAGAGCATTAAACTATGCTCTTCAGAGATACGCTTTTGAGAGACCAATTATATCGTTTGAGGGCGTGGCTTTTAAGCTAGCTGATATGTTAATTGAGTTAGAAGCCGCCAGATTATTAACTTATTGGGCTGCAACACTATTAGATGCGGGTAGACCCGAGGCTATTATGGCTGCCTCCTTAGCTAAGGTGTTCGCGACAGAAATCGCTGAAAAGGCGTCTATCTTGGCAATAAAGATACACGGGGGAGTTGGTGTAGATACTGAAACAGGTGTAGAGAGATATCTGAGAGATTCACTTATTACAACAATATATGAAGGGACCAACGAGATACAGAGAATTACAATAATAAGGTCCTTACTAAGACAAGTATTTGGAACAAGTGTTGATATGATATAGGTGATTTCTTATGAGTCTCGAAAAAATTAAGAGAATCACTGTTATCGGAGCAGGAACAATGGGGCATGGTATAGCTGAATTAGCTGCTATGGCAGGTTATGAGGTTAGGATGGTTGATATATCCGAAGAAATATTACGAAGCGCAATGGATAAAATAAGATGGAGTTTAGCTAAATTATATGAGAAAGGGCAAATTAAAGAAAGTGTTGATACTATAGTCTCTAGAATATATATTACTACGAAACTAGAGGAGGCTCTTAAAGAAGTTGATTTTATGATCGAGGCTGTTCCGGAGAAACTTGATTTAAAGAAGCAGATCTTTGAAAAAGCAGATACTATAATGCCTCCTCATGCGATCTTAGCTACTAATACTAGTAGTTTACCAATCACCGAGATAGCTGAGGTTACAAAGAGACCAGATAAAGTTGTTGGTATGCATTTCTTTAATCCACCAGTTCTAATGCCGTTAGTAGAGGTTATTAAAGGCGCGAAAACAAGCGATGAAACTATAAATATAACGTATGAATTAGCTAAGAAGTTAGGTAAACAACCGGTTGTGGTAAAAAAAGATGTCCCAGGTTTCATTGTTAATAGGATCTTAGGTAGAGTTCTAAATGCTGGATGCTGGATAGTTGCTAGAGGAAAAGCTGACGTTATTGAGGTCGATGCTGCAGCCCGCTACAAATTAGGATTTCCAATGGGTATCTTTGAATTAGCTGATTATAGTGGAGTAGATGTGTTCTACTATGTATTTCTAGCAATGAGCGAGAGAGGATATAAGGCTCATCCGTGTCCACTATTTGAGGAGAAATTTAAAGCTAATGAGCTAGGTATGAAAACAGGAAAAGGATTCTATAAATATCCGGAACCTGGAAAATATGCTAGACCTGAGATACCTAAAGAAAAAGCTGATAAGGTAGATCCTGTATTAATAATAGCTCCAGCGATTAATGAGGCCGCCTGGTTATTGAGAGAAGATATAGCATCTAAAGAAGATATTGATAAAGCATGTAAATTAGGGTTAGGGTATCCCAAAGGAATTCTTGAGTATGCTGATGAGTATGGTATAGATGTAGTAGTATCTACACTAGAGACGCTTAAGAAAGAAACTGGATGGGAGGAGTACGAACCAGATCCTCTGCTTAAACAAATGATTAGCGAAGGTAAATTAGGTAGAAAAACTGGAAGAGGTTTCTATGAATATGGATTAGTTGAAGAGAAGAAACTCTCTACACTACTAATAAGAATAGAGCCTCCGATTGCCTGGATAATTCTTAATAGACCTGAAAGACTGAACGCGATTAATATTGACATGCTAAAAGAGTTAAGCAAGACATTAGACGACCTTGAGGAAGATGATAGAATTAGAGTAGTGATTCTTACAGGATCTGGAAGAGCTTTTAGCGCAGGTGCAGATGTTACAGGCTTCGTAGGTATTACTCCTGTTAAAGCAGCCATATTCTCCAGAAAATTCCAAGAGATTCTAAATAAAATAGAGTACTATACTAAACCCGTCATAGTTGCTATTAATGGCTACGCTCTCGGTGGTGGATTAGAGATGGCGATGAGCGGCGACCTAAGAATAGCTTCTGAAACCGCTCAATTAGGTCAGCCAGAGATCAATTTAGGAATAATGCCTGGTGCTGGAGGTACTCAAAGATTACCGAGACTAATCGGAAAAAGCAAAGCTAAAGAAATAATATTCACAGGAGACATGATCTCAGCTAATGAAGCATTAAAATTAGGTTTAGTAGATTACATTGCTCCACCCGAGAAACTACTAGATGAAGCTCGCAGAATAGCTTTGAAATTATCTGAGAAACCTCCAATAGCATTGATGGCGGCAAAGCATGCTATAAACGTTGGTTTAGAGACTAATATTTGGACTGGTCTTGCTTACGAATCTAGTCTCTTCGGATTACTCTTCAGCACAGAGGATGTTATTGAGGGTGTCTCAGCTTTCCTTGAGAAGAGAAAACCTAAATTCAAAGGAAAATAAAATAAAATTTTTTTATAAATTTTTTTAACTTTTGGTAGCCTCAATCATTTTTCTTAGAGCAACAGTCTCTATAACATTCCCTGTAATCTTCATTTGCCCTCTGATAAAGGCGGCCATAGCATCTAATTCTCCTTTAAGAATCTTAATTAGAGTGTCTCTAGACATAAATAATGTAGCCGTAGGACTTCTATGAGTTCCTTTAACAAGGTTCATAGAGCCACTCTTAAACTCTATGTAGAACGGTTCCTCCCCCTCAACATTGAATTGGAATATTTTATTCCAACTAGCCATCTCACTACCCATTTTTGATTTGGCTTTCTCATATACTTGTTGCATTAACGAAATAATTTCCTCGGACATAAAGAAAATTCCCCATGGAAACAGTGACCTAGGAAGCATATATGTTTTTCCCAGATCAATAACTATCCTAATCACTCCTTTTCATTAGAAAGAGAAAGAGCATTAATATTCTGAAACCTAGATCTGGCTCGCAGGCACTAATTTTATCAATATTTCTTCTCTATAGCCTATGATTGCTCTTAGATATCCAGATAATTTATTATCTACATCAGGATCTCCTGTATCTATGTAAACAATATTTTTACTAGATAATTTACTTAGGCTAGTGATCACTATTAAATCCTCTCTACTAATTCTCCTATACAGATCAACAGAGATCTGTTGGTTCCCTCTGCCTATAAGAAATCTTGTTCCTGGAATAGGTGTTAAAATAATGTTTATTTTCTCATATCTCTTTATTAAATCATCAATATTTTTTCTAGACAGATCTTTTCCAATTAATTTTCTCATATAAATAGCATCAACTCCGTAAGGTGTCTTATCAATACCTAAATATTCGAAAACTTTCTTTAAAGTAGATCCAGGGCCTACAATAAATAATCTATCGATTCTCTCGCTAAATATTTCATCTAGATATCTCGCTACTCCCTCGTAATCGAAATCTTTGTATATTGAATAAGATGACTTTGTGTCTTGAATAAGTTCTTCGATGTATAATGTAGTTAACTGCCCGTAGTTTCTTATGACGAGAGATCCTTTTCTAAGCTCATTTTCATCGGCGTCAATAACAGGTCTTTTCACAGGCTCCATAACATGATTTATGTAATAAAAAAGAATTCTTGAGACAGTTTCAGGGCTTCTAGCAAAAACCCCGCTATAGACCTTAACACCTGCTGGTATGCCCAAGATAATCTTATTCTCAACTCCTATACTCGACAAAGCTTCTAAAATATCTCTTGCTGTACCGTCTCCGCCAACAAATAATAAAAGATCACATTGATGAATATGTTTTTTTACAAATTCTATTGTATGAGTTCTAGTGGTCAAATGATCTATTAGCGGAGAATCTAGGTTCTCACAGTAAATGTTTCCGAATTTATCTCTGTATCTAAGAGCTACACTACAACCCATGGGATCCTGTGGAACTATTAACTCAATATTACGTGAATATTCGTTATCTATAGCTCTTAAAAATCTCTCTGCTTTTTCATAGGAAACTAATTGGTAGCCTTCCTGAAGTAGCTCATATATGTTTATGTAGTCACTACCTTTTAAACCTGCTTCTCCACCTAGTCCCGCTACTGGATTTATAAAGAAACAGATCCTTAGTAAATTCTTTTTTTCGATCATTTTAGTCTATCTTTTTCTTCTCTTTTTCCTCTCTTCTTCCACTTGTTCGACCACTACCCCTACTCCTAGGAGTGTTCTAAATACATGATCCACGAATCTTATGTGGACACCTTTACTCCCTATAAAAGCCCCGGCTCCGTCGCTATCAACAGAAACTTTTAATTGAGGTCCTGCAAAGTCTGCTTCTACAATATGTTTATGAACCCAGGACACAGGATGTATAGATCTGATCCATTCCTTGAAATCTAGAGATAACTCTAATCCTCTTACTTTACTCCCTAAATCTTTCTCTATTGCTTGTATTCTCTCACCTCCTTTACCTATCAATCTACCAGGCGTCTTAGTTATTATTAAGTAATCAGGTACGATATCCTTTGATAAATTATACTGATCTCTTATAGAGCCTAGATCAACTATTGTGACAATATCTGCGTCAGGTGCATGTATTCTGCATATGTCTAATGCCTTGATCTCGTTCTCACCAAGATTTCTATTTCTTAATTGAAGTTCTATTAAGAGCTTTAATCCCTTCTTAGCTCCAGGTCTAACAACATCATTTATGCCTAGATCTATTACTCTAGCTCTTTCCTCACTAAGTAGAATTTCTCTAACAATAGCAGAAGGATCTCTTTCAATTCTTCTTAATCTCTGGAACACGGGATCTCCTGCTATAATTAATTTACTCTCGTTACCCACTCTAATAAGCGTCTCTATAACACTTTCAGCAGGTATATTCTGAACATCGTCTATAAATATCAATGCGTTATCAAATGATCTTCCTTTTAAATAGTGGAGATCTACGAAAGATATCTTCTCAGTTTTTAATAAATTATTAATGGCCTCGGGCTCGATATACTGTGAGATAAGATCCTGTAAATACTGAATTGCTATATTTCTGAAGATCTCTGTCCCGATCTCGCTACTAACGGTTGATCCACTAATTATATTAACTAAAGGTCTAACTATGTAGAATCTTTTATATCTCTCATTAATGATCTGATCTATTCCATAAGCTAATGAGAGTAGACTCTTACCAGTTCCGCTCGGACCAAAAATACCTATTATATCTATATTAGGATCTTTGAAAGCTTCTAGAACCTTCTCCTGCCCAGGACTCATAGGTCTTATTTTCTCTAAGATGTTCTGTGAACTCATCTAAGCCCTAATTAAATAGATTATGAGAAATTTTAAGCACTTAATATTTAGCCGAAGTAATAATATTCTGCTAGTAGAGACATAGTTACTGGGATTAATATGAGGAGGAGACATCCTGCTGTGGCAGGAGCTTTTTACGAGGCCTCAAGAGATAAATTAATACAGAGAATTGAATGGGCATTTAAACATCCTATTGGTGTAGGGAAATTACCTGAGATTTCGCAGACAAGAAATAGTAGAGTAAAGTTATTCATTTCTCCTCACGCAGGGTATATGTATAGTGGTCCTGTAGCATCTCATACATATTATAGGATTGCTCAAGGAGGTCTTCCCGAAACAGTTATTATAGCAGGCCCTAACCACACTGGTATGGGTTCATTAGTAGCTACTACATTAGATGTTATATGGTCAACTCCTTTAGGAGATTTAGAAGTTGATAAAGAATTCGCCAAAGAGATTATGAAAAATAGTAGCTATTTAGATGATGATTTTTCGGCTCACTACTCTGAGCACTCCGTTGAGGTTCAACTACCATTTCTGCAGTATATATTTGATAACAAATTCAAGATCGTTCCCATAGTATTAATGCTTCAGAGACCAGAAGTGGCGAGAGATCTTGCTCAAGCAATAGTCAAAGCAGCAGAAAAACTCAGGAGAGATTTTATATATATAGCATCGACCGATTGGACCCATTATGAACCTCATGAAGTGGCATATAAGAAAGATATAGAGGCCCTTAAGTATGTGGAGAATCTCGATACGGAGGGATTTTATTCCTATCTCGATAGTACGGATCATACAGCCTGCGGCCCAGGTCCAACAATGATATTTATAGAATTAGCAAAATTACTAAAATTCGAAAAAGCATTAGTACTCAAATACGCAACCTCGGGAGACGTAACTGGTGAGAAAGACTGGGTAGTGGGCTATGCAGCTGTCACCGCTATATAAGTCCTTAGAGCTTGAATGTATATGCATTATATATATATCATTTCATTTTTGATTAATAGATGATGTCAGTGAGGATCAGAGAAGTAAGATATATACCTATCAATCTCGTAGCTATTCCTATAAAAAATCGATGGAATCCTGTTATAACTCTATTTACAAACTACAAAGTCTCTATTTCAGGTAATATATCTTTTAGTAATTCTTGTACACGAACAGTAAATAGTTCGTTACCACGTACTTTATTAAAGTATCTACAAAATTTTCTAGATGCGCTATCTAATGAGTTAAATATTGACCTATGTTATAAACTTGAGATCACATTTGATAAAGAGATCGGAGACCTTAGATCCTCCCTATATGTGTCTATATCACAATCTTTGCTAGATTATGTATTGAAGACAATAGGTGAAGAAATGGATCCTGTTGATGTAGTGAAGTCTCTGACTACTATAGATAGATCGATAAATATAAAGTCACAGTATATAGAGGCATTAAGACTTGCATCAGTACTTAATAAAAGTCTGATTTTTAGAAGAATCGATGAATATATTGAATTAAAGGAACCACCATTGATCACCAAATTAACTGTTAGAAAAATATACAGAGTAAAGGATCCTCAGAATTTTGTTTTAGAAGGTGATTTAGGAGATCTATTAACAAAACTAATCGGGTATTTCATAATAAGTATTGCTCGGGATCTCTTGGAGAAGAATTATAGAGATTTTATTGAGAAAGTAAATTATATAAATAGATTCTGGTCTCTGATATATGGATTACCCATAACAAAGAAACACTATGTATATGATGAGTGGGGAAGAGTAATTTTAGCTGATATAGCTTACAACAAACTAGATTTTTGATAAGATCTCCACTATATAATCAATATCATTCTCACTAATTAAGGGATGAACAGGTAGACTTAGGATCCTTTTCGAAACATCTCGAGCTATGGGGCAACAGTCCTCATCATATCCTAGTTTTCTGTAGAGAGGTTGATCATTAAGCGGACGAGGATAATGAACCGCGGTTTCCACACCGTGCTTTCTCAAGTAATTCATTAATTCATCTCTTGTAACAGGCGCATCATCTTTCAATAATATTACGTATTGATGATATACATGATATGCCCATTCTTTCTCTACAGGTATTTTTATCCAATCTATTTTAGATAATTTTTCGTTTAGTAGCTTAGCGTTTCTTCTTCTAATTTCATTAATGTAATCAAGTCTCTCTAATTGTCTAAGAGCTAAGGCTCCTTGAATAGAGGTCATTCTATAATTACCGCCGAGGAATTCATGAAAATATTTTGCTGTTTGACCTTGGTCTCTAAATATTTTCATAAAGTCTCTTCTCTGAGAATCATTTGTCAATATAATACCTCCTTCACCGCTAGTTATGTTCTTAGTTGCATAGAGGCTAAAAATCCCTATATCCCCTAAGCACCCTACGGGTTTGCCTTTATATTTAGCTCCGTGAGCCTGCGCAGCATCTTCTAAGACATATATATCATAATCTCTAGCTATTTTAATAATAGGATCCATATCAGCTGGATGTCCAAATAAGTGAACAGGTATAATAACTCTAGTTCTCTTATTAATTCTATCCTCTACGCATTTTATGTCTATATTAAATGTCTCAGGATCAATATCGCAGAAGACAGGTCTTGCACCGAGTGTTAACGCAGAGTTAGCTGTGGCAGCAAACGTGAATACAGGAACTATGACTTCGTCCCCAAAACCTACCCCAAGACATCTTAACGCGATTTCTAGAGCAATAGTTCCGTTGCTAACAGCGATACCATATTTACAATTATGCCTCTCTGCAAACTTGTTCTCGAACTCCTCAACTACTCTACCATGTGTCAAGTACCCAGATCTCAAAATATTAGCTACTGCTTCGATATCTTCGTCGGTTATAAAAGGTCTCGCAATCTTGATTTCTTTCAAGACGTCACCACGATATATATAATCCGGAAATTTTAATAGTAATGGTGCGGTATAATTATACTTTCTCCTCACGAGATACACGATGAGATATATAAAATAGCTCAAGAAACAGCCAGAATGGCTAAGCTTTATTCAGGTGATCCCTCGGTGTACGTAAGCGAGAAAATAAATATTTCAGGAGACGTGTCCAAGAAAATTGATCTGATACTTGAGGATTTTATTATAGAGAAGATAAAAGAATTTGATAACGAAAGTCTGATTTTATCTGAAGAAAGAGGTTTAGTGAAGTTATCAGATGAACCGAAACGCATATATATAATAGATCCGTTAGATGGTAGTTTGAACTATGTTGCTGATATCCCATATTGTTCTATAAGTATTGCGGTAGCTAGCTATCCCCCTAAAGAACGTGAGGATCATTTTTTAACAGGAGTTGTTGCAGAGATATTTAGAGATAAAATATATAGTTTCGTGGAGGAGAGAGAAGCTTACTTAAATAAAAAGAGGATCTTCCAAAGAGATTACTCAGAGAATATTATAATAACTTATTTAGAGGATCCTCGAGCTATGAAAGCTCTATATGAGATATGGATCTCGTTAAATAAGCCTAAGATCAGATCTTTGGGATCGGCAGCTCTCGACATAATTAAAACAGCGCTTGGGGACTTTAAAGCATTTATAGATCTTAGACCTAGACTAAGAAACGTTGATGTAGCATCTTCAATAGGTTTTGCTAGAAGTCTAGGTGTAGAACCGACAGATCATAGGGGAGAGGCAATAAAGATAAATTTGATAGAGATCTCTAACGTGAGGAGTCTTATTATCTCTAAATATAGAGATTTACATCAACAGATAATTAATATAGCTACAAAATACATTGAGCATTAATAGAAAAGAGTTTCCGTTAATAACACGTATTATATCCCTTGATTTCCTGATTCTACTTTAAAAATTCTAGCTAAATCTCTTTTGTTATCCAAAGAGTGTCGATAGACCTTCAGCAATAGCTTCTTCAGATAATTCTTCTTTCTTCTCTTCTTCTTTCTCCTCTTTCTTAGCCTCTTGCTGCGTTGTTGTCTGTGTTGCCGTAGGGGCAGCGGATACTGGGGTAGCCACAGGGGTTATTAAAGCCTGTTTAAGTACCTCATCAATATTGATTTGTCTTACTGCTGCAATAAGTCTCTTTAGTTCTACATCATCAACTGCCACACCTGCTGCTTCTAGTACCTTTCTCACACTCTCCTCTGTAATCTCTTTTTTAGCTGAGTGAAGGAGTAGTGTTGCGTATACGTACTCCGTTGTCTATCACCTTAGAAATCATTTATGAATAGAGATATATAAGTATTTTTCATCTAGCTATTATATGCAGAATAGAACTGATAATTCATAAAATTATTGATTATTGATAAGCGCATCGTTCGTAACAATTACAACCGAAAGCCTCGCCATTTATGGCGGGGATGATGTTTATAAGCTTTGTATCTTCTAGCCTTCTCGATGATGATGGTAATGCTTGTGAGTCTCGGGGCCAATCTCTAGCAATACTCGATAGAAATACTAGATACACAAGGCTAAAT
>JBMFIR010000017.1:0-28718 GCA_049976205.1 Sulfolobales archaeon | reverse complement strand
TGGTGGCGGACAGGCATATAGTGTTCCAACAACAGCTGAGCAAGGTAGTGTTCCAACAACAACTGGGCAAGGATAAAACTCTAAATCTAAACAATCTAAATCTAAACAAATAATTTTTTAAAGGTCAAAAGATTTCTCCTTCATATTCCTGTCTCATGAGGTGATTTTCTAGTGTTTAGAGATGCTAAGACTGAATTAATTGCTATCGTTATTCTTGTTGGTGTGGTAGTTGCAGTTAGTGTAGTAGTTATTACATGGATCTATGGATCTATTAGTTCATACATGGGCTCAGTTAAGCACGTTGTCTTCTCGGATCCTGTTTTGATTGTGTATCGTGATAATAATTCTGTGGTATTTAATGTTTCTGTTAGGAACATGGGTTCAGTCAATGTTTCTTTCGTGAAGATCTTTGTGAAGGATCTCCCTTCTTGCTTATCCACAGAACTTAATGAGGTCTTCAATGGTAGAAGCTTTCTTTCTCCCGGTGAGGAGAGTAGGATCTCTGTGATTTTCAGAGACTGTGTTCTTGAGCCAGGGGTCATGTATACCGTAGTCATATTATCTTCATCGGGAGAATTCTACTATGTCAATGCATATGCTGAGGAGAGGAAATAAAGTATTTTTCTCTCATGAAATAATGATTATTGTGGTCTCTTGTCGAGAGTTAGGGTCAGATTCTCGATCCTCGTAGGCTATATCTCTTTTACTGTGAGATTCTTCTCCGCATTTCTATTCACTGTCTTTGTTGTTAGGTATCTCTCTCCTCAAGAGTTCTCTGTATGGGTCTTCGGCTTCTCAATTCTTCCTATTGTTTCGATGGGCTATGATCTCTGGGGATGGGCTTTTGCTCGAAGATATGCTCTAGGAATCAAATCTTCTCTATCGGCAGCGATTATCCTGAATCTTGCGTATATGTTCATATCGTCTCTAGCTTTATTCTTCACATCAATTTATGCAGTTGGCTACCTAGGAGATCCCTATAGATATTTACTGGTATTTATAGTTAATAATGTTTTTAATGCTCTATCTAGTTTATCTGGGAACTTGGCTAATGTGCTTAGACCTGATATAGGTATGTCATCTATGACAGTATTTGAGTTATCTAGAGTATTAATAGCCTATGTTCTGGTAAGAGTCTTAGGCACAGGGATCATTGGAGCAATCCTGTCTCCTGCTCTCGCCTCAGCAGTATCCTCGCTATATGTGTTCTACATGCTTTGGAGAAGTAATCTCATAATACTATCTACACATAAAGTCTCCTCGGAGATAAAGACTCTTCTCAAGATGTCAATTCTCGGACTAGTAGATGCTGTCTCGAGATTTCTCTGGAACTCTGACAGAGTTTTTCTAACAATTATTGCTAAAGCCACGGAAGCAGTTTCTTTTCTAGGGGTCTCATATTCTCTCAGAGGAATCATCTCCCAAGTAACTTCGGTGCCTGCATCTGTGGCCTACGCAAAACTGCTAGAAGAGATCAGATATTCTCCGAGAGACGTGATCTATATGATATTCTTAATCTCATCACCAGTTCTCATATACTCTATTGTTCTATCAAAACCCTTGGTTACGCTTCTAAACCCTGTATACTCTGAAATGAGTTCAATTGTGTTTCTTATCATGATCGATGGTTTTTTGTCAGGTTTAGCAAATGTGTTTACTAGCATAGTTTATGGATTAGAGAGAAGAGATCTTGAGGCGAAGACAATCAAAGATCTATTTAAAACATCTATTGGAAGGATTCAGGTAATAAATTTCTCTAGAGCTATATTATTTGGTGTTGGAGTATTAATATATTCAATGGCTATATATGCTAGTCTACTAAGCACTTCCCCGATCCAGGCTATTGTGGTGGTCTCATTACTACTGCTCTTACCCACATCTTCTTACTTAACATATGTTGTGAAAGAAGTCGTGTCGCAAAGATCCTTAGATATAGATCTTAGAGAGATCTCATATATGCTCTTTTCAGCTTTGCTATCAAGTATTGTATTCGTGGCGACGAGCGCTTGGAGAATAGAGATATTATCTATAACAAGAGATGTACCGCCACTAATCGTGCTCACTATAGTAGCGCTCACAATCTATATAGTAATTCTTTATTTCCTCTCTAGATGGTTAAGAGATTTTCTAAGTTCAATACTAAAATATATATCTGCGAAAATTTCAACTTAAGTTCTTTTGGCTACTACATATTCTCTCGATCAGTTCCACTGGAGATTCTTTCTCTAATATGTTTAACCAATCGATATAATAGATCTCGCATTTCTCTTTACCCTCGAGTATACTAAGGATCTTTTCTACAGCTCTATCAAGATCTTTTTCATAGATCTCACATATTTTAAAAGGATCCTGTTCCTCCAAAGCATTATATAGACACACACCAAGTAGCTCGGCCTCGAGATTCTCAAGGATCTTTTCTCGAGACCACCCTCTTGAGCATAGTCTCTTAACAAGAGTTTCGGGATCCGCTCTTAAAACAAAGATCCTGTGTATGTACGCAGGATCTATAATCTCTGCGTAGTGGCTATCAACAATAATGTACCTACCCATATTCTCGGAACAGATCTTCTTAATATAACTATTCACTTTGTCAGGATCCGCTACATAAGATTCTCTAGATATATCATACTCTTGATAAAGTCTCTCCTCAATAACTTTAGAAGAAAGATCTATGTATAGCCCATTTAATTTCTCGGATAGTTTTCTTGCAACAAAACTCTTACCGACGCCAGGTGTTCCTGAGACACCGATTACTCTACACATATACTCTATTCGCCTAGACCTAGTTTTCTTCTTATGATCCTATTTATTTTATCAGGATCAGCTCTTCCCTTAGTGAGCTTCATTACTTGACCCACTAAAAAGTTTATTGCCTTAGGATTCTTCTTAACGTCCTCAACAGCTTTCGGATTGTCTCTAATTACTTTCTCAGCTATTTCCTCTAGGAACGTGTCCTCTGAGATAACAGTAAAATTCATTTCATTAATTATTTTCCTCGGATCCTCTCCATTAAATATTACTCTAGGAAGAATCTCCTTGAGAATCTTTATACTAATAACTTTTTTATCAAGTAATTCAAGTAACTCAGCTATTTGCTTAGGTTTTGCCTTAACAAGATCCAGTCTACCACCGGCTTCATTAATTATACCTAAAAAATCATTTATTAGTAAATCAGCTACTTTATCAGGTTTATTATAGAAACTCACAGTTTCTTCAAAGTATTTAGCCAACCACTTTCTCGACACTAAAACACCGGCTTCATAATCAGTTAAACTATATTTCTCAATAAATCTCTTCTTCATAATCCATGGAAGCTCTGGTAAGGAGATTCTGAGTTTCTCTAGATATTCTCTAGAGATCTTGATCGGAGGTATATCAGGGTCAGGCATATATTTATACTCCTCCTCAAACTCTTTATGTCTGGCTGAGATCGTTGCTCCTCTAACAGGGTCCCAGTGTCTTGTCTCTCTAGTAATTCTCTCGCCAATTTCACGAAGTCTTTTTTGTCTTATTATCTCGAAACTTATTGCTTTATTAAGATCCTTTAGAGAACCAATGTTTTTTATCTCTACTCGTTCTCCTCCTCTCACCGAGATGTTGGCATCTACTCTAAAAGCCCCCTCTAAAGTGGGATCTGTTATGTTTAGATGATCAGCTAACTCGAGTAGTTTCTCAACAAAAACAACTGCTTCTTCAGCACTCTCTAGATCAGGTTCTGTAGCTACTTCTATCAGAGGTATACCAGATCTGTTATAGTCGATTAGTACATATGGGCTCTTCCAAGGATCTTTTTCAGGATATATTATTTTAGCGGGATCCTCCTCGATATTGATTCTTCTGATCCTAATATTTTTTCTATAACCCTTCAGAGAAATCTCTAGGGAACCGCCTCTCGCTAGAGCTGTATATCTACCTATTGTGTACTGCGAGATCTGGTATCCCTTAGGAAGATCTGGGTAGAAGTAATGCTTTCTTGCGAAAACTAGATCCTCACTGATCTCTGAGCCTAGTGCAAATGCTAATTGAATTGCTTTATCAACAACATATTTATTTGGTCTAGGCAAGGTTCCTGGCAGGCCTAGGCATATGGGGCAGATATTTGTATTAGGTGGAGAATTTCTGTAGTCGCTTGAGCATGAACAAAACATTTTTGTCTTCGAAGTCGTTACCTGGAGATGTATCTCGAGACCAATGATCACGTCACTAGTACTCACAATACTACTCCTCGCATAAATAAGATTAGAGGCGTCTAATAAGGATTTGTGCTAAAATGGAGCTAGGTTGTAGAGACCAGTGGCTAGCTCTGATGCTCTAGCAATTGATAATATATCAAGATCTTTTCCTTGGTAGGAGAAGAATTGGATCCCTATAGGAAGACCGTTTATAAAACCTGCGGGAATACTTATTGCTGGTCCACCAATTAAATTAGCTATAACTGTCTCGAGATCTGCTACGTAGAGTTTGTAAGGCTCTTTAATAGCCTCACCTATTCTAGGAGCTGTGAAAGGTGTTGTTGGTGATACAATAGCTACAGCTTCTCTTAATAATTCTTTTATCTTGTCTCTCAAAATCCTTCTAAGTTTAAGTGCCTTAATGTAGTACTGCTCGTAATATGCTGCACTTAATAGATGAGAGCCTATAATAATTCTCTTCTTAACCTCTTTCCCAAAACCCTCGGATCTTATGGCTGACATATATTCCGACCAATGCTTATTCTCAAGATCTTTTCTTAAACCATATAATATGCCTTGGTATCTCGCTAGATTAGAGCTTGCCTCAGCCGTAGCTATCGCATAGTAAGCTGATAAAGCATAGAATACCTCTGGTAAAGATCTCTCCTCGATAATTAATCCTTCTGAAGATAATTTATTTAAATAATTGCTTAGTGTAGTTGCTACGTCTCGATCTATACCACTCCACATTTCATTGATCATGATGGTCTTCTTGTTCTTAAGGTGAGTAGGATCTATTTTCTCAATAACTTCAATAAAACTCTTTATTCCATGATCAATTGTTGTTCCATCAAAAGGATCTTTACCTGATATAATATCCATCATGATAGCTATATCTAGAGTGTTTCTTCCCATGGGACCCGCCTGATCCAGGGAGGATGCGTAAGCAATTATACCAAATCTACTCACGAAACCATACGTAGGTTTGTAGCCTACGATACCTGTATAAGAGGCGGGGTTTCTAATAGATCCTCCCGTGTCTGTTCCCAGCGCTATATGAGTCATATATGCTGATACCGCCACCGCAGATCCTCCGGAGCTCCCGCCGGGAACATGATCAGGATTCCACGGATTTCTTGAAACACCAAAATAACTTGTTTCTGTCGTAGATCCCATCGCGAATTCATCTAAATTAGTTTTTCCAATAATGATTCCCCCAGCCTCTCTAATTCTCTTGATTATTGTAGCATCGTAAGGCGGTGTGTAGTTCTCTAATATTTTTGATGCACATGTTGTCCTGAGATCCTTGGTAGATATATTGTCTTTTACGGCTACCAAAACTCCTCTCAGCGACCCCTTGATCTTTTGTGAAGATCTGATCTCCTTCAAAACTATGGTAATAGGTTTTAAAGTAATATAGGCAAAATACGTCTTGTTATACCTCTCTATTCTCTCATAGATTCTGTGAACCTCCTCCTCAATCTCGGCAGGGTTATTTTCGAAAATTCTTGTGACCTCATATAACCCCTTAGTCTTCTTCATATTACTTCTCCTCAACTGTTTTAGGACCTTTAACTAATCTGTTCTCTACTAAACTATTTTTCTCGAGCCAGCGGATCATTTCTTCGCTTCTTTCTAATGACTCATCTTCTCTTAAAGAACCCTGATCCTCCCATATAAAGAATAAAGGCTCTATCTCTCCCAGATCTATCTCATCTAGTTTTTTAATAAGATCCATTAAATGAGATAATTCAATAATGAAATTCTCGAGATCTTTTTCATCGAAGTTAATCATTGACAAATAAATACTTCTCTTAACAAGATCTCTAAGAGACTCACTCACACTAATCAATCCACAGAATAATAGTTACAAAATTAAACTAAATAAGAAGTCATTAACCGTGTAAGGAGAGTTTGCTCTGATCAAAGTCTATTCCTAGTCTCTTCAATAACCCTCTAGCAACTAGGACGCCTGTTGCAGCAGCAACATTTATTCCTCGAGAAAGTCCTGCCCCGTCCCCTGCTACAAATATTCTCTCTTGAGTAGTTTCTAGATCTTTATTTACAACAACCTTAACGCTGTAGAACTTTATTTCTGGTGCATAAAGAAGTGTTTGATGAGAGGCTATTCCAGGCATTATGGTATCTAATCTCTCTAGTGCTTCTATAATATTCGCTACTACTCTATATGGATAAGCCATACTAATATCCCCTGGAGTGACGGTTTTTAGAGTTGGTTCTACGGTGCTTCTATCGATTCTGTACCAAGTACTTCTTCTACCAGCTCTTAAATCTCCTAGTCTCTGAATAATTGGTTTACCGCCTCCGAGTTTTGTTGTTAGCATAGATATGTGTTTTCCATAAGCTATAGTATCTTCTAAGGGATCTGTTAGTCTAATAGTTGCCAGGAGAGCAAGATTCGTGTTCTTTGATTTAATACTTGTGTAGCTTTCTCCATTAACACCTACGGTACCATCATCGTATTTTTCTTCAACAACAAATCCGTTGGGATTAGTGCAGAAGGTTCTCACCATATCATCGTAGGCCTTTGTATACATTATGATCTTGGGATCTCTAACAATCCTGGTTATAGGCTCGGTAACATATGCTGGGACCTCAATCCTTACACCTATATCTAGAGGGCCTGGAACAGTTTCTATACCGATCTTTTTTGAGATCTCCGCTAGCCATGAAGATCCGCTTCTCCCAGGAGCTAATACAAGATACTCTCCATAGATCTCTCCTTTGGAGGTGATTATTTTATAAAACTTACTGTTTTCACGAGCTACATCAACTGCTTCAGTATATGTATATATTGACACACCACTTCTCTCTAAATAATCTGTTAATCTCTCAATCACCTGGGGGGTATTCTCTGATCCTATATGTCTTTGTGGAGTAGGTATAAACTTAGCCCCAGCTCTGGCAGCTAGTCTCTCTAGCTCAGAAGCTTTCTCCTCATCTATTTTATATGTATTGTTTGGAGCACCGAAATACACAAATACTGAGTCTATATACTTAATTAGTTCATAAGCCTCCTCCCAACTGCCTAGTAATTTATCTAGGTCTCCACCTACATCAGGTCTCAAATTTATGATTCCGCTGCTCAGGGCTCCTGCACCACCTATACCATGCATAATGTGACAAGGTCTGCAATTAACGCACTCAATTACTCTAGCTTTCTTAACAAGATCCATCATAGGACATCTTCTATGAATCGCTCTCGCGCCTTTATCTACGATCGCTATTTTTATCTTATTGCTATTTGATCTAGATACGATCTCGTATGCAGTAAATAAACCAGCTGGTCCCGCTCCTATTATAACTATATCATAGTATTTACTCATTTCAATATCCCCAGTTCTTTTCTACGATCAATTGTTTCTCTAACATCTTCTCCTGTGCCAATGAGTGTCACGGGTGTCTTGAGAGAATTTTCGATCTCTTCGATCCATTTTCTAGCTTCATTACTTAATTTACTCCATTCTCTAACGCCACGATCCTCTGGGAATAAAACATCTATTTTTGTTATTGCGATCTGAGTGGCGGAGTTTATAACTATAGCTCTTTTCGCTAGCTCAATATTGAATGGCGCTGCTCTTCTAATTCTTCCTGTTACAGCGCCTCTCTCTAGTAATCCTCTTCTAATGATCTCTTCCATAGAATATTCGTTTGGTAGAGGACCCTCACCTACGCGAGTCACATATGATTTAAATATCACAATTACTTCATCAACTCTTTTTGGTCCTACACCAACCTCTGAGGCGAATCCGGAGGCTGTGGTGTCTCTGCTTGTCACATATGGATAGGTTCCGTGGTAGAGACTAAGGAATGTGCCTTGTGTTCCCTCTATATAGATCTTCTCCCCTTTATCTAGAGCTCTATTTATTTCATCACTTACATCTATTAATATTTCTCTAAGCTCTGGTATATCCTTAGCAGTTTTCAATTTTCTCATTACTCTATCTCTCATGGCTACTCCAACACCTTGTAGTGTTGATCCCACTGTTTTAGAGAGATGAGGATCTTTTCTTTCTTCTTCTACATGTATCTCTTCTATGATACCAGTATTTTTATCAACAAAAACTCTCCCTTTAGTTTCTGTATGCTCTATTTCACTAAATAAAACATCTAATCTAACTAAGGCTCCTGATGCTATGAATAACTTTGTTCTCTTATTTATGAAGAATGAAGGTATTATTCTAAGTCTCCACTGTTTACCGTCATAAACAACGGTGTGTCCAGCATTCACAGATCCTCCTCTAACAGTTATCTCCGGATCATCTGCGAGAGCTAGGTAGCCACATATTTTACCCTTACCCTCATCACCAAAGAATCCTCCGACAACTATTGTAAGAGGCGTCTCCTCACACCTCCTAGCACTTACTCAGGATCTCTTTTGCGTAGTTAATTGAGCGATCTATTAATTCTCTGTATGAGCCTAAGTAATCGTATGTTAGAAACCTACTGATCTCATCTTTGCTTAGATATCTAGCTATGTAATTATCTTTCTTTAAAACATCTTCGAAAGATACATTTTTTTCTATGCTTTCTCTAGAGAGTCTAGACAAATTTTGATGCGCCTCTTGTCTTGAGGCTCCTCTCTTAATTAATTCTAGAAGTATTCTCTCACTTAGGATAGTTTTCTTAGATAGTTCCAAGTTTTTCAGCATAGATTCTTTATTAAACCATATGTTATTCAGAAGATTCTTCATGTCAATAAGCATCTGATCTATTAATAGAAATATGTGTGGGATAGAGTATCTCTCAAAACTACTGTTGCTTAGATCTCTCTCATGCATAAGAACAATGTTTTCTAAGAAAGCTACAGCTAAGGATCTTGTTGCTCTTGCTAGCCCCGAGATCCTCTCAGCAGTCACTGGATTTCTCTTGTGAGGCATCGTGCTACTACCCACTCTCTCAGAGACCTCATAAATCTCGTTTATCTCAGGTCTACTAAGTTCTCTCACTTCTAGAGCAAATCTATCTAATTGTGAAGCTAAAATAGCTAGTGTGAGAGATAATTCAGCGAAACCATCTCTAGGGGCTATCTGTGTAGAGATTAGATGGGGCTCTAGATCAAGTTCTTTCATTAATTCCTTCTCAATAAACAAGCCCTTATCCCCCCAACCAGCCATTGTGCCTACGGCTCCAGACATTTTTCCTCTAATCACTCTCTTCTCGGTATCACATATTCTCTCATAACTTCGCGAAAGTTCATAGACGTAATTAGATAGTTTAAAACCTAATGTAATAGGTAGGGCATGTTGCCCATGTGTTCTACCTATCATTAGGTATTGTCCGTATATTTCCATAAAACCTATTAGAGTAGTTATTACATCACTTAATTTCTTCTTTACAATGCCTAATGCTTCTCTAATAATTAGTGCCCAGGAAGTATCTATTATATCATTGCTAGTGGCACCGAAATGAATATATCTTCCGCATGATCCGCAGTTTTTTTCGAGTAAATATACAAGTGCTGTGATTTCGTGACCCAATGTTTTCTCTGCCTCAATAACTTCTTTAGAGATCGTTTCATTATCAATATTTTCTAAGCATTTCTCGAGGATAGATACACATTTGTTGTCAATTAAATCAACTTTTCCAAGAGCTTTAACTAGAAGTTTCTCAATAAGTATATATTTTCCTATGAAATTGCTGTAGCTAAAGATCTTTCTCATTTCCTGGGATCCGTATCTCGAATCAAAGACGCATGGACTATGTATATTGTGAAAAGCGATAATTCCCTTCTTCTAAAACTAGTTTAGTCAGATATAAAAATCTTATTCAGATCAAGTATTATTAATATGGTAATCATTTTCATATTTTAATATTAATTATAAAGAATTATGAGTTTTCTTTTAAACAAAATATTATGAATATGATATGATATGTGAAAAAGATCTTGGTAGACACAGAGCTATATTAGTTGCAGGTATGCCAGGCTCAGGAAAAGGATTATTTACAGAAGTCGCCGAATCATGTGGTCTCTCAGTATTTATTATGGGCGATGTTGTAAGAGAAGAGGTTATTCGAAGAGGTTTAGAGATTAATTACGAGACTAGTGGATTAATCTCGGCTAAATTAAGAGAAGAATTAGGTTCTGAAGCCATTGCTGTCTTAACACATAAGAAAATTTGTTTAAGCAAAGATCTAAGTAACTACATAGTGATAGAGGGGGTGAGATCTATTGAAGAAGTGAATTACTTCAAGAGAATTTTCGAAAAAATTTATTTAGTTGCGATTCACTCGAGTCCCAATACAAGATTCAGGAGAATTCGCTTACGAGGTAGAGAAGATGATCCTAAGGCGTGGGAGGATTTTGTTGCTAGAGATCTACGGGAGTTATCTTTCGGATTAGGCTCAGTAATCGCTTTAGCAGATTATATATTGATCAATGAGGAAATTGATGCTGAAACATTCAAGAGATCTGTGATAAGTCTCTTAGAAAAAATCCTGGGGTACCCCTGCAAAAACTCTTAGTTGAGATTTGTCTTGCTACTTCTTTACTTTCTCTAGTTCTCTTACAACCTCTATTCTAGTTTTGATATCAGTGTAGAGTGTCTCTAGATCCTCTATATTTCTCCTCAGAACATCAATTTTATGTCTGTAACCAGGTGCTATAGCATCTGGATAATCTTGTGGGCTTAGTGTCGAATAAATTGTTTTCATCAGATCTATTATTTCTCTAGATGTATCTAGATCCCATTCACCTAGTGATTTTATAGCTATTCTTCTCATCTCTCCTGTGAGATCCAGTATTCCCAGGATCACACTCTCGGGAGGTATTTGATTGATACATTCCTTTAATTCTCTCACATACATATTTAAAAGAAATAATGCTTCGCAGTACTCTGTAAATGCTTGAGTGGCGATGCCTCTAACAAGATCTGGTGCCTCACTATAATGTTTTATAAGATCCTCTAGCAAACTATTGCAATTCTTTAACTCTCTCCTTGCATCATCAATATTATCAACTAATACACTTGATATTACTCTACCTGAGCATCTCACTAAATCTCTAGAGATCTTTATAATATGTTCTCTTACAAGATCTCTTTTATCTAATTCAGACATTCTCTTTCTAAGGATCTCAATTAAATCTCTCTTATATTCCTCAGTGATGCGGGGCTTCATCACACTCAGCTCCTGCGTGTATCATCATTTAATCCATGAATAATTTTGTTAAAAAGAGATTTATTGTGTTTATTCAGAGTATATCGTGGTTAAAATGGTAAAATATGGATTTGCTTACAGTATAGATGATATAGCAGGTGCTGGTATCGCATATAGACTTGTTGAAAATCTAGGTCTGAGATGCTTAGATTATGAGGATCCCAAGCTTAAGTATTTGTGCAAACTTGTTGACAGTAGATCTTATGAAATAGAATTATTAGGAGGCTTCATAGACGATGTTGTATATCTTGAATACCTGGATCAATACTTTAAGGATAGTAATGTGATAGTGATTTTTTCGAGACATAGTTCTTCTGCAGCGGTTCCCAGCTTAACAGTTCACTATCCTGGAAATCCTCGTAGAGATCCCTCGCATGGAGGGAAACCTCTCGAATTATCTTATACTATGCCATCTATATCAACAGCTTTTTTAAGAAACTTATATAAGGTAGCTGATGAATCCGGTTTACTAAGTAATTTCGAGGTTAGTTTTGAAGCGACTCATCACGGACCCACAGGAAATAAGAAGCCTATTATTTTCATCGAGATAGGCTCTACAGAGAAAGAATGGAGAGATATTTCTCTTCACGAAGTCTGGGCTAAGGCCATTGAAAAGATCTTATACAATGAGAATATTTATTGTAGATACTTTGCAGTAGGATTCGGCGGACCTCATTACTCAAAGAGATTTACTGAAATGAGTATTGAGGATAAGTACTGTTTTGGACATATTATTCCTAGGTACTCTATAAAAGAGCTGGATACTAATGATTTCTTAAAAATAGCTTTGGAGAGTATTGAAAGGTCTTATGAGAGAATTAATTTAGTAGTAGCAGAGAAAAAATCTTTTACGTCTGATAAATTAAAGGCTCTTGAAGATCTCTGTAAGAGAGTAGGTTTAGAGGTTCTGAAGATATGATCAAGATCTATTTCTTAGGTAGTGGGGCAGCCTCGCCATCTATTCGTAGATGGCATTCTTCGATTGCTATTGAGGTGAATAGCGAGATCGGATTACTAGACTGTGGAGAGGGTTGTCAAATAAGGCTTCAGCAGGTGGGGTTATCGCCTCTCAAGATCAGATTCGTAGCAATAACTCATCTGCATGGCGACCACTTCATAGGATTACTACCTCTCTTACAATCTATGACATTATTCAGTAGAAAAGATAATCTCTACATAATAGCTCCTAAAGAAATAAGGGATCTAGTAGATGTTTTTCTTAATGTGTCTAAACATAAGTTATCTTTTAATCTAGAGTATTTAGAGCCTACAGACACACATATCTTCAACAGGATCAGTGTTAAAGGATTTAGAGTCTGTCACTCAATTGAGAGTATGGGATACTTAGTAGAGATTAATTATAGAGGTTTTATTCACAAAATATGCTATACAGGAGACACAAGGCCTTGTGAAGATACAGTAAATTATTGTAAAAAAGCAAATATATTAATACACGACGCAACATTTTCTTCAGAAGATTCCGAAGAAGCGGTGATCTCGGGACACAGCACAGTCATAGAGGCTGCCGAAGTAGCTCTCAGAGCGGAAGTTGAGAAACTATACTTAACTCATTTTAGCTCGAGATATCGAGACGAAGATAAACTAGTCTCTGAGGCTAGGAGAATATTTAAGAACACAATATTAGTAAAAGATCTTGATTTAGTAATTATTCCGTAACTGTTATGTGAATTACTCTCTAGATAAAAACTACTCTTCTTCCTCTTCCTCTTCTTCTTCTTCCCACTCCTCTTCTTCTCCCAATTCTTCCTCTTCTTCTTCCCACTCTAGCTCTTCTTCGCCCCACTCTTCTTCCTCTTCCTCTTCTTCTTCCCACTCCTCTTCTTCCTCTTCTTCAAACCTCAGGGGTTTCGGTACCATATATTCACCATTTTATTCGGTTTTTAGTAGCTTATAAAAATATCTGTTATCTCAAGGGCAAAAATCCGCTAGCCAACCAATTAATAACTTCTTTCATGAACTCTATATTTTATATCTTTTTAACTATCAAGAGAAAATCTTTTTTGTTGATAACTACTACGCGTTCCCCTGGCTTAATAACATCTTTGTCAGAGATTGCTCGCCAAAGTTCTCCCTCTATTAAGATAAAACCCTCTTTCTCTGGTGTTATTTCGTCTTTAGCTACTCCCTCTTTTCCTATAATCTCAAAGATTCTATGCCTTATTTTTCTTAATTTAATAAGTTGCATAGCTATGTAGGCTCCTACGGATCCTGCTCCTATACCTATTCCTAAAGATGCGTAGTAGAAGCCTGCCACTAAAGCCTCTGTTCCTGAGATCATAATTTCTCTACCTATAACAGGTAGAAACATTCCTCCTAACCCTGTTAAGAGCAACCCTGCTATGATAAGTATTCCCCCCTCGCTACCTCCTAAAGCTATTCCCCCTGCTAGAAAAGCTAATCCTAGTAGTATCATAATTACTGATAGTAGTCCCACGTTGAATCCTGAGCCTATTAATCCTAGAAAGAGAAATATTAGTGCTATTGGTATACCGATGAAGTGTCCTGAGGATATAGAGAATATTATTGAGAAAACAGCTATTGTTATCATTAAACCACTTACAGTAGGATCTGACAAAAGACTTAGAATTGTGCATGTGAAGCATTCAGGAGCCTTTTCCAGAGAAGAGATCCTTAGTACATAGACTCTTCCACCAATAGATACTCTCTTATCATACAGCTTATTGACCAGATCATTTAACGATACAGCATTTAGATCCGCGAAGTGATATTCTACGGCCTCCACACCATTTATTACGGTAGCATTAAGTATGAATGCTTTTATCAATGAGGTGTTTCTGCCTCTCTCACTAGCTATATCTTCATACTTCTTCAGTAAGGGATTAATGATTTTTGGTTCTGTGATAGGCTGTATCTGACCTGTAGGACCGATTGTGACTGGTTGCGCATCTCCTATATGAGCGTAAGGGGCTACAGCAAGAATGTTTGTGGGTACGAGAATTAGTGTAGCTCCACTAAAGCTGTCTCCAGAAGCAAATCCTATAACAGGTATACTAGATTGTAAGATCATATCTGTTATATCTAGCGTGTCACCCAAGAAACCTCCGGGGGAATTAACATCTAGAATTAAAGCGGCATTTTCTTCTGATGCTTTTTTAAGTGCTATATCAACATGATTTTTAACGCCCTGATCTATAGTTCCCCTAATATAGAGAACATAGGCTTTTGTTACAATGTTCTCTCCGCTCTGCTGAAGAGTGTATGAGAAAGTACTCAGAGACCCCATATGGGCCATAATAAGCATGTGATATACAAAAAACATTGAGAATATTATAATAAGCACAGTAGAGAGAATAGATATAGGTTTATTATCAATAGATAATTCAAACATATTAAGAGCCCTTTACCTCACCTGAGGTCTCCTTTTGGGAGCCTATTTTTTGACTTATAAATTGATTTAGTGCCGTCGTTAATGCTGGAATTAAAGATGCTGTATCGCCCCTGGTTGTGTCAGTCACTATTATCAATGCTCTCTCTTTAGCTACTTCAACAAATGTTTGTAACTCTCTTAATCTTATTCCTATTGGAAATTCTTGGTACATTTGAGCCGCCTCTTTAATTATTGCTGCAGCCTGTCTCTCACCTTCTGATTCAATTATTCTAGCTCTTCTAATTCTCTCTGCCTGTGCCTGTAGAGACATTGCTTTAACGAGCTCCTCGGGAAGGGTAATATCTTTTATTCTTACCGCAACAACTTTAACTCCCCAGGCTTCTGTGGTTTCATCTAGTATCTCTTGTATTTTTTTACCGACTTCTTCTCTATGTGAAAGTAACTGATCTAATTCAATAGTACCTATGACGTCTCTAAGTGTCGTCATTGCTAGTTGTGTCACAGCATAGTTGTAATTCGCTACTTTAACTATTGCTCTTATAGGATCGTCTACTCTATAGTAAACCACAGCATCTACGGATACCGAAACATTATCCTTAGTAATAACTGCTTGACGTGGTACATCAACGGTGTTTATTCTAAGATCCACTTTAAAGAACTGATCTACAATAGGTATTATAAAGAATATGCCTGGTCCTGCAGCACCTTTTAATCTACCTAATCTAAATATCACAGCTCTTTCGTATTCTCGAACAATCTTTATTGCAGCTGCCAAGAAAGGTATTACGATTAATACTATAGCTAGGATTAGGATTAATATACCATTCATTTATCCACCCTCTATCACTTATAATAATACCTAGGAGATTTTTAAATGAAGTATTTATTCGCTGAGAACATAATTACTTTCTTAAAAACTCAGTCAGTGGTTTATCTCCCGAAGCATCCCTGTATAGATCTTCTAAAGATAAGCCTTCTCTAAAAAATTTTTTATCAACTTTATAACGGCCACCTATTGTTTTTTCTAGAGCCTCCAGAGGAACGAATCTCCA
This sequence comes from Sulfolobales archaeon, assembly GCA_049976205.1. GTDB lineage: Archaea > Thermoproteota > Thermoprotei_A > Sulfolobales > AG1 > WYEN01. The sequence goes on along the minus strand of JBMFIR010000017.1, from coordinate 12,945 downwards.
GTCTGTTTCATCAATTATTTTTATAGCTATAAAAGCTTTACCGCCTGATCTCTTCTCGAATTCTCGTAGCTTGCTTATTTGATGCTCCTCTACGTAAACATGATCCTCTTTTTCTTTTGTTTTGATCTCGAAAATGAATATATATTTATTTTTTATTGCCACAAGATCTGGGTATGGAACTCTCTTTGCTTTTGCCCCACTTGCAGGGCCTCTGACCACAGCAAAGCCTAGCTTCCATAGTTTTTGAGCAAGATCTCTTTCTCTCTGGAAGGCTCTTCTTCTGAGTTTTGAGAGTTCTTTCTGTTGATTGCTCAAGTAGTTTCTTCACCTAGTTTTACTCTTAGCACAATATTGTACTTTCTCTCTAACTTCTTTTTTAGTTTTAGGAAGTCTTTACCTACACCTCCTATTCTGCTTCTAGGGATCTTTATCCATATAATCTCTCCTTCTCTCTCTATATCAGCTTCAGGAAACTGCTTCTTTATCTCCTGATAGATCTTTCTATCTTTCTCACTTAAGGATCCTAGTCTTTTTACAGACACGATAACGGTTTGTTCTCCGAATGTATATATTTCATATTCTAACTCTCCACTCTCTAGATCTCTGACCTCAACTACCGGTCTGGCTAACTCTATTTCTCTTAGGCCTGTGGGTAGCTTAACGGTTAACTCTAGCTCATAGATCTTCTCTATTCTTCCCTTATTAATAAATATGACGGTGTCTATAATGCTTGGGATCATTCCTAGATCTATTCTTCTTAAAAATCTCTGTATAGCATCTATTGGTGACGTGGCATGAACAACGCCAATCATGCCTATTCCTGCGAGTCTTAGATCCACATATAAATTGAAGTCTTCATCGTCTCTCATTTCGTCAAAGACCGTGTAGTCTGGTCTGCTGAGTAGAAGTATGTCATGTAATTCCTCTGATGATCCTTTGCTCTTAGAATATTGAGAGATTTCATCTGGTAAATGCATATCTCGAGGACTCTCTATTGTTTTCACGATCTTTCCTTTCTCCATATAGAACTTAGCTAGTGCTTGAGCAAATGTTGTTTTTCCCATACCAGGTGCACCTGCTATTAGTATACCCTCTGCTTTTTCTAATAATCTCTTCACCAGATCTTGTCTCAAATTATAGTTCTCGAGACTCGGAGATGCTATAGGTCTTGTAATTGTTACCTCTGATGTATCGCTTAAAGGAGGTTTCACAATAATGATTCTATACATATCTATTTGTACAATTATTGAATAAGGTCTCTCTATCTCTATAAATCCTCTCTTTCTAATTTTAACTTCTTCTAAGACGTCATTTATGATCTCTTCTAATTCTTTTTCTGTGAGAGGTTTATTGTCTAGATACTCAAAGAACCATTTTAGTGGCGATCCTTTCTTGGCTCTTGGAGGAGCTCCTGCTTTTAAGTGAATAGACATTGTGTGTTCATCGAAATATTTCTCGAATAATAATCCAGTTTTCTTTTTACTTATTTCAATAACTTCTATATCCATGGCTTCAGAAATCTTTTTTTGCAGAGGATCTGATGTTATTAAGACGCCACCAATCTCTAGGGCGTAATCTCTGATGATCTGCTCTAACGTCTTTTCGGGAATTATTCTCTCTTGAATATTCACAATTCTTATCTCAAGATCTTCTTTGCTACTAATGAATTCTCTTAGTCTTTCTATATTTTCTAGTCCTCTTGCTGCCTGAGGATCTCCTTCTCTAATCCCTTTTTCGAATTTCTCTATCACCTGTTTTAGTATATGGATCTCTCCAGATTCTATCTTGTTTTCTATCACTTCTTTAATTAATTCAAAATCCTCTAGCAGAGCTGTTTGATCTATGACAAATATATTTTGAAACGCTTTCTTCAAATATCCTCTTATCCTCCTAAAGTAGATATGTTTTAATTAATTTAATATGTATTAAAACGCTATGATTTATCTAAGAAGTGTTTTTATGGATACAAAGTTTATGTAGTAAGCATAAACTCCGTCTCTGTATTTTAGTTGCTAATATACCTGGTTCTTCACTGCTTATGTATATTTAAAAGCTCATTTTGATAACTTATCCTAGGCTACTAAATAAGGTGTCTTATTTGGTTGACATCTACGCTGTTGCAATTATTGTTTTATTAGTGGTTGTATCGCTACTTATTCCTTTAATCGCTCACTATATATCTATAGCAATCTCACCTGAGATAGAGTATGTTATGAAGAGAGAAAGATTCGAGAGTGGAAACCCTAGATCTGGAAGATCCCGAGGTTTCTTTATTATGCAGTATTATCCGTTTCTTTTAATGTTCTCCTCACTGGAGCCGTTAATTGTTCTGCTTGTATTTATTCTCATTTCTCCTCACGAGCTTCTTAATTTGATCACATATGCTGTGCTTGTAAGTTTTATAATTATTCTCCCTATCCTTTATTTCGCGTATAAATTCGCGGAGGATCTGAGCTTATGGAGAGAGGAGTAGTTTTTATTGGAGAAATAGATGTGTTTATTAAGAGGTTAATAAGATCTCTTATGGAGAAAAAACCTGTAAAAGATATCTTAGAATGGGCTATCTCGTATTCTCTATGGCCTGTTCATTTAATGACTAGTTGTTGCGGTGTTGAATTAGCCGGTGCCTATTCGCCAAGATATGATCTGGAGAGATACGGCTCCTTACCGTTTGTTTCTCCTAGACAAACAAATCTAATAATAATAGAAGGCACTCTTACTCTTAAGATGGCGAAAGTGGCTAGGATCACGTGGGAGCAGATGGCTGACCCGAAATTTGTTATTGCGATGGGGGCTTGCGCCATAGATGGAGGATTGTTCTGGAATAGCTATAATACTGTGAGGGCTAACGAAGTTATTCCTGTGGACGTATACATTCCTGGTTGTCCCCCGAGACCTGAGGCTCTCGCAAGAGCTATTCTCATGCTTCAGGAGAAGATTAGGAGTGTTGGTGTATCGAGGGAAGATTTGGAGATTCTGAGAAGATATGTGAAGAACCAGGTTAGGTAAGGGTGCGAAGAATGTCTCAGGTGGTTGCTAAAGATCCTGATCTGAATAATCTACTTAGTATATTTAATGAGGAGTTAAAGGATCTGGCGACAAAGATCTATATTGACAAGACTGAAAGAGTCATATATATTGAGGTTACTAGAGAAAAAATCATGGATCTGGCTAAGAAACTACTTCACTTAGGTTTTGATCATGTAAAGTCTTTATCAGCCGTTGATTATCCCCAGGAAAAGAAGATAGAACTCATGGTTCATATAGGGTCTTATTTGAGGGTTGTTAGGAAATACACTGTTGTTATAAAATCAGCCCTTGAGAGAGATAATCCGAGAGTTTCTTCTTTAACAAGTATTTGGCCTAGTGCTGAGTTTCATGAAAGAGAAACTTGGGAAATGTTTGGTGTGTATTTTGAGGGTCACCCAGATCTTAGGAGACTTCTTTTACCTGAAGAGCTTGAGGGTAGGTGGCCTATGCGTAAAGATTTTCGTATTATTACTCGTAAAGCGGGGGAGGCTGAGACTCCTTGGAAGTAAGTGGTTCTCAAGATATTACTCAGGAGCTAGCTAGGGAGATATTTAGAGTAGTTGAGACAGGAGTTAAAGAGGAGGGTGAGAGATTAATTGAGCTTCAGATAGGTCCAACACATCCAGGCTCTGGTCATATGAGGATTCTTGCTTGGGTTGATGGAGACGTTATTGTGAGATGCGATCCTGATATAGGTTTTGTTCATAGAACTATTGAGAAACTTAGTGAGAATAGAGCTTATATAAAGACTATTCCTCTTGTTGAGAGACCTAGTTTACTAGATACTACTCCAATGACTATTGGTTATGTTAATGCCTTAGAGAAGCTCATGGGAATAGATGTTCCTCCAAGAGCGAAATATCTCAGAACTATTTTAGCAGAGATTACTAGGATAGCTAGTCACTTATATGGTATAGGTATTCTCGCAATATTCCTCGGACACTCAACAGGGTTTATGTGGGCCTTTGGCGACAGAGAGGTTATGATTGAGCTCGCGACCATGTTGACGGGAGCCAGGATCACTTATGCTTACGTTATACCCGGTGGCGTTAGAAGAGATATGCCTCAGAACTTTCCTGACGCGGTCGAGAAAGGACTAAAATATATTGAGAAGAGACTTAGAGACTGGGAGAAGATCTTTTTGAATAACCCTGTTGTCGAGAGGAGACTCAGGGACGTAGGTATTCTCAAACCTAATATCGCTAGAATACTTGGTGTAACTGGGCCTAATGTTAGAGCTTCAGGTATAGATTATGATGTTAGAATGGTTGAACCTTACGAGGCTTATGACGAAATAGATTTCATGATCCCGGTAGCGGAGGAGGGAGACGGTTACGCTAGAGGCTTGATCAGATTTAAGGAGATTGAGCAAAGCATCAATATTATTAGACAGGCTATTAGGAAGATCCCCAGTGGAGAGATCATATCCCCACAGATATCGAGACTCTTTAACCCCTTAATGAAAAAGATCTACGCCGAGCAGAGGAGAGTTAAACTACCTAGTCTAATGGCTACTCTAAAGCCTCCTAAGGGCGAGGCTATGGCTCGTGTTGAAGCAGGTAGAGGAGAGGCTCTATTTCATATTGTTAGTGACGGATCTACTAATCCATATAGATTCAGATTCATAACACCTTCATTCAGAAATGTGATTCTATTTAAATACTTGATACCTGGGCACAGGATAGCTGATTTACCAGCTATTTATGGTTCTCTAGATTATTTCCCTCCAGAGGCTGATAGATAATGGTAGTTAGCCTGGGGCCTTTAGAGATCCCTGGTAGATTAGTCTATGATTTTCTTCATATATTTATTCTACCAGGTTTCGGAGCAGTACTGGTTTTAGTTATATTAATTATTTGGGCTGAGAGGAAAATTGCCGGTCTTGTTCAGCTTAGATATGGTCCTCTGCACGTGTCTAGGAGATTTGGTGGAGTTCTACAGTTAGTAGCTGATCTCATAAGATACGCATTCCAGGAATTTATTATTCCACAAGGTGCAGACAAGATCGCCTATCTAACAGGTCCTGTTCTAGCACTAATATTTGCTATTATCCCTGTAGCATTTATCCCTGTATCACCTCTTATAGAGCCTCCGATATATGTCTCCTCTAATATACTAGTTGTCTTAGCTATACTCTCCACGGCCCCGATCTTTATTATAATTACAGGTTATGCGTCAGATAACAAGTTTGCTTTTATTGGTTCACTGAGAGAGGCTTTCCTAATGATTTCTTATGAGATACCCTTTATCATCTCAATACTGTCAATGGCTCTACTATTTAGATCTCTTGATATGAGTGATGTTGTGAATTCTCAAGCTAAGTATCTCTCAGGCATCATACTAAACCCCTTAGCTGCTTTAGTTGCGTATATTGCTATTATAAGAATCACTGGTAGATTTCCATTCGAGATCTCTGAAGCTGAGTCTGAGCTTGTCATGGGGCCATACACTGAGTATAGCGGCTTAATGTATGGTGTTGCTATGGGTATAGCTTATATCAAGCTCTACGTTTACTCGATGCTATACTCAATGGTTTTCTTAGGAGGCTGGCTACCGATTCTCTCGAATAATTTAGTAGAGTCTTATTTTATCGGAAGCTTCATTATATTAATCAAAGCATCGATTTTGATGCTTATTGCTGTTTTTCTAAGATCTGTGTATCCAAGATATAGAGTTGATCAGGCTATTAGATTAGGGTGGTCTCAGGTGCTTATCCTATCTATTATATCGTTGATTTGGTCTCTCGTATTATCATATTTCTTGAGGTGATGATATGTATCTCCCGGAGCAACTAGATCCCAGGGTTAAAGAGTTGATAAATAAAGGAACAGATAAGGTAAAGGTTCTTAGTGTGAAGACCCCTCCCCCTGGAAGAGTCATTCAGAGAAATATAGATGCATTAGCAACAGGTTTTAAATATGTGGCTAAGCCTATGAGAATAACTATTGATTATCCATATAAAGATATTGAGTACCCCGACGGCTACAGAGGTATGTTTAGAGTTGATGTTGATAAATGTATTGGATGTTCATTATGTGACATTGTTTGTCCCGCAGATGCCATAAGACTTGTTTTGAAAGACAAAAAGAAGGTGCCTACGATCAATTGGGGGAGGTGTATCTTCTGCTACTTCTGTGTTGATATATGTCCAGTCGAAGCCTTCGAGACATATAAGATTCATGATGTGGCTTTCTATAGATTCGAGGATATGTTGACTACCTTAGAAGAATTTACTAAAAGACCTGAGGAATACACACCTCCGAGAAGAGTTGTTGGTAAAAAGTATAGAGTTGTTATTGATGAAAACCGAGGCTTGCGATATGAAAGTAGTGGGTGACTCTATGGGGTACACAGATTTATTATTTATATCTATAAGTTTCTTCACGATACTGAGCGGGTTAATGATTATATTATCGAGGAACCTTGTCTACTCAGCTGTTTACTTATCAATACTAGGGCTTTTAGTGGCTACTCTAATATCTCTCTTAGGTCTGCCTACTCTAGGTGTTATTCACGTCTTGGTTTATGTCGGTGCCGGTGTACTATTTATAGTAATGACTACATTGTTGCTGAGAGAGGAGTTTCCTAGAGAGGTAAGGAGTCTCAGGATCCCGGCTTTCTTAGTGGCTATTCTGTCAGCATTTCCTCTGGCGTATATCTCCATAAAGACTGAGAATAGTACTATAGTTCTTGATAAACCAGACTATGCTTATATTGCTGAGTATCTTGTTGCTAACTACTCTATTCTTATCATGATAATAGCCTCTGTTAGTGCTTTATCTCTATTTGTATCTCTATTAATTGCTATGAAGAGAGTGAGAGAATGAATTACGTGCTTTTAACAGCCTCTATATTACTGGCTATATCTATCTATGGTATATTATCGAGTAGGAATATTGCTAGAATACTTATTTCAGCAGAAATAATGTTCAATGCCTTCATACTAATTATCGTGGGTTTCTTCTCATATATTTACTCCTATCTCGGAGGCATTATTTTGACACCTTACGCAGCTGGCTATATCTCTACACTGGTTCTAGTCTCTATATTGCTAGCTGTTAGCGAAATAGTTGTTACATTCTCGATCCTTATTGCATTAATTAGATATGGTGTATTGAAGAAGATTGATACTGAGGAGAAAATAATTAGAGACTTGACTATGGGGGGTGAGGAGAAGTGATTCTTCTAAGCTCAATACTTATTCCTGCGTTAATGACTCTTATAATAGCTCTCACACCGAGATTATCAGGTAGATTTGGTTCAATAGCTTCATTTACTGCTATACTCTATAGTCTCCTAATTTATGTTCTAACACCTGTAGTCTACGGTATTCCGTATTTTGAGAAGATCTTTGGTTCAGCATCGATAGGCGTCTTCGGCTTCTTCATAGACTCATACAATATACCGTTTCTTCTAGGAATATCACTGGTCTCTAGTATAGTTTCTCTGTACTCGTATCCGTACATGGAGCATAGATTCAGAGAATTAGGATATGGTTCTTGGAGAGTTTATTACGTGAATTACTTACTTTTTGCATTGTCAATGAATGGTGTTGCATTATCGAATAATCTAATAGAATTTTATGTTTTTCTAGAGATCTCTTTAATAACATCCTTTATACTAGTAGCTCTCTACGGTTATGGGGCGAGGATCAGGATAGGTATTATGTACTTCATATGGACTCATGTTGGTGCTTTATTATTTCTATTAGGCTCATTAATATACGGAATTAATGCAGGGACATTTGATTTTATATCTCCCGAGAAACCTTACTACATGATTGGATACGGAGAGAAGATTCTCGGTGTCTTAGGTATGCAGTTTTCCGTGTTTCTACTCATACTAATTGGTCTCATGGTCAAGCTACCTGCACTAGGTTTCCATATATGGCTCCCATATGCGCATGCTGAGGCTCCAACACCCGTATCAGCTTTACTAAGTCCTAACTTGATTGGCTTAGCTGGTCTGGGTCTGGTGCGTGTATTAGTTACGTTATTTCCACATATATTCTGTACTTTTCAGTACTACTTGATCCTGTGGGCTCTACTAACAATGATATATGGTGGTTTAGTAGCTCTATTCCAGAATGATTACAAGAGATTCTTAGCTTATAGCAGCATATCTCAGATGGGTTATATATTACTGGGCGTATCCACATTAACACCAGCTGGTTTAATAGGCGCTGTTCTGCACTACTTAACACATGCGCTTGGTAAGGCTACTTTGTTCATGACTGCAGGAGGTATAATTTTTAGTGGTCACGGTCTGCGAGATATGAGGAAGATGGGTGGTTTAGCCTCAACGATGAATTATACAGCGAGTTCAGCTCTACTCGGTTTTCTAACGATATCTGGTCTACCCCCAACAATGGGTGTTATAAGTAAGTTCTTTATTGTTTCTGGTTTTATTATTTACTTAATGTCTCAGGTAGGCAACGTATCTGAGGTAGTTGCTCTTGCTATATTAGGTTTCTTAGGGTTTGGTCTAACTATTGTTTATAGTTTTGTGACTATGAGGAGAATATTCTTTGGTCAGAGAAGATCTGATGAAGAGATACGTGAGACCTCGCCAGAGATTTCATTAACTACTTTCTCGGTAGCCCTCTTATCAATTTTGATGCTGGTATTAATTAGTTTCCTATTAAGTAGCTTTAATTATACTCCTGAACTACTTTATCTCAAAATTATTTTAAGTCTTGTGAGAGGGTGGTGAGAAGTGGGTGCTCAGATTATTTGGTGGTCTGATCTGATTTGGTTAACGCCTTTCTTAGGTGCAGCCCTAGCTGGTTTAGTGGGTCTCTATAAAAAAAGATTATCTGGGTTTGTAGGTGTCTTCTCTATAGCTGTCTCAGCAATATTAACACTGCCTCTCCTAGCTATTATTTGGAGTAATCCTTCAACAGTTATTATATCAAGAGACACTATCTGGTTCACTATACCTATTTCTAGAGAAACCAGTGTAGTCTTTAGGTTGGTGAGCTATGTAGATGGTTTATCCTCTATAATGGCTCTAATGGTTGCGTGGATTTCTCTATTAATAGCTGTATATAGTCTCAAGTATATGGAGAATGATTATGGTGAGCATAGATACTGGGTGTTTTTCACGTTTTTCGTGGGCTCAATGCTTCTACTGGTCTTGGCTGGTGATCTTCTTCTATTTATAATTGGTTGGGAGGGGACTTCTCTCGCATCATACGCTCTTATTGGTCACTGGTATAGAGATGATGATGAGCTCACATACGTGGGAGATAAAGGGAGAAGTGCCTTAGGTAAATCGATGTTTTTCTCACCCAGCCACTCAGGGGTGAGAGCTATTGTGATGACTGGTATTGCTGATATAGGTCTTTTACTAGGTCTCGGCTTCATAGTATTCTCTGCTAAGACGAGTTTTATACCAGATCTATATGCGAGCACTACTTTAGCAAATATTTTTAAGGTTCTCTCCTCCTATGGTATCTTGACACTATTTTTATTCATAACTAGTTTAGGCGCTTTGGCTAAGAGTGCGCAGTTTCCGTTACATGAATGGTTAGTTACTGCGATGACGGGTCCTGCGAGTGTTTCTGCTCTTATTCACGCGGCTACGATGGTTAAGGCAGGTGTTTACTTCATGTTAAGGTTCTCCCCAATATTCATCTCTGTTGCCTCTCTGGGTGGTGAGGAAGTTCTTTATCAAGTCAGAGAGTATTTTGTTATTATTGCTTCACTGGGGGCCTTCACAGCTTTTATGATGGCTACCATGGCTGTGGTTGCTAGAGAGCTTAAGCTTATATGGGCTTTTTCAACGGCTTCACAGATAGGCTATATGTTTGTCGCTACAGCCTCCTCAGGCTTGATCAGTGAGCCTGGACTAGGTATTGTGGCAGGATTCTCTCATCTTCTTAGCCACGCTGTTTTTAAAGCTGCCTTATTCCTAACCGCTGGTGCATTGATCCATGCTGTTCATAGTAGGTATATTAATGATATGAAGGGTTTAGCGAGTTACATGAAGATAACTACGTTATCTAGCTACTTAGCTGCTTTATCACTAGCCGCAGTACCTCCGCTGGCAGGTTTCTGGAGCAAGGATCTTGTTGTTGAGACGTCGGCCTTAACCGGTTTACTGGTGATCCCTGTTCTGCTTCTTGTAACAGCTTTCTTAACATCGTTTTACTCTATGAGAGCTGTTGGTTATTTATTCATGAGATCTAGTGATGAAAAACATCATGCGTACGAGCCCAGCTCTATTATGTATATTCCTTACCTGATCTTAGCTATTTCCTCCGTTTTAATAGGTTTCTTCTGGATGTTTAGTTATGGTTATTTTGCTCATGTTATTTTAGCAACTCTACCAATCAAGGGTGTAGAGAAGATTCATTTTGAAGTCGAGACAATGACTATATCACTAATAATTGCTTTAGTAGCCGTGTTTTTTGCTGTGTCTGTTTATCAGTTTATGAAGAGAGAGATTTATCCAAGGATATCAGGTATAGCCTTGATCAAGACATTACATGATTTTCTCTATGATAGGTGGGATATTAACTCTGTCCTCTACGTAGTTTTTGTTGATGGTTTCTCTGGTTTAATTAATTATGTCGGGAGATACTTTGAGGATCTTGTTATAGACGGATTCTACCACAGATATTTAACTGTATTTGCTGATCGTCTGAGTAGGGCTTTGAGAACTATTCAATTCGGTCTTATGAATTTTTATTTAGTTGCTCTATTAATTGGGTTCTTGGTGCTTTTACTACTGGGTGTGTGGATGAGGTGAGGTGGTTATGGACATAGTATATATCGTGTATTTGTTATATAACTTATACATTCCACTATTAATCTCTCTATTAATAGGAGGTTTTATTGCTCTAGCTGTTTCTAAGATCTTTGATATTGGCTTATCTTTCTCTAGAAATATGTCGAGGGCTATACTACTTTTCCTACTGATCTATTTGGTTATCCTAATTATTCTTTATCCAGGTTATCCTGTGCCTGTGTCTGGTTTATTCCCATATTTTAGTGGAGTAGATGAGATAGTTCTTCTCGTCTCATTATCAATCCTCATTAGCGGTTTTATTGTTGTTTCATCTTACCCTCTTGACTCTAGTGACACTGTTTCTGTGTTAGCTGTTTCTCTATTAGGTGTATTGGGCTCTATACTGATAAGTATGTATAGTATTACGTATAGTATTGATAGCCTTGGTTCAATTATCCCTATAATTGTTTCGTGGGCTACCCTATCTATAGCTTCATATGCTGTTATTGCATTATTTAAGGATCCTTTGTCTCTTGATGCTTCTTCGAGATATGCTATTGTTGGTGTTGTTGCTTCACAGTTTCTTCTATTTGGATTGGGCTTCTTTATATTATTTAATTTCATTACGTATCCTAGAGGCGTGGTGTATGGGTTTGTTGGGCATGATCTGTATAGATTGATTCTGGTTTTGTCTGTGTCGATGCTATTGGTTGCTTTAGGGTTTAAGCTAGGTTCTGCCCCATTTCATTTCTGGCTTCCTGATGTATATGGTAGAGGTTCTCCGTACGCTGTTGCCGCTGTTGCTGGTTTTATAAAGATTGGTCTAGTAGGTCTTTTGCTGAGATTTGCTCGCTTTATCTTTGATCTAGGTTCTGTTTCTTCTTACGCTAAGTTAGGTATTGATTCTGGTGTTTTCTTTTATATTGTTGCTTTGCTGGCTGTTTTGAGTATGTTGATTGGTTCTATCACTCCTCTCACCCAAGTTAGTATCCAGAGGATCTTGGCTTTCAGTTCTGTAGCTCATATAGGCTTCATATTTATTGGTGTCGCTGTTTTCAGTATTGCTCCTGTTTATTCACCTGCATACTTCTTCTCTTTAACTGGTGTTTTACTTCATGTTCTTGCTTACTCTATTAGTAAGTCTAGTATGTTTATCTTAACTGGTTTTATGAGGAGTGTTTATGGCTCATCTGACTTATCTGTTGTTGCGGGAGTTTCTGAGAAACCTGGTACTTTGAAGACTTCTGTTATTATTCACTTAGCTAATTTAATTGGTGTTCCTCCACTTCCTGGTTTCTGGGGTAAACTATTTCTATTCTTATCTGCCACTTATAGGGACCCCAGGCTCTACATAGGGCCTATTCCTTGGCTGGCTTTGCTAGGTGTTTTAGCTAGTGTTTTCTCTGTATTTTACTATCTCAATATTATGAGAGCTATATCTATTGAGGTCAGAGGATTAGGAGGGTCATCTGATACTAGGTCTCAAAGACCTGATCTACTTAATCCATACATGGCTTCATTCTTAGTTATTATACTAGGTCTCCTAGCACCTGTTCTGATAATATATTTAAGACTCATATAGTGTTGATCCGAGACAAAATATTATAAGCTCTGTAAGACAATAATATTAATGGCTCGCAACCCACCGGACATCCCGCGGCTACCGGCGGCGGCTCACCCCGACAGAGGGTGAAACCCTCGGGATGAGGAGGTGGCCTCCAGCCGCGGGGATAAGTCTTATGATTACTATATACATGGGGGCTCGGAAAACTGGGGCTCTAACCCCAGGAGCTCCGGGCCTGACGCAGACACCCCAACAGACATAGATCACCCACTGCAACCCCACGGCTCTGCGGCCGTGACTCCGCTTGATCCTGGCGGACCCGACCGCTATCGGGGTAAGGCTAAGCCATGGGAGTCGCACGCCCCCTACAGGGGCGTGGCGGACGGCTGAGTAACACACGGCTAACCTACCCTCGGGACGGGGACAACCCCGGGAAACTGGGGCTGATCCCCGATAGGCGATGACTCCTGGAATGGGTCATCGCCGAAAGGTCTACACCGAGATGGTGGTGTAGGCGCCCGAGGATGGGGCCGTGGCCCATCATGGTAGTTGGCGGGGTAACGGCCCGCCAAGCCTATAACGGGTAGGGGCCGTGAGAGCGGGAGCCCCCAGATGGGCCC
>JBMFIR010000016.1:0-32349 GCA_049976205.1 Sulfolobales archaeon | reverse complement strand
CAATAAATGAGATTGTGTAATCATATAGAGGAGCTGGGTATATAGTGGTTTCATTTAAACCTACTTCTTCAGCTACTATTGATAAACCCTCTCTATAATCAGGGAAGATCTGTGTTAAATAAATAGATACTGGTGCTAATAAAACAATTATTATTGGAATAAAAACACTCTTCTTCAATAAATTCACCTCATTCTCCTCCTAAGATCTTTGGTCTGTATCTCTCGAGGTAACTTATTACACCTGAGGTAACCAAGCCATCTACTAACCCAAAGCCCAGGTGCCATAGAACCATGGCAGGGATCGTCGCATATATTGGGTAGAGAAAGATTGTTGAGAGACCTAATTCTAAACCAGCGAAAAATGCTGCCAGCACCGTAGAGAACCAGCCAGCGATAAATGCAGCAACATATTTATATCTATTATTTGTTAACTTGGTTATGAACCCCTATATATAAAGTATCCTGAGAAAACAGATATAATACCCATATTCCATATATTTGCTCCTAAAGTTGTTACTCCACCGTCTCCGAATAGTAATGCTTGTATCAAAAGAATCAGACTCATAACAACAGATCCTAGGTAGGGTCCAAAGAGAATACCTAGCAAAGCTCCTTCAACGAAATGAGCTGTTGTGCCACCTGGGATAGGCCAATCAAGTAATTGAGCGGCGAATACTGATGCTGTGAGAATAGATACTAAACCAATATTTTCCTCAGATAATTTTACTCTCTTGACGGAGAGAATCAATGCAATGAGTGAGATAACGTAGAACAATATGCATAACCAGGGATCCAAGAAACCATCTGGTATATGCATTTCACACCGATATAATTATATGGTGCACCAATAATATGTTTTCAACTGATCTTCTCAAAGATCTTTTTTATTATTAAAGTGATTACATCACTGAGATTATCTAAAGATTTTATTCTAAATAAATGCGATTTATTAAAAGGATCATCTGAAGCACCGAATTTAGGTACAGCCTCTAAATAATTTTCTTGCCTAATTCTACTAGCAAGATCTCTCTCGCTTATATTGGGTATAATTAGGATCTTCTCAAGTAAACATTGATCTAGTAAATAATCTATGTGCCAAAAATTTCTCTTTTTCTTTGAGTATAGATGTCTCAGGATCCTACTACAATTAATGCCGCAGGATCCTACGTATATGTAGGTTCCTGGCATTAATTCGAAAACGCGGCCTCCTCTTGTTTTTATAGTGGTTTTATCTAAGCATTTTATGATTAAGAGATAGGCAGATATAGTACTCTTAGACACTTTATATACATCTACAGATATGAATTTAATGTTTCAAATATAAAATTGACATATAGAAAGTCTTTGGATCCTAGCTCATTCTTTTCCGAGAGATAATATTTGAGTAAGAGTTCAGCATTAATTTACGATAAATAATAATTCATTACTTTAGTATGGATTTTAGCGATTATTTAGAATTTTTGATGAGACAGGTTTTTATTTTTTTAAAATAATTTTGTAGAGGGTCTCTGATAGAGCCTAGAAGAACTTTATCTAAGTACTATGGTTTAGCAACTTCTGCGGTAATAAATGATTCTTTTAAGTATCTAGACGCGATATCCCTTGATCTAGAGGAAGTCTCTAAATTAATTATTGAGTACCCTAGTATTTTACCTCATTTACGTGGTAGAGATATTCTAGTTTATCCACAGACACTCTACACTAGGAGAAGAAAGAAGTTTCTGGTGGCGACTGATATTAGGAGTAAGAAAATTAATATGATGCCTATAATACTAGAACTATACTATATGAAGGATCCTAGGAAATACTTTGATCTTCTCACAATATCTTTTGAGGCGGCGGAGAGAATTATTTATAATGAGATCCTAGAGGATCTTGAGACAATTGATTTATGTAGATCTAGGGCGAGATGGGCTAGAGAAGTTTTGAAGTGGTTTAGTGTGATATACAGAGATAAGAGAGGTGAGGAGTTATGCGAGAGATTATTTATTGATGAGGCAACACTACTCTTCCAATATCTTGATCAGAGAATTAGAGAAATAATTGATGAATTAAATAAGAAACTAGACTTCGTGGTTTACGCAACTGAGATAAAGAAAATCGATATAGGAAATAATCTCGTAGTATACATATCACAGTCATATGCTTCGTGGTTATCTGAGGAGAAGACAAGAGATATACTCTCAATAATTGATAGAAATCCCTTTGTGCTATGATAAGAATTCTTCATGGAGTGATTTTTTATGCGTGTAGTAGCAATACCTTTCGCATCAGAAGTTCATGGCAGAGAATACTATAGTAATATCATGAATTATTTCAAGAAGTATCTTGAGAAGTATCCCGATGTAGTTATTCACGAAGAATTCGTGGTATCCAACGAAGATGTCAGCAAAGTAGCTGAACGATACAGAGACTATATACCTATAGCAATTGTTTTAACAGGTGGTATAAGCTCATTAATACATAAATTCTTTAACAATGGTGACTTCAAAAGAATCTTTTTATTAGCGCACTCCGAGCATAATAGTCTCGCCTCAGCAGTATCTGCAAGAAGTAAGATAGAGGATGAGGGTTTTCCAGCGGGACTATATTGGTGTGAGGATCCTTCTTCATCTCTATGTGAAGAAAATATTGATTACATGATGAGAATAGTCAATGGAGTATCTGCTTTATATAGATCAAGGATCTTGGTGATCACTGATAGAGAGAAGGGAGATATAGAAAATGCTTTTGAGTCAAGATTTGATTCAGAGGTGCATATTATGCCAATTAATAAATTACTTGATTACATGAATAGTATATCCACGGATGAAGTGAGAGAAGTTGCTAGGGAGATAGAGAGTAAGTATGTTTTCACTGTATCAACAAAAGATCTTGATAAAATAGCTAGACTCTACCTCTCCTTGGAGAAACTAAGTAGAGAGAGGTATAGTGTTGTTTCAATTGATTGCTTCCCCTACATAATGAAGACAAAAACAACACCGTGCATACCACTCTCACTACTCAATAGCAAGGGAGTAGTAGCGACTTGTGAAGCTGATCTAACAGTGATCCCTAGTATGATTCTAGCCAGGAGACTAAGTGGTAGAAGTGGTTGGATAGGTAATATAGTGTCCGTAAAGAATAAGCAGATAATGTTCTCTCACTGCACAATATCACTAGATATAGTGAGAGGAAAAGCCTCAGCACTACCACACTTCGAGACATTAAATCCATACGCCGTCACAGGTGAATTAGATGGTGATAAGGTAACGATTGTGTCAATTGATAAAGAATTTAGCACAATGATGATAGACAGAGGTGTAGTGATTAAATCAGGATTATTAACAGATAAGACCTGTAGAACACAAGTAATTATTGAGTTAGAATCCTCAGCTACTCATATCCCAAGAACTGCTCCAACGAATCATCACGTTATAATATTAGGAGATCACGTCAATGAGTTAAGAGAAATAGCTACAATGTTTAATATTGATGTCTTTACATACAAAGAATTACAATAGCTCTGATCTGCAGCGTCTCTATAGGTATAGTTTCTTTATAGAAGTATTGTAGCTAGGATCTGTAGTATTGCAATTATCACAATAAATAAATCGAGTTTAGATAAAGATATTTTTTCTCTTCTAGCTTTTCTAAGAGATAATCCTCTCATCTCAGCAGAGATCCCGGCCCAAATAGCTCTTTCAAGACCTAGGCTCAGAAGTGGTTGAAGAATACTCTGTAGATCATTAGGTGTCAGAATATATTTTCTCCTCGATCTCTGGAACCTTGATAATTTAATCTCCTCATAGTCTCTAAGCATTAATGGATAGAGTCTCAGAGCATAGAATATTGAGAAAACAATTCCACTAGGTAGCCTCAGGTCTTTCTCAAGATCTCTGATAACTCTCCTGGGATCTGTTAAAGAGACGAAAATCATTGTTCCACCAGCGATCATACCTAATCTCATGAAGATATCTAAAGAGGCTCTAAGAGCATTTTCTCTAATAATAAATGATCCTATCGAGAGAATAGGTTCACCTGTATTAGATACCATCAATGAGTTAAGAAATAATCCTATGAAACCTAGTAGAAAAAGAATTATTATCAGTCTATATCTCCTGAACCCCAGAACAGAGCCAGCTACAAAATTAATTATGAATGGAATAAACATCTTAACAGGATCTCTTAGAATAAAGGCTAGAAGAGAGATTACTATAGCGTATATTAAGAGTATCGTTGAGGAAAATCTAATCTCCTTCATCAATTAATTCACCGTATAACGAGATTATCTTCTCATGTGAGATTTCACGAAGTATTCTTCTACTCTTATCGAGATAGTATACTTTATCAGCTAAATCAATTACTACGCGAAGATCATGTGTAGAGATAATCACAGATCTATTATATCTCGAGATAAACTCTTTAATCAATAGAATCAATTCATTATATAGTTTCTCATCGAGACCAGCCGTTGGCTCATCAAGCAGTAATACTTTTTTACCACTAAAGAGACCTATGAGAACAGCAAGCCATCTCCTCTGACCATGACTAAGTTTATAAGGACTTTGGTGCGCGACTACATCATACCAAGGAAATATTCTCTTGAGATCATATGATTCTGTGGAGAGTCTCATTGAATCTCTTAACTCTGCCTCTACCGTGGATCTAATAAATAAGTAATCAGGTTGCTGAGGAACATAAAAAATATCTTTGTGAATTCTTCTACCCTTAGGAGACAGCTCTTGACCCAAAATATATATTTGTCCTGATAATGGTTTATTCCAACCTAGTAGAGTTTTCAACAAAGTTGTTTTTCCAGAGCCATTTGGACCAACTAATGCGATAACTTCTCTCTCACGCAACTCAAGATCTATGTTCTCGACAAGAATATTTTCACCGTATCCAATACATAGATCCTTTGTCTCTAAAATCTTTGCACCGTTATTCCTGTGTCTATCTCTAGGATCTCTGGAGGAGATTTTGTCTTTAATTTCCTCCAGAAAAGATTTTTTGAAAAGATCCTTGGAATATAGATCTTCTCTAGTAAATACTCCTTTGATCTCACCATTTCTCAATATCAGGAATTTATCAACATACTTCATAAAGTAATATGGTTTATGCTCAACAATTACTATTGTTTTATTTCTCTTCTTATTCTCCTTCACAAATCTCCTAATATCCCTTACCCCCCAAGGATCAATAGATGCTGAGGGCTCATCTAACAGGATATTATTAGGGTCATGAATCACTGAAGAAGCGAATACAACTCTTCTCTTCTCACCACCAGATAAATATTCGATATCATGAAAAGCTTTATCTAAGAGACTAATTCTCTCAAGAGCATCTCTAGTTCTCTTATTGATTTCTTCGTATGAGTATCCTAAGTTCTCAAGAACAAAAGAGATCTCGTCCCATGGTGTAGGCATAGATATCTGCTTCTCGGGGTCTTGAAGAACTACGCCTACTCTATATGGTGTAAATCTGTATTCGTAGGGATCTAGGGAATTTAATTCATCGATTCTCACTTCACCACTCACATATCCGTTCAAGAGATTATTGAGAACACCAGTCACTGCTAGAAGATAAGTAGTTTTTCCACTACCGGAGTCTCCAATGATCATTATTACCTCCCCGCTACTCACATCAACACAAATATTTCTTAAGATAACATTGTTCTGTGAATAACCTGCTTCTATTATCCTAGATTTTATCATTGCTATACTCTCTGTGATTAGTCTCTCAAATATTCTTATAAGGGAGCTATAGGTTTCCTATAGGTTATTTATAAATATGTGTGAAGCTTCATTATATGGTGACTCAAGTGAGTAAGAGTTCTACTAAAAAAATCTCTTATAGATATACAGCGATTGATTACGCAATGCTCGCAGTAGTCGCGGTTGTTGCTGGTGTGGTATTCTATGCTACATGGTTCGTATACGAATTCGGAAAAGTCTTGGGAGGTCCAATAGTTGCTAGATTACTGAGTTACGGGCTATGGTTTATTGGGGCTCCACTCGCGGCTACACTCATTAAAAAACCTGGTTCAGCGTTCCTAGGAGAGACGTTAGGAGCTCTCGTGGAGACAGTGATACCTACAATTGGCGGAGTAACAAATCTCATATATGGAGTTGCTCAGGGATTAGCCTCGGAGATCGGCTACGCAGTTTTCAGATATAGGAGATTTGATGTGTTAACAGCCTCTTTAGCAGGTGCATTAGCTGGTATACCAGCTGTTTCACTAGATGCCTTATTATTCGCGGAGATAGCTTCGCCACAAGTAATGCTTCTATGGTACATAGCCTCTATCGTTAGTGGAGGGATCTATGGTGCTGTAGCATCAATAGCTGTGAGCAGAGTATATAGAGGATGAGGTGTCTCATGTGCTAACCAGAGCCTTAAGAGACAAATACATTGATCTATGGATAAAAACCATTGATCACCCATTTGTGATCGAGCTCTACGAAGGAACACTGCCTCTGGAGAAATTTATTTACTGCATAAAACAAGACTATAATTATCTAAGAGCATTAACAAAGACGTATAGTATAATAGCTGGGAAAGCACCTGATCTAGAGAAAGCGAGAATAGCTCTAGAACTAGCCTACGGAACAGTGACAGGTGAGATGGAGAATTATAAAAGGATCCTAGGTGAGTTAGGACTAAAACTAGAAGATGTGATCAAGACGGAGCCCAACCCCGTCAATATAGCCTACATGAATCATATGATCGCTGTAGCATATGAATACGACTACTGGACAGGGCTTGTAGCAACACTTCCATGTATGTGGACTTATCTAGATATAGCGGAAAGACACAGAGATAAACTCCCAAGAAACAAAGTAGAGATCTACAGAAAATGGGCATCAACATATTACTCAGAAGCATATAAACAGCTACTACAAATATTACTAAACACAATAGACTCATCAAACAAAAGATTAGAGGATCTAGAAGAAGTATTCCTGAGATCACTAAAATACGAATACTTATTCTGGGACTCATCATACAAACTAGAAAAATGGCACATATAAAAAAGATACAAATAAATTACTTTTAATATCAATACATAGAACGATCTAATGAAAATATAAACTCTTACAAAAATCAAAAATATTTTAATTTAGAATACACGATCACTACCGCCTGGAAAAGACGCTAATAAAAACAAAGATCTTAGATTATAGTACTGTGTTGGTGATAAAATATTTACGGCATACAGTTTAGAATAATAATAGACTCCTTCTATATTGTAATTTTTATACTGACTAGTCAAAACAATATATACCTCAGCATAAATTATAGTAATAAGTTTGGTGCTATATCCCACTGTTGGACCTAGCATAAATGTGAAGCCACTGACAAATTTCGACAAAAGTGTCTTTGCTATCTTCATCAAACCAATTGACACAACTGACCAATCAACAGATATATGAGTAATATAGTCAGAACTATATTCAAGGATATTTACCAAGATCTCTCCCTGTGAATATTTATATGAGGGATTCTCATATTGATAAAATAGCTTATATACATCTAGGAGATCTTGTGAATCTGTGAGAGGATCCGAGTACCACGGCTGGATCAAGTTATTCACTATCTTAGGTCTAGAAAGGGTTATGTAAGATATATTATAAGGGTAATCTATTACGGAGCCGTCTATTCCATAGTAGCGAAGATAGTATCTAGCGAGTATACTCTCAGCTTTAAAACCTATTGCGGCAACACCTGACACGAGATCATTACACCAATAGGTTTTATGTACAGATCCAGGATTAATGCCATCAGGACTTGAAGCTATGTATTGTGTGTTAAACTCAAAAGATTTGCCAAAAACACTAAAATCAAATCCTACTTCTCCTCCTATATGCTTAGCGAATTTCGCACCAAGATAGACATCTATGCTATTTGAACTAGATCTATAGAAATAGTATTCTAGAAGTATTGAATTGAGCACATTACAGTCTTGTGGGTACCATAGTCCACTTACATAAGCTATCTTATCATCGCTAGTGTAATAATAATCCATCAGCACCCACACATAGCATCCTCCGTAATATGGTCCACAGCCTTCCGATATATATGCTGGTGGTGTTGTTATTAGATCGGCTCTACTTATCAAATTGTCGCTACTAGCTACGCTACCTGATAATCCCACTGATTTACTATTGTGGGTTTTTATATCTGGTTCTTTATTCAAATCTATAGGTATCTCAATCCTTGGGATCGCTCCCGCAATGATCTTATTATGATCGATGAGTATTGATCTTGCCTCTAGATAAACCCCTCTTGGTGTATGTATTGTTGCCATAATCACTATTGATGATTTAAATCCCCTGGGATCATTATTGTATTTATGAGCCCACTCAATCCATGATCTAGCATATACATCGAATATACCTCTATCTAAAAAGACTTCTCCAGAACAATTATAGAAGCATTTACCTAGACAAACAAATGATCCGTTAGGCAACCATGTATATATAGAGAGGATCACATATGCATTAATTATGTTTCTAGAAGAATCAACAAAACTAATAGATGGTTTCTGTATATTAGATGGAATAATAGCATCAAGTACTGAAGGATACTTGTAAGTAATTAAATAATAGTGATCGTAGTGATACTCATAACTCGATGAGGTAAGGATCATAATTGAAGAGAGACTCAACGTAATAAATATCAATATCAGCGAAAGTTTCTTATACAGACTTCTATTCCTAGAAAAAACCACTGTCGCCACCAAAACACGCTATTTTATCAAGGGTTATATAGATAATGCCATAGAATCAAAAAAAGATATACTAAAAATTTTAATATTATTAATATTTAGAAATTCCCTAAGATAGATATGAATATCTCATTTGAGAGATTAAATGTGTCTTCTAGGCTCACCTAAAAATTTGTGTTTAATTTCGATAACTCTGATATAATTGTTAATTGATCTATGTAATAAATAGGTAACCTATAAAATTTTTATAAGTACTCTATAGTTTTAATCAAATGGTGATCAAATGGTTATTAGAGAAATTGTTCAAAGATCTCTTGATGAGGCTCCTTGGAATATTAATCATTGGAGATTGTTTTGGATAATATCAGCTAGCTTTATTTTAGATGGGGTATTATTCTCTATTGTTCCAGTAACTCTCTATATTGTTGCACCTGATACAGCACTATATGTGTTAGCGACTAACTCAATATTCTTCATGGTAGGCGCTGTTTTCCTTGGTAGATTAGCTGATTTATTTGGTAGGAGAGTGTTGCTGATAACCTCTCTAGTTATTTATCTTGTAGGAACAATATTATTTCTTTTTCTACACAATGATTTTATACAGATCACGGCAACAACATCATTAATAAACTTAGGTGTAGGTGGTGAGGTAGGTGCTACATATGCAGCCTTAGCGGAGCTTATTCCTGCTAGACACAGGGGGAAGAGTATTATGTTGGCAACTAATTTCTGGAATATAGGAGCAGCATTCATAGCTGGATTAGCACTATTATACATGGAGATATACTCAGATATAAATACACAGCTAAGATCTCTACTTGTAACAGCTATAGCACTTGCTCTAGTAGTGGCTTTTGCAAGACTACACATACCTGAGTCGCCTAGATGGCTAATTGAGAGAAGACGTATTAAAGAAGTTAAGGACATTATTAAGAAATTTACGGGCTTAGAGATAAAGGATCTTGAGAAATCAAGCGGGGTATTTGAGGAGCATTATCTAGGTCTTAAACAAATATTCTCTTCCAGGAAATATTTGTTTAGGTTCCTGATTCTTGTGACATTAACATTTACACAATTACTAACCTATAATATGATTGCTTATTACATGCCTTATTCAAGAGATTTTATTTACGGATCTGAGGTAGCGCCATTCATAATATTCTTCTCTAATCTAGGAGCATCTATTGGTGCATTTATAATGATTCCTTTAATAGATAGAAGCAGAAGATTATCTACATCATTTTCTTACCTAGGAGGATTATTAACTGCTTCAGTTATCGCTTATACTTATATTTACGTGGGTGATCTAAGAATCTTTTTATTTATAATATTAATAAACATGATCTTTGCTGAGTGGGCTTGGGCCTCTTTAAGTAGTTTAGAAAGTGAATTATTCCCAACGGGTGTAAGAGCTTCTGTGGTTGGTTTAAACACAGGTTTAGCATGGATCATTAATACACTAATTATATTGCTGGAGGCGATGATCACAGCAACTCAGTATCTCTATACAACAATAATTCTCTGGTTAATAGGTTTCGTAGCATCTATGATATGGTATCTGAGAGGTGTTGAGACAGCTAGGAAACCACTTGAATCAATACACTAATTCTAGCACTGACTTATAAGCGGTATAAAGATCTGGTTATGGTCAGTTCGGCTCTTCACGATCACTAATCTCTCTGATTGCTTCTCATCATCAGTTCTAATAATAAAAGTAGTCACCAATAAAGTTACTTAGCCGATTAAAATTGCTTGGTGATTATTCAGTAAGGATAGATGCTAGAGGCGGTATAATATTTAAAGATAAGCTAGTAGCTGATGGGCACTACAATGTTGATACAAGATTTATTTCTCATGCTCACACAGATCACTTAAACGATATATATACATCAATAAAATACATGAGAAGATTTATTGCTCATAAAGCAACATTTGATCTGCTTGAGGCACTAGATATATTTGTGCCGAAGCACGCTAGAGTCGCTCTCGAGTATGGGGATAGGCTTAGCTTAGGTGAAGATTATATTGAGATACTTAGAGCGAGACACATCCTAGGCTCAGCTCAACTGAAGTATGTTTCTGGTGATGGCTCAGTGATTATTTACACAGGTGACTTCAAAGATCCTGGTCGAGGAACAGAGATCTACGCAGAGCCAGATATACTAGTTTCAGAAGCCACCTACGGAGACCCCAGCTATGTAAGAAGTTTCAAAGACTTGGCGGAGGAGGTGCTCGCTGATCTTGTTAGTCAACTCTTGTCTAGAGGGCCTGTATATGTCTATGCCTACTACGGTAAACAGCAAGAGGTAATGGATCTATTAAGAAGAAGAGGTGTTATAGCACCTTTTATCGCGCCTGATAAGGTTTACAAGTTGTCTAAAGTAGCCGAGAGCCACGGTTTAAGAATAACAGATCTATTTCATGAGAATAGTAAGGAGGCTCTTGAGATCATGAGAGATGGATGGTTCATATATTTTACACACCCTGTTGAGAGTCCGAGAATAAAAATGATCCAGAGAATGAATCAAAGATCAGAACTTAGGCATCAGAATCTTTACTTGACAGGATGGTTATTTGATACACTATATAAATCAATTGATGATAGGACATATATTTTCTCATTCAGTGATCATGCTGATTTCCACGAGTTAATAGATTATATAGAGATAAGTAGACCCAGAACCGTTATTATAGATGCGTTCAGAAGCGGTGAAATAGGGCGAAGATTCGCTAAGGAGATAAAGAGGAGATTAGGTATAACAGCGATCCCTATGCCTTAATAAGATATTAACTCTTCATTACACCAACGATTACTTTCTCATCCTCAATATCCCATTCTTTGACGAGTTCTCCCTTAACATCTCTAAGCTCGTTAACTAATCGGATCTCCACACTCCTAGTTTCACTAGCTATATAATCTCTCAATGCTTCGATAGCTTTGATGAATTCATCGTTTTTAGTGTATATGTATGTGATGATTTGATCTAGGAGACCTAGTTTAAGTTCTTTTCTCATGACCTGTATTCTCCTGATTATCTCTCTAGCTAAGCTCTCAAGAATCATTTCCTCTGGGATTCTAGTATCAATAACTACGTATCCTAGAACCCCTGATGAGAATGAGTAGTTCTCTTTAGGCTTCTCAATAATCTTAACATGATCTCTCTTCAGCACGAATTTCTTATCATTGATTGATATCTCGATCTCTTTCTTAGTTAAGAATTCCTGTAGTAATTCTGCGGATCTCTCCTTAATATACTCAAGGATCTTTGGAGAATCTCTCTTAAACTCCTTACCAATTAATCCTAAATCTGGTTCAATAGAAATATCTATGTATCTCTGAACTAGTGATAGATCGGTTTGAACATCAATATCTCTACAATTAACTAACTCCATCAAAACTCTCTTAACTCTATCAACATACCTGACATAGTCTCCGTCTCTTAAGAATACGTAGCATTTCTGTACAGGTTTTCTCAACTTAAGTCCTGCTCTCATTCTAGCAGTAGAGATTATTTCATGAAGTTCTCTAGCAACTCTAAAAGCATCTACTAATTCTCTATCATAGATCTTCTCAAGCATATCTTTACTAGGCCAACTCTCCATATTAATACTCTCCTTTGTACTCTCATCAAATATCTTAGCGAAGAACTGATACAAGTATTCTGCCAAGTGTGGAATTACGATAGATGACATAATCAGCCAATTCTTTAATGCGTAGAATAAAGCAGTGTAGACTGCTTCTTTATCCATGCTGATTTCCTCAACCCAAACTCTTCTCCTGATGATCCTGAGATACCATCTAGAGACATCCTCTACAATAAACTCTATTAGCTTGTTAGTGGCTTCATGAACCCTGTAGTTATTCATTGCTTCCGTAGCTTCAGAGATTAACTCATATAGTCTCGAGAGAAGCCATAGATCCTCTTCTCTAAACACCTTATTCTCGTATAGTCTCCATAGATCCTCTTCTCTAAACACGAATTTATCGATCTCCATGTAGGTCTTTGCAAAAGCGAATATATTCCACACTATATTGAGATCTCGTAAAATCTCTCGTGCTTTATCAACACCGAACTTAACATCTTCCCAAACAGTATTTGAGAGTAGAAATAATCTGAAGGGGTCTCTACCAACCCTTTCTATAATTACAGGAACCTCAACGAAGTTTCCTAAAGACTTGTGCATCTCTCTTCCCTTCTCGTCAAGCATAAAGCCGTGAGACACTATTGTTTTCACTGGTTTTCTATCGAATAATATGATACCCGATCTTATGGTGCTGAAGAACCATCCTCTGGTTTGATCGTGTCCCTCAACAATCATATCTACCTCACCTATTTCCTTTTCAAAGATCTCGTGACCTCCTTTTCCTAGAGATGCGTAGAATGCTACTCCGGAATCTAGCCATACATCAGCTACATCAGGTACTCTTCTCGCAACCCCGCCACATCTAGGGCATTTGAGGACTATTTCGTCTATCCATGGTCTATGGAGCTCCTTCGGGATCTTATTTGCACCATATTTAATTAAATCATCTTTACTACCAACAACAATTCTGTATCCGCAGTTCTCACAGATCCATATTGGCAGAGGAGTTCCCCAGAACCTCTGTCTAGAAATAACCCAATCTTGAAGATTCTCAACCAACGAATTTGTTCTGTCAAGAGCCCATCTAGGTATCCATCTAATCTTATTCGTCTCCTCAAGCATCTTATCTCGGAGTTTTGATACCTTAATAACCCATTGGTAAGTTGCTCTCAGGAGCAGTGGAGTCTTACATCTCCAGCAGAGTGGGTATCTGTGGACTATTCTCTCTTCATGAAGAAGATAGCCTAGTTTACGAAGATCCTCTATAATTTCTTTATTAGCCTCTCTAGCATTTTTACCAGCGTACTTCCCAGCTAATTCACTAAATCTACCATCATCTTCAACAAGCGAGTAGATAGGTATATTATGTTTCTTAGCAACCTCAAAATCCTCGGCACCATGACCTGGTGCAGCGTGAACTAATCCGGTTCCTTCTTCTAAACTCACGTACTCATCAGCTAATATAACTCTGTGATAAGGCTCTAACTCCTCTTGAATCTTTACGAGACTTTTTAATGGATGAGTATACTTAAGATCCCTGAGATCTCTACCTAAAACCCTCTCTATTACTTCATATTCTTTAATTCCTGCTTTCTCGAGTACTTTCTTATAGAGACTCTCAGCAATAATATATATCTCGTCTCCAACTCTAATCCTTACGTAATATGCAGAGCTATTAGCCATAACAAACGTATTCGCCGGTAAAGTCCACGGGGTCGTGGTCCATATTATAAGGTACTCTTTCTCTCTCTCGACTAATGGGAACTTAACATATATAGACGGATCCTCAAGATCCTTGTACTCTTGGGAGACTTCATAATCTGTTAGAACAGTTTCACACCTAGGACACCAATGAACAACTCTTAACTCTCTATCTAGAAGACCTCTCTCATCAGCTTTCTTAATAAGTCTCCACGCTTCTTCTATGTAGTCATCGGTTATAGTCATATAAGGCTTTTCCCAATCCATAAATACACCAAGATCCTTGAATATTTTAGTCATACTCTCGGCATTTTTCGTAACGAATTCTCTGCATCTATTCACGAAGTTCTCGATACCTATTCTCTCAATAATCTCTTTCTTATTAGATATACCAAAACTCTTCTCGACTTGATACTCAATAGGCAAACCGTGCATATCATAGCCTGGGGTATCATAGACATTATAGCCTTGAAGTCTCCAATATCTAAGATAGGAGTCTTTTATAATTTTATTCCATGCAGTCCCTGGATGAATAGATGCTGAACTCGGGTACGGGGGACCATCAATAAACACGTATTTCTTATCTCTCTTTCTACTCAACTCTTTTATTTTATCGTAGATTCTTCCTCTCTCCCAGAAATCCTTAACCCACTCCTCTATTTCATGAGGAGAATAGAATATTCCTAAATCAATTTTTAAAGATTCCCTACTGCTCACTTAGTGTCACCTCAACTTTAAACCAGGAGATCAATTCTTTCTCCTCGTATTCTTTTAACAATTTTTCAATAGATTCTTTATCATTGGTCTCTAATCTATAGAAGTAGAATTGAGGAACCACAGAACTTCTGCTTCTCTTAAGTATTCTTCCTAACTGAGATAATTTACTCTCCACCTCCTCAATTATCTCATTTTGATAGCTGGTTATATAAATATTGATCCTTATCATCATTTAACTCCCACATTCATTAAGAAAAACTCCTTATAATACTTAAGAACTCGTTGATCAGTATCACTCATTTATTTTTCTACACATGTATATCTAGTACTCTATTAACAAATTCACCGAAGAGATATAAAGTTATTGTAGCGCCGAAAATTATTAGTGTCGTCTCCACCAGTTCTCTCAGAAAACTTCTCTCCATCAGAATCATTGAGTAGAGAGATATATATGCTAGTACACCTATAGAGAGTATTAAAGAGATAATCAATGCAAGAAATATTTCGTGGATCAAGAAATAAGGCGTCGCGAGCAACACAGCTGTCAATAAATAGGCTATTCCAGTATACATGGCCGCCAGGCCAGGTCTTAAGGAAGCGCCTAATTGCTTAGACTGCGCATATGCGGCTGATGACATAGCTATCGAAGCCGCCACACCAGCTACTAAACCAGCTAAACCTGCTTTGATCGTGTCTGAATAGACCCCTAGAGTTCCTGCATGGATACCTGCGATCTCTATTAGCGCATCAGATAATCCTAGAACTGTGAAGCTCAAGTACTTGATTCGTCCTTCATCTAAGCTATTAATTAGAAAATCTTCATGTTCTTTTTCATCTTGTATCATTAGATCGTATTCACCGAGGTCTTTATCAGATATATTCCCACGAACCCTTATGTAAGTCTCGATAACGTCTTTCTCGTGTTTCTCAAGCCACTTAATAGTGAAGGTGATGCCCATGAGCAGAACCAAGATCTTTACTAAAAATATCTTTAATCCTAACTTGTATTTATTGATTCTGCACTTTTCGCTATATTTTTTCCATAGTTCATAATGTCTTCTCTCCTCCTCAGCCATCTCAATAAGTTTTTTCCTCATATTCTCACTTCTCATAATCCTTGATCTAGAAAACTCTTTATAGATCATATAATCAACATACTCGTCTATACATGCTTCTTCTGCGATTTTATCAAAATTTAGTGTCTCAATAGATTTTTTCAACATGAACACTCTCAATGTATAGATTTAGTAAACTAATAAGAATTACCGTAGCAGATTTGATCAAAATATTGTTTTATTTTTACTCATCTAATACTTTTCTCTTGCGCTATATCTCTTTATAGCCTCAAGAATCTTCTCTCTAGCTTCCTGAGCTCCTCCTATACGCCTCAGAGAGACCCACTTATCTATCCCATACATATGATGATTACTGAAGAAATTTGTTATCTTCTCCACGAACTCCTTAGGCAGATCACTTATATCTCTAATGCCACTGTACAGCGAATTAATTTTTTCGTGTGGAACAGCGATTATCTCTATGCTCAAAGTATCCTCATAGACAATCTCTAATAATCCTATTGGCTTAGTCTCCACTAATACACCAGGTAAGAATATCTCATTAGATGAAATAATAACCCCTAGAGCCTCCCCATCCTCGTCTCTTGTACCAGGTATAAAACCTTGATTAAAAGGATAAGTCGTGCCGTCGCTTAAAACCTTGTCAACTACTATTAGATCTAGATCCTCGTCATATTTATACTTTACGCGGGAATTGAAGGGCGTTTCTACAACAACGTACACATAATTAGGTACCTTATTTCCTGCACCAAGATCTCTTAGTCTTCTATTCATTTACTGAACACCCACTACCATCAGCAATTATTATTGTTGCGAAAGTTATATATATATTACATGATCAAGTTTATAGATGAATTCTATTGTAACCATGAAAAATCAGAATAATTGATAAAAACTTCTATGACTAATTTTATTACATCAGATAAAGTTATATTCTAATAATTCTATTTTCAGATAGGTTAATCACATTGAGACTACTAATGATACACGCAGCTGAGTTTAGCTATAGAGCTAGGGAACCTGCCACTGAGACTTATGAAAAAGATGTTCCTCTAGAAGGGAAATTCACTAATATACTAGTTGTTTTCACAACGGTTGAGAAGGAGGATGACAAAGATCCTAACATAGTGGAGAGAGCTGTGCAAGAAATAAGATCTCATGCAGAGATTATTAAAGCCTCTAAAGTATTGTTGTATCCATATGCTCATTTATCACCTGAGTTAGCCCCTCCACAAGTCGCAATTAAGATATTAAGAGATCTTCATACAGCACTCTCAAACTCAGGTGTAGAGGTTTATAGAGCACCATTCGGTTGGTACAAAGAGTTTAATTTAGTCAATTATGGACATCCACTAGCTGAGCTCTCAAGAACATTAAAGCCTCTAGAGGCTAAGAGGCCGCAGATAACAAAGACGTATTATATAATGGATCTAGATGGGAATTTGCATGATCCATACACCTATGAGTATAAAGATCCTATGCTCAGAGCCTTGGTAGAGAAAGAGGTCTTTAAGAAAGAACTGGAGAAGACCAGACCTCGCGCAGCTGAGTACATGGAAAAATTCGGGTTTGAGTGGGAGCCCTTCTCTGATCATGGACACATGAGATATGAGCCTCACGCAGCAACAATCTTAGAGGCTGCTTCACAGTATGCTTGGAACGTAGTTAGATCACTTAATATACCTGTTTTCAGAGTTAAAGGAACGAATATGTTTGATCTAAAGGTACAGGCCGTTAAAGAACACGCTGATTTATTTGGCGACAGATTATATGAAGTTTTTATGGAGAATACTTCACTGGTCATGAGATATGCTGCTTGCCACCAGCAATTCGCTATATTAAAGGATTGGATTATTAGCTATAAGGATCTTCCATTAGGGATGTTTGAAGTAGCTGATAGCTATAGATATGAGCAGAGAGGAGAACTCATATTAGGTTTTAGACTAAGAAGATTCTATATGCCTGATCTTCATATACTTACTCAAGATGTTGAGGAAGCAAAGAAAATAACTCTCATGATCAGAGACAAGATTTTTGAAGAGGCTAAGAAGCTAGGTAGAGATTACGTAGCTATAATAAATGTGACCAAGGAATTTCTCGAGAAGGAGAGAGAATACTTAAAAGAGCTTATAAGAAGAGATGGTAGACCAGCACTGATAACTGTTGTTCCTGATGGGATATATTATTGGGTTATAAACATTGAGTATAATATAATTGATAGCGCCGGTAAGCCGAGAGAGATAGCCACGTTCCAAATCGATGTTGGTAATGCGAAGAGATTCGGTATAAAGTACGTCGATGAGAATAATGTTGAAAGACATCCAGTCATTATACACACAGCTATTATAGGTAGTCTCGAGAGATACATATATATGCTTTTTGATACTGCTGCCCTGAGAGAAGCCGCGGGCTTAACACCGACTCTTCCATTCTGGATCTCACCGATACAGATCAGAATAATACCTGTCTCGAAGAATCACGTAGAGTACGCACTGAAGATCTATGAGAAGATCTCTAGACTAGGTTATAGAGTAGATGTTGATGACCGTGATGAGAGCTTAGCCAAGAAAATTAGAGACGCTGGGATTGAGTGGGTTTATTTTGTAATTGTTGTTGGAGATAGAGAAGTATCAACGAATACCATAAATGTGAGAGATAGAGAATCAGGTGTTCAGAGATCCTACGAAATTGAGGAGTTCATAGAGCTTCTTAATAAACTTCAGGGAGATCATCCTAGAACAGATCTAGGGATGCCGCATCTTCTTAGTAAGAGACCTTCTCTACCATACCTAAGATCTATATAAAAACAGAGATAACAACTAATTATAATCATTGAGTTTTAATTTTTCTTCGTATAAATTAAACGATTTAATTCGATCAAATAGAAAAACAAATTTAATCAATGTAGCGTATATGATCTTATTATGATCTTAAAATCTTTCACGAATAATAACTCTAGGTGTTTTTAATGAAAAGAATCGTTGTTGTAGGTGGAGGAGCAGCTGGCGCATCAGCTGCGTCTAGAGCTAAAAGACTTGATCCTTCAAGTGAAGTTGTTTTAATAGAGAAGAGTGATATGATTACTCACGCACCGTGTGGGATACCATTCTACATTGAGAAATTAGTTGAGGATAGAAATGATCTCATTACATATACTGCTGAGCAGTTCGAGAAAGAAAGAGGTATTAAAGTGTATTTGAATACTGAAGTAGTCGATATTGATATTGATAAGAGATCTATTGAGGTCATCAAGAGAGGATCTAGAGATAAGATTACGTGGGATCGACTCATATTAGCAATCGGTGCTGAGCCCTCTATACCACCTGTCCCAGGCACAGATCTTGATGGTGTATTGACCGTTCACCACCCCGCGGAATCTGAGTATTTAAGAAAGAAAATTGAGAATATGCGTATTATAGCTGTGATTGGGGGAGGCTACATAGGAATTGAGTTAGCTGAGGCTCTTCATCAAATTGGTAAAAGAGTCTTATTATTTGAATTAATGGATCAGCTTCTCCCAATATCACTAGATAAAGATATGGCGTCTATCGTAGCTGAGTATATGAAGAGTAAAGGTATAGAACTTCATTTATCAGAGGGTCTAAGAGAGATTGTGGGAAGAAGGAGCGTTGAGAAAATAGCAACTGATAAAGGAGAGTATGTAGTTGATGGCGTGATTCTGGCTACAGGTGTTAAACCGAATAACTTATTGGCTAAGAAAATAGGTCTGAAGACAGGTGTTGTTGGGGCCGTGGAAGTTAATGAGTATATGGAGACGAGTATACAGGATATTTATGCAGCTGGTGATCTTGTTGAGAAATATCATAAGATACTTAAGAAAAAAGTTTGGATCCCGCTAGCACCTACAGCGAATAAAGAGGGTCTCGTAGCAGGAGCAAATGCCGCTAAGGGTAGATTTCTTAGATTTCCTGGTGTTGTTGGTACAGCTGTAACCAAATTCTTTGATCTCTATATAGCTAGAACAGGTGTTAGTGAGAAAGAAGCTTCCGAGAATAATATCAAAGTTGAGAGTAAAATTATTAAAGTAAGAACGAAAGCTCATTACTACCCCGGCGGGGCTGAAGCAAATATAAAGATCCTTGTCGAGGCAGACAGCGGCAAGGTTATTGGTGCACAGGCTGTTGGAAGAGATCCTGTAGTAGCATCTTACATTGATATCATGGCAGTAATCATAGAGAGAAGAATGAGTATAGAGGAATTGTTCTTCTCAGATCTAGGCTACATGCCTGCGACAGCCCCTGTATGGCATCCGCTAGTAGTTGCAGCGAGAGTAATGTCAAAAGGTTTTCTATGACTCAAGATTGATGCATTTATTCACATGAATAACTGAACTCTAAATTTTTTAAGATCCTCTTTTCAGAGGAGGTTCATCCGATCATTTATTCACACGGCGAGCGGTCATCATCAATAATAATATTGTTCTATAACTAATAAAATTCAGAGGGTTCTATGTGAGTAATAATGTGAAGATTAGAGATGTAATTATTTCAACAATTGCTCATGCCACTGAAAGCTACGAGAAAGTTGAGGAGGCGCTTATAAATATTGTTGCTCCAGATCTAAGAGATACTTATAGAGGCAGATTACATTATGAGAACGCAACCGGCTACTACAAAGATCCTATTAGAGTGTATAGACTAAAGATCTCTGGGGAAGACTCCTTACAAGTAATTAAGTGGATTATGAATAAATTATCTAAATCTGAATTTGAGACTATTTTATTATCTCTAGAGGATCGATACGATAAGAAGAGTAAAAGAATGTTTATTAGATTAGCTAAACAAGACGCATTTTTAGGAGAAATTTCTTTAGGTTTTGATGATGATATTATTCATGTATCAATTGGTGTAAGTAATGTTAAGACTATCAAAGATCTAGAGAATTATTTGAGAGATATGGTGAATAAATGAATGAGATGGGCTGATCTACTGATCTTGAATGTGGACAAAGAGGTCTTAGATTTTCTCGTGAAGAACCGATTCAGAGTTATTGGTCTAGTAAACTCTGACTTGGTGCCAAGTGATTACAGAGATAAGTTCTTAATTATTAAGAGAAAAATTTATGATGACATAGATCGCGTCTATCCATCTAAAGATTATCTAGTAGGTTTTGTCCCCAGAGATAAGGATAGTGCTAGAAGAGCAGGTAAAATAAATGGTGTTATCTCTATAGTATTCGATGAAGAGAATATAGAGTTCTGTACTAGAGAACAGATAACAGTGATGATAAGAAAAAATGTTTTTATTGAGGTCTTAGCAAGATCAATTCTAGATGATAGATATTACCCTAAATTCATGAAATATGCTACTTCTTGTATAAGAGGAGCAATTTTAGAAGGTATAGACGTTATTCTGTCATCAGGCGCCAGAGGTGTCGAGGAATTGTTTTCACCAGGAGCCTTCAGAGTTATAGAGAGATACATAACCAACTTAAGAGGCTCGTTAACATACTCATGGTATAGAGTATTGGAGAAGTGGAGAAGTGATCTGGTGAGAAATATTGATTCTGCAAAAAGAACCCAGGAAACCACGTAAGAGATATCTAGTATTCAAACTTTACAGCATCGGAGAATCACCTGATTTCATTATATTAGCAAATTACTTGAATAAGTACATGAGAGACTTCTTAGGGCTACATGGATTAGTGGATTCATCAATTAAATTAATAAGATACGAGAAAACCACGAGGTACGGAGTTATAAGAATTGTGTCAAGAGACGTAAACAAGGTACTTCTAGGGATCATAAGAATAAGAAAAATAAATAATGAGACAGTATCTATAATACCTCTCAAATTAACAGGAAATCTCAATAAAGCAATAAAATACATTAGGAGAATAGAGAATAAGCCATAGACTTAAAAGCCACTCACACAAAAATATAATGGGCCGACCCGACCATAGCGGCTGGGCAACACCCGGACTCATATCGAACCCGGAAGTTAAGCCAGCCGCGTTGTAGAGGCTGTGAGGTCCGCAAGGACTCGCAGCCTCTACAAGTCGGGATCGGCCTCTTCATAATTAAATTGCTTAAATTCTTGTTATTAAGTATAAGAATTAGTTTTT
This sequence comes from Sulfolobales archaeon, assembly GCA_049976205.1. Classification (GTDB taxonomy): domain Archaea; phylum Thermoproteota; class Thermoprotei_A; order Sulfolobales; family AG1; genus WYEN01. The sequence continues at coordinate 10,476 of JBMFIR010000016.1, read as the reverse complement.
TACCTATATATCATTTAGATCGTATATTAGCCAATTTTGTTAATTTTATAAGTTTTAATAATAAACTATATTAACGGTGATGTCCTTGGGCGGAGAAAGAGTGGTTATTGATGTAGATGCATGCATAAGCTGTGGAGCATGTGTGGCTGTGTGTCCACATAACGCATTAGAACTAGATGAGAATGGTAAGGCGAGAATTATATGGGATAAATGTGAAAGTGATTTCGAATGTGTTAAGGTGTGTCCTGTTAACTGTATATGGCCAACTTCTCAAGCTCCTCCTGAACCTAAGGCAAAGAGTAAGTGGTATAGATTCTCAGGTACTCTCAGTGGTGATTTAGAGAAAGAGTATCGTGAGTGGCTCACAAAATATGGTATTAAGCACTAGATTTAAAGACTTTTATGTTGCCTAAGTTTTCTTGTAAATATTCTTCTTTTATTTATCTTCTTATTTCTATGGATAGTTTTTAATATTGGATTAAGCATAAGTTTTCAAATGAGATGATACCATCTGTAAAAATAATTAGTTATACTTCGAGCGGAGAGAGATTAGTAGCGATTTCTTCAAAGAGATCGCTTTCTTCGAGAGACATAGAAGAAATTGATGAGAGAATGAGTGATGAGGAGATGGAAGAATGGATTAGAGAGACTTTTAGAAGAGGCCACTTATCTCCTTGGGAGCACTCGCAATATACTTTTGAGGTTAAGTGCTCGAGAGTATGTACTCATCAACTTGTTAGACACAGAGTTGCTTCATACACGCAATTATCTCAGAGATATAATGATAAACTACTTCAACCAGAGGATCCTGTTTATTGGTATGAGATCTCTGAGAAGATCCTTGGGGGGGATATAGAGACCCTATCAAGAATCAAAGAATTGTTTTTTATAGATCCCGACTGGGATGATAGTAATCAGAGAAAGATCGCTTCAGAATATGCTAGAGCCGTATCAAATTATTGGAAGCTTAGGAGAGGTGGTTTATCTAAAGAAGAAGCCCGCTATATTCTTCCACAAGCCATAGTGAGTAAAATCATAGTAACCATGAATGCACGCGAAATACTTCATTTCCTTGGGTTAAGGATGTGTACACATGCACAGAAAGAGATAAGATTAGTTGCTTGGCTTCTATGGAGAGAGTTATTAAAAATACATCCTAGATTATTCAAGTATGCAGGACCATACTGTTTAATTGATAATAATCTTCATTCGAATAAAATATATTCTCTAGAGGAACTATTGAAAGGTTCTGTAGAATTTGGTATTGAGAGATGTAGAGAACTAGTTCCTAGGGACGGAATAATTAAATGCGTAAGATATTCATATGAAATTTTCAAAAATTACATAAATAAATTCAGTGATTAGCTTAAGAGTCTCCTTAAAAGATCCTCACCCTTGTAGAATATTACTCCACCGGATCTTTCTCCAATAATAATTACATAGTCCATATACGGAAATATACCTGTAGCAAGTATACCTTCAATAGATTTTATCTCTCTATCTATCTTCAAAGGATCTTTAATAGACTCATTTACAACGATATCAGCAATAATATTTCCATTATCACTTATTACAGGACCAACCTTCCCTCCAGAGACCCTGGGTTCAAGAACCATTCCTAGCTCCCTTATTTTTTTAGAAACATAGTTGAGTGAGTATGGATGGAGCTCTACTGGGATCTTTCTTTTGGAACCTAAGAAATCTACTAGTTTAGAGTAATCAGCTAATATAAATTTATTCTCTGATGAGTAGGCTATTATTTTTTCTCTAAATAATGCTCCACCACCACCTTTTAGTAAATTGCCTTCTCTGTCTATTTCATCAGCGCTATCAATATATAGATCTATTTGTTCTGGCGGTAGATCTGTCTCCACGCACCTAGCACCTCTTGATCTTAGGCTAATTGATGTATCGAAACTAGTGGAGATAAAGCATTTTTTAATAAGGATCTCTTTAGGGAGATGCTCTATAAATAATTTAATTGTTGATCCGCTACCTAATCCTATGTAATTAACATCAAATCTAATTAACAAATGAATCATTTTTTTAATGACTTCTCTCCTAGCTAATAAAACCTCTTCATTCATACCATGAGTCAAATAAATTACCCAAGCTATTATATAGAGGAGAATTAAATTTTTTAGTGCATATGCATTACTTAAAAATAATCTAGAAAATATAGTTAGGTGATGTATTACAAATGTATCCAAAGGATCTTTTTCCTCATAAAGAGATCCAGGAGCTTCTTGATCTTTACAGACCTATTTGGGCCTTGGGTTATGCTCAACAACTTATGGGATGGGATCTTGAAACGTACATGCCTGAAGAAGGTTCATTGGCCAGAAGTATTGCGTCTCAAGAAATCTCACTACTTATACAAAAATTAATGACTGATGAAAAGTTTATTAAGGCTCTTGAAAGAGCTGAGAAATTAGAAGATCTAAACGAGTATGAGAGAGGAGTTGTGAGAGTTCTTAAAAGAGATTTGAAATTTTATATAAGAGTTCCACCAGAAATAGTCGGAGAATTATCTCGTATTACATCTGAGGCAACAATTATTTGGAGGAGCGCTAAAAAGAATAATGATTTTAATGTTTTTAAACCCTATTTAGAGAAGATCGTTGATCTGAATATTAAAGTCGCTGATTATCTAGGCTACGATAAGAATCCTTATGACGCTCTACTAGATCTATATGAGGAGGGTCTTACAACAGATGATTTCCAGAGAATAGTTGATGTATTAGTACCTGGTCTCAAAAAAGTACTTGATAAAATACTTTCTGAAGGATACTACTCTAAGCCTCACCCACTAGAGGAGTATAAATATGATGTTGAGAAAATGAAGCATGTAAATAGCGAAATACTGAGGATTCTTGGTCAAGATCCCAGGAGACTTAGATTAGATATTTCAGCACACCCATTTACATCAGGTCTCGATATGAGAGACGTAAGGATCACTACTAGATATGAGGGCTATGATTTTAAGAGAACAATATTCTCAGTAATTCACGAATTCGGGCATGCACTATATGATCTTCAGATAGAGGAGAGATTCAGAGCAACACCTCTCTCGGGTGGGGCATCACTAGGTGTTCATGAATCTCAATCGAGATTTTGGGAGAATATAATTGGTAGAAGTAAGGAATTTACTGAAGCCATATATGATCTATTGGCAGACAACTTAAGTCTTAGAGGAAAATATGATGCTAGTGAAATCTATAGATACTTCAATATAGTTAGACCAGGTCTCATAAGAGTTGATGCTGATGAAGCCACATACAACTTCCATATTGCATTAAGATTTGAGTTAGAGAAACTACTGATCAATAAAGAAATTAAAGTAGATGATCTTCCTGAGCTATGGAATAATTATATGGATAAATATCTCGGCGTGAGACCGAAGACTTATAGCGAGGGAGTTTTACAAGATATTCACTGGAGCATGGGCTCCATCGGGTACTTCCCAACATATACTATAGGAACACTATTAGCTGCTCAGATAAGTAAGAGGATGATGCGTGAAATAGATCTTTTCACAGCTATTAGAGAGAAGAAGTTTGAGCCTGTTAGAGAGTGGTTGAGAGAAAAAATCCATAGACACGGCTCAGTCTATCCACCTAAAGAGTTAATCCGAAGAGTTCTAGGCGAAGATCTAAGACCTGAGATCTTTGTCGAGTATTTACAATGGAAATTCCTGAAGACTTAAACAGCGAGGAATAAGAGGATTCATTCTTTCTACATATTATCGTATTATTGCGTAAATTACTGACCTAATCAATCACTATATATCTCATTGGATAATAAACGAGATCTTGGGATATATTCTGCTATAGAAATAATCAAGGCCTAATGAACCAGATTCTTTAAGTAATGCGTAGGTTAAGAAGATCGGGAAAAGAATCAGCAGTTTCTTATAACGAGACTCCGGGAATAAAGAAGCTTTATTAATTATTAAATCAACGTATTCAATAATTTTCTTCGAGCTTTTCTCTAATATCTCATCTAAATTCTTTACGTCCCTAGCTCCCAACCATTCTAGGTATAATTTAATACTTTTACTCTCTAGTTTCTTTGGGTCTCCCGATAATATGTCTGTGAGATCATCAACTATTTGGTATAGTACTCCTAGATATCGACCATATTCTGAGGCGATTTTAGTGATCTCTTCATCAGCATTCGCCGACTTGGATCCTAGGTAGGTAGCCATTTTGAAGACTGATCCTGTTTTTAGATCTATTATCTTCTCGTATTGAGAGGAGAGAGGTATAGAGTCTCCGAAGGCGTCCAGGATCTCTCCTACAGTGGTTTGAAGCCAAGCTGATATGACATTTACTAAAGCCTCGAATCCGTATATCTTAATTAGTAGCTGAGCCTTGGGTATAAGAAAGTTTGACACTAATACTGTGTGAGAGATCCCATATTTAACCCATGAAGAAGGTTTACCTCTTCTGAATAAATCTCCATCGATTATGTCGTCTAGCGCTAAAGAAGCTGAGTGAACCATCTCTATTGCTATTGCGGCATTAAGGCTCTTCTCCACCGAACCTCCTAAGGTCTCTGCTACTAGTAGTGTGAGAACCCCTCTTAGTCTCTTACCTCCATGAATAATATATCTAGCTACTTCTTTTACTTCTTCTTCGTATTCGGACAATACCTCACGTATTTTTTGCTCAATTATTTCTTTTCTGGAATCTATGTATTCGATAAGTTCTTTAAATAGAGAATTCTTATCTAGCAGATCCTCTGTAAAAGCCTTCAATATAAACACAGCATCTATAATTTCTCGAGATATGATTTCAGCTTATCGCATCTGCCCCAAAGGTTTTCTGATGATGAGACGCAAGTATTTAATAGCGGACATCTGAAACAAGGCATGTCTGCTATAGTGTCGATGTTCACTTCTAGAGAAAGATCCTCTTGAGATATTAAGTGTCCAGGTAGTGTTAATATATATGCTTTTTTCCCATTGTACTCAATTTCTTTTCTAACTACGAGACCTCTTCTCAATAATCTCAAAACAATCTTTGAACCCTCTTTACTATCGATCCCTAAAAGTTTCCATAATTCTACCTGTGTCACACCCCCTTCTCTAGTTTTGCTACTTATAATGTCAAAGGCTTTTTTCTCTAATGGTGGCAAAAGATCTATTAGATCATGTGGCGACTCACGTATCCTCATTTATTCTTCACCACTCAGATAGTCTCCACTAAATATTTTTCTAATACAATAAAAATATTATAATATGTAAAGAGGAATCTATATTTAGAATGAAGATAAGTTCCTTGCTAGAAAAAATTGATAGAGGCATGATCTGTTTATCATGTGGATATGTCGAGAAGAGAGTATGGCGGGACTATATTGATAAGTGTCCTGTGTGTGGAGGTCCTCTGGTACCTGTTTTAAACGAGATTCCTGAGCCGGTAGATGAACCAGGTATATGGAGATGGTCTAGAGGTTTCTTATATACTGATGTATCAACTAAAATTACTTTCTTTGAAGGATCTACGCCATTAATAAAAAGTAGTAGATTATATCGTGATTACAAGATCAAGAACTTGTATTATAAAGATGAGTCGAGGAACCCTAACTCCCTATTTATCGATAGAGGATCAGCATACTTATCTTCAATATTAGCTAGTAGAGGTGCTAGAAGCATCATAATAATATCTCGTGGAGATCTAGCGATATCTATGAGTAGCTATGCTAGAAGAGCTAGAATGAAAGTCTTTGCTTTCTTACCAGGGGACATAATACCCTCGAAACTATATAAGGTCAAGCTAATGGCTTCTAGAGCAACAATTATTGAGGATTACGAAGCTTTTCAAAGGATAATTGAAAGAACTTCCTCGAGATCATCCACTGATGGTAAGAAGAGATATGTTATTATTCAAATGAATCCTTATCTAACAAATGGTTTTCAAACAATTCTATTCGAAATACTCCATGACTTAGGTAAACCACCTAATGTAATAATGGTTCCATTTGGAGATGGTGCCTTAATGACTTCACTTGTTGTGTTAGTTGAGAAACTTAAGCTACCTACAAAGATTATAGGTGTGACAACAGATGATCCTGATCCGGTGTTAAATGAGATTAGAGGAGATAATTCTCTTCTCAGAAAATATGTTGAAGAGTTAATAAGCGACACTAACCACTCAATTGTTCATGTTTCTAGAGCAGGTGTCTTATCTGCTATTCAGTATATGAGTCGTGAAGAAGGATTAGCGATTGATGCGATAAATGCCTCATTGGTAGCAGGATTATTCTCCGCGGATCTGAGGGTTATGGGTACTGAGAACACTGTTCTGGTCTTTACTGGTGGTATGATTAATGATCCTGCCGTTATCAAGACAATACTCAGAGAAACAAAAATAGATAGAGTATCTCTAGGCTATACTAAAGAGAAGATTCTTGAGATATTACTAGAGGAAGAGTATATTCCTGTTTACAGGATCTGGAAGAGATTAGCTAAGAAATACGGTATTAGAATAAGTCTGAGAGCAATATATAACCATATTAAAGATCTTGAGAAGAAGGGATTCATAAGATCAGAGATAATTAATGATGAATCGACTGGTAGACCACGTAAAATATATGTTCTGAATAACATAGCCTACGAGTTTTTAAAGAGATAATTTTTGAAAGATCTATTGAACAGAAATCTTATACATCTACTTCACCTTTCTTAACAATAGGTGATTAAAACGGTTTCTATATTTAGAGTAGCAGTATATACTGTTTTTGTATTCATAGCCACAATCATCCTACAGATATATACACCGGCAACAAGAGGATACTTTAATCTAGGTGAGGTAGCAATATACTCAATAGCTTATATAGCAACACCTCTAGTCGCTGGTGTATCTGCTGGTGTCGGATCTGCTCTAGCAGATCTCGTGACAGGCTATGGAATATTTGCTCCAGGAACTCTGATTATTAAATTTGGAGAAGGATTCATAGTTTCGTACCTAATAAGATACTTCTCTAGATTAAGGATCACTCAATTAAAGATTCTGTCGGTTATTGTGGCAATATTAACTGGTGCATTAATTAGTTTTACTGGAATAGTTCTCTGGACGGGATCGGTGGAGCTCAGTTCAGTCCCAATAAATTTGTTTGGGTATCAAGCGACTCTATTAACAGCCTCATTTGATCTGGCTGCATATATATGGGTGCTAATCGGCGTAGTGGTGATAGCGATAATGATCTACACAATAATTATAAGAGGCTCAGAAAATATCTCTGCGGCATTATCAATGAGTATTGGTGGACTAGAGATGGTTATGGGATATCTCCTCTACGAGTATTTTGTATCAAATCCTTTACAAGGAATCGTGAGTCAAGCTGCTTTTGCTGAGGTCCCTGTTAATATGGGTCAGATGATCTTTGGATTAACTATTGCTCTATCAGTAATTGGTTTCTTAAGGAGAGCTCTTAAATGAATAAACTTTTTTTGAAAATATCGGATCTATCTCTATCATATGACTCCACTCAAATCCTTAAATCAATAGATCTTGAGTTATTTGAAGGAGAACCCGTACTACTAACCGGGTTATCCGGTTCAGGAAAAACATCATTATTAAGAATACTATCAGGTGCAATACCAAAGATCTTTGGAGGAGAGATCAGAGGAGTATTTAATCCGAATAAAGAAATCATTAATAAATACTCATTTTATCTTCCTCAAGAACCATGGTTCGGTATTGTTTCTCCATATGTATGGTCAGAGATATCGACTGCGTCGAAAGTCGCTGAGATCAAATATGTAAAGGATATACTGGATAGATTCGATATGTCTCATTTGATTAGTAGAAGCACATATACATTAAGCGCTGGTGAAGTACAAAGATTATTATTAATCATTGCGACATTATCTAATAAAAAAATATTGTTATTAGATGAACCAACATCATATCTCGATAAGTATAATGCAGAGCTCTTCGCTAGGCACATTACCGAGATCTCTAAAGAGGAGAATATAAATTTATTAATAGTAGATCATAGAATAGATCTATGGTCTCAGTATCTCGATAAAATATATGTCTTAGAAAATAGTGGAATAAGAAGTTTCTACGAAAGTAATTATGCCAGAATATACTGGTATTATAATAGTCAGATCCGTTTACTCAAGAAAAACGTGTTAGAAAATGATCAAGAGAAATGTATAGAATTTAAAATAAAAGGATTTAAATACCCTGGTTCGAAGAGGTATTTATTACAAAATATAGAAGGTGAGATATGCTGTGGCGAAATTGTCTTACTAAAGGGTTCTTCGGGGTCTGGTAAATCAACTTTATTAAAGATCTTGATTGAGAGAATAGTGGATGGTAGATATAGTGATTCAGTAGACATTAGATCCCGAGGACTCTCAATAGATGAAGTCAGAAGAGATCTAATATTTATCCCAGATAATCCTTTATTATACTTTACAGAACCAACCGTAGATGAAGAATTAAGAGGCTCACAAGATCTCTTGATTAAAATAGGTGTTCCCGAGGATAGATTTGTTTTATCGATTAAGAGACTTAGTAGCGGTGAGAGAAGGAGAGTAGCTCTTCTATCAGCGATGATCAGAGGAAAAAGAATGGTTTTTATTGATGAACCAACCGTAGGTCTAGATCCTTATAGCAAGTATTTGTATCTAAAAACTCTGAGAGAATTAGCTGATGAAAAGAAATACTGCTTTTTTATCGCTTCACACGATCCCTATATAGAGGTGATCGCTGATAAAATTATTGAAATCAACTAATCTGAAGAGAGGATACAGAGAGCTTGTTAGAGTAATCGAATTTGTATTAGAGCAATTGTTCTACTCAGTATTTGTAGGTGATGATAACAGAGCGAGACACACCCCCCTTCTAATAAACTTGTCCTTAGTAGCTACTATAATATATTTAGTCACGAGAGGAGCTGGACCCTGGATCGATAAAGTAGCAGGTTTACTAATTTTGTTAGCATATGTATTCCTAGAGAGAGGATATCTTTATCTCAAATCTATGATCATAATAACAATGGTCCCCACCACGTGGTATGTGATCCTAGCATTTATCTTTAGACCAGATTTAATCAATACAATAGATGTTTTAATAAGAGTATTCACCATATCTTTATCTACACTATTACTTCTCCAGCTATTTAACCCAGTAGAGATTACGTGGATAATAAATAGGATCGGCTTTAAATCTAAATCATCTCTTTATCCTCAGCTCCTATGGAGAATTTCTCCACACATGTTGAAGGATCTGAGAGATTCATTAATAGTTAACAAACTTAAAAATACAGAGATCGCAAGGAGTATTGCGGTAGGGATCATTGTATTTGATGAATACGCTGATTTCTATGAGGAAGGTTTAATTAGTAGAGATGAGATAAACAGCCTCTACTGGTATGATTGTCGAGAGACCATAAAGCTAACGCTACTACTTGCCGCAAGTATCATCTACTTATTAGGGAAAAATATATTATTTTCCATATAATGTTCAATGATAATTATTCGAGTGGGATCTCTTTCTCTACTCCTTTATTAATATCATAGATCTTTATTGACTGCATTGAGACCAGATATATCTTATCTCCTATGTAAACAGATCTTAGTGGTGCAGGTGCTTTAATGATGTCCTTTACATCCAAGGTGTCTCGGGTATAGTTTATTATTATGAAATCACCTTTCTCGAACGTCATTGCGGGAATAACGAATATTTGCTTAGATCTGTATATCGTGAATATGTGATAATCCAATTGAAGAGGTAGATAGTGATTAGTTATTTTTAGTGCTGCGATCTCCTTTATATTAGCGGGATCACTTATATCAAATAATGAAATTTTCACTGAATTATCCTCTAAACCTACACCAAGTAATCTATCTTGATACAGTGGATGTAGATATATGCTGACACCAGGTATCTTTAAGTAGCCAAGTATTCTAGGCTTCTCAGGATTTGATATATCTATTGCGTATAGAGGATCTATTGTTCTGAAGGTTACTAGATAGAAGATATTTAACAATAATCTAGCGGAGTATATTCTCTCATTCTCCGCTAAACCAGTTAAAGCACTTATTACTTTATTACTTTCAATATCTATGATATACACATTATTTGATGTCATAAACATTCTAGGAAATACTCCTACCACTGGAAACTCTTTAATCTTGATCTCAGGGATCTGTGTAGTTGTAGCAGATCTCTCTTGAGAGTCTCTGTAGACTGCTGTGACACAAGTAGTATCACTACAGTTAATTCTGATTATTGTTATTGGCTCCTTTATCGTTTGTATGTATTCTCTTGGTATAGTAATGTTTTGCACAGTAAGAGTCAGCTTATATAGGTTTTGTGTAGTCGCCACTATGAAGTATCTCTCTTTATACTCCTCCATTGAGAATTGATCGAGAATACTTCCATTTATTATGAAATTGCTTCTTGGCTTGATACTTAATCCATTTACGTCGTAGACATAAACCTTAGTTGAGTCGCTTAC
>JBMFIR010000015.1:0-32703 GCA_049976205.1 Sulfolobales archaeon | reverse complement strand
CCTGAAGGTGAAGCTTCTAAGGGGCCTTAGAGTGTCTCGTGGGCAAATACGGACCTAAAGTCTATCTCGGCGTGGATGACTAGTATGTTAAAGATAAATACAAGAGGATTATGGCGGTTGCGTATCCTCGCCTCGACAGCACTTATCCACTTTATCTACCATACCGCTCACTGTAATAATCTTTCTTCAAAATACATCTATGGTAATTAGGTCTTGTCTCTTTAGGGACAAAAACTTGATTAAATCATTTCTTTATTCATTGATCATGGTGTTTTTATTAGTTTATTTCTTATTAGTCTTTAAAGACTAATTTTTAGTGGGCATTCTGAAAAACCCCTTCTATATGCGTGATATAATATCTATACTAGATTTCTCAAGAGAAGAGCTCGAGTTTCTCTTCGAGAAAGCTGATTACTTTGAGAGAAATAGAGACAGGAAATTTAGATTATTAGAAGGCAAAGTTATTTCACTGGCATTCTTTGAGCCCTCGACTAGAACTAGACTAAGTTTTGAGGTAGCGGCGAAGAGACTTGGTGCTGATACTATTGGGTTTGCGAGTGCTGAGGGGACAAGTGTTGAGAAAGGTGAGAATTTTGCTGATACGATCAAGATGCTTGAGGCTTATAGTGACTTAATAGTTGTTAGACACAGATTTGAGGGAGCGGCTAAGTTTGCTTCTGAGATCTCTGAGGATCCTGTTATTAATGGTGGTGATGGTAGACAGCATCACCCAACGCAAGCAATGATTGATCTATATACAGTTAAGAAGTTATTTGGTGAAATAGATGGTTTGAGATACGCTGTCGTAGGCGATCTGAGATATGGTAGAGCTGCGACATCATTCATATATGGATTAACACTATATAAGCCATCTGTGATCTACTTAGTCTCACCACCTCTTCTCAGAGCCAGAGAAGAGACCCTGGCAATACTGAGGGAGAGAGGTATTAGATTCATTGAGAAAGAGAGTATTGATGAGGTAATTGATGACGTGGATGTGATATACATGACCAGAGTTCAGAAAGAGAGATTTCCTGACCCAAGTGAGTATGAGAAGGTCAAGGGATCTTATAAATTAACTTACTCAATGCTAAATAGAGCAAAGAGGGATCTAAAGATCCTTCATCCATTACCGAAAGTCGATGAGATAGAACTGGCCGTTGATAAAACGAGTTACGCAGCATACTATTACCAAGCTTACCTCGGGGTATTTATTAGAATGGCTCTTCTAGCACTTATTCTCGGGGGAGAGATCTGATGTATTCTCTGACGGTCTCTAAGATTATTAGAGGCACAGTAATTGATCATATACCTGCTGGTAGAGGAATAGATGTTCTGAAGGTTCTTAAGATAACCGGTCGAGAGGGGTATAGGATCGCTGTTTTGATGAATGTTGAGAGTAAGAAACTCGGTAGGAAAGATATTGTTAAGATAGAGAATAGATTCCTTGAACCAAATGAGGTAAATATAATTTCTCTCATTGCGCCTAGTGCCACAATAAATATTATTGAGGACTACGAGATCAAGAAAAAATATAGAGTGGAGGTTCCCTCAGAGATCAAGGGAGTTCTCAAATGTCCTAATCCAACATGTATAACTAATCAATCTCGTGAGCCAATAACATCCTATTTTAAGAAGATCTCTAGCAAACCACTAAGACTACAATGCATGTATTGTGGAACTATTATTGAGGAAAACGAGATCCCTAGATACCTAGGCGTGTAGTAAAATGTTTACTTCAGCAAAGATCATTAGTGTAGATAAATTATCCAAGAATTATTTTCTCGCATCTCTCAAGCTTCTAGATAACAAATTAGGTGTGCCCAAACCATTTCAATTCGTAACAATATGGATCCCGAGAAAAGATCTTTTACCAATGTCAGTAGCAGACTACGAAAACAACTTCCTTAAAATAATATTTAAGGTAGTTGGAGAAGGAACCGAAGCACTCTCCAAGAACCCTGTTTTCGTAGGTGTAAATGGCTTCTATGGGAGAGGTCTTGAACTTAGTGATATAAGAAGAACATTATTTGTCGCCGGAGGATCAGGAATTGCATCACTTCCTTACTTAGCTAAGTATATTTCTTCTCGAGGTGGTTTAGTAGATGTCGTGTGGGGTGTTAGAGCAAGTGATGAATTATTTGATCTAAGTAAGGTGGTTCCTAACAAATACTTAGGAAAGATCTATCTTGCCTCAGAGGACTGCTTAAACAAAAAGATCTTTTGTGGAAAAGCATCAGAGCTATTTAAGGAATTAATCTCACGAGACAAATGGGATGTGGTAATAGCCTCAGGTCCTAAACCAATGTTAAATACAATATGTAAAGAGATCAAGATTAAATATAGATACGACGTGGAGATATACGTTGCGCTGGAGGCGTATATTAAGTGTGGTATTGGTTTCTGTGGTAGTTGTGTTCTAAAACCTCTTCCAAAGCTGTTATGTAGAGATGGTCCCGTCTTTACATGTGATGAGGTGATGCCTCATCTCGAGACTAACTAGTCTCTGGCTCAAATATTTCGATGGGTATAATGAGAGAAGAGTCTCATTATTAGTACAGAATGGATTAGTTAAGGATGCTAAATATGGTTTTGAGAGATTCTCTGGCGTAGATCAACATCATGATTTCAGTAAATATCTTGCTTTGCCGGGTTTTATTGATATTCATGTTCATATGAGAGGACTTGATCTCTCGTATAAAGAAGATGAGGAGTCAGGCACTAAGGCAGCGGCTAAGGGTGGTTTCACACTAGTTATTGATATGCCAAATACTAAGCCTAGGATAAATAGTGTTGAGGCTCTCAGGAGAAAAATTGATTCTTTTGAGAAAAGATCCTATACAGACTATGGGGTATGGATTGCTTTACCAAGAGACCCTAGCGAGCTTGAGAAAATGATCCTTGGTGAGAAGGTTTATGGTGTAAAGATCTATCCAGAAGACTACGAGTTACTCGAGATACACAGAGATCAGCTAAGAAATAAAGTGAAGAGAGTAGTGATCCATGCCGAAGATCCAGAGACAATTAATGAGGAGTGCGATAAGGGTTTTAGATGGAGATGTAGATCGGTGGATTCAGAGATAAGAGCTATTGAGAAAATCTATGCGGTTCTCGGGAGAAGAAAGGGTGTGCATATTACTCATGTAACAAATACTTTAACAGCTCAAGTAGCTAAGTCTCTTGGGTACTCAACAGATACTTGTCCACACTACATCTATCTATACTCATCACATGAAGAGAAATTAGGTTGCTTAGCTAAGGTTAATCCCCCGCTTAGACCAGGCTTAGTAAAGGATCTTTTGTTTAGAGAGGCGGTGTCCGAGAATGGATTAATAGATATGTTCTCAACAGATCATGCCCCACACACACTTGAGGAGAAGAGTAGAGACTTTAAAGAGTGTCCATCAGGTATCGCATCTATAGAGTTCGCTGGCTCACTTCTACTGAATCTAGTCGCTAGGGAGGCCATGAGTATGAAGACCCTTGTCGAAAAGATCTCTTTGAGACAAGCCAGGTTCCTTGGTCTAGAGAGATTTGGTTGCATAGATCCTGGTTGCGTAGCTAGCTACACTGTGGTGGATCTAGATAAAGAATTTGTTATCAGATCCTCTGATATGATCTCTAGAGCTAGAAACACACCTTATGAAAATATGAGGATTAGAGGCTATGTATATGCTACTATTGTTAGAGGAGTAGTTGTTTATAGAGAAGGTGATTTTCTTGAGAGACCTCTCACTCGATAAAACTCTTCTCAGGAAGCTAGAGACTTCTATAGCTGGTCTGAGACTAGATCATCCGATTATGAATGCTAGCGGTATACTGGGTGCTGAGCCTGAGCAAATAGAGATATTAGCTAGCTACGGAGTATCAGCCATCGTATCGAAAACAATTACTAAGAACCCTAGAAAAGGCTATGATCCTCCGATAGTTGTTGAGCTAAGAAACGGAGATTTACTCAATGCCGTGGGATTAGCTAATCCAGGAATAAATATTATCCCAGAACTAATTAAGAGAGCAAAGAGGCTTGGAAAAAAGATTATTATTAGTGTAGGAGGTTCCAACGAAAAAGAATTTGCAGAGGTAGCAGAGATGGCGGAGACTAGTGGGGCTGATGCTATTGAGCTTAATCTCAGTTGTCCTCACACTAAGGGTTATGGAATAGATATCGGTGGAGACCCCGGTAATGTTGCCGAGGTTGTCGAGACAGTCTCCTCGGTCATTAGAATCCCTGTGATCGCTAAATTGGGTTTAAGTGATAAAATAAGAGAGTCTGCTGGTAAAGCAATTGAGAAAGGAGCCAGAGCACTTACATTAATAAATACTATTAAGGCAATGGCAATTGATGTCTATAGCATGAAGCCCATATTAACAAATATTGTTGGGGGATTATCAGGAAGATCTATTCATCCAGTAGCTACAAGAGTTATCTACGAGATATACAAAGAATACAGAGTTGATATAATAGGTGTTGGCGGTGTCTTCACGTGGGAAGACGCAGCAGAGTTTATATTAGCAGGTGCAAGAGCCGTTCAAATAGGAACAGCACTTATCAAGAATCCAGGGGTGATCATCGAGATCTTAAGAGACTTAATTCGTTGGTTAGAGATCTTAGGTATAGATCGTATCGAAGATCTAGTTGGAGCTGTCCATAGACAATAAGTTTAAGGCAGATCCATTATTAAATTAACAAATTAGATCCTATTGATTCGCACCATAGAAGAAGTTTTTGTGGCGGATTCGGCTAGTATAAACTCTCTCTGAATAGATTTACTTGTCGCGAATCACTACTCCTCCGTCATCACCGCCGAAATATTTGCTAGCTCCAACACATCTTGTTAACCCATCGGTTCTGCCGGTAGCAGTTCCTTAGACATATATCTTAAATGGATCATAAATGATCCAACTTTAAGGTTTCAATGCTTTATTAGATACCGAGATGCGTAACTTCTATAATGTATCTTTATAACATACTCTGCTAATTCAAGTGCTTCTCTATAGATTAGTTATTTCATCTGTGTGATAATACCTCGTGGAGCATATTAATTTATTTGAGCAAGATCTCTTAATATATTCCTGAAAGCGTTTACTCAAGTTCTCCTTACAGCACTCATTATCGGTCGTTAATTAGTAGCACGATAATTGTCTATATAGATCTCCATTTTTATAGTGGATTGTAAAGTATGTCTAAATAAGTAGTTAGCTAAGTTGTGAATAATGTACTTAGTCTTTCGCATATATTATCTCGCAAGGGTCTATCTGCAAATATGTGATCTTTGGATTACTCAGCAACCTGATCGTACATGAATGGATCTATAATCAGTGATCACTTAATATTGTTATAAGAGTGTGAATTTTTGAGATCTTATAATTATCATAGGCAATTAATTAATTATCAAAATTGTAGTAAGAAGATAATATATTATTATAATAAGAAGGTTCTCTATGAGATCTTTCCATATGTAACAATACATGCAGGATCTTCTCTCAAAGGATCTTTATAATATGCATATGCTCTTGATCTAGATCCTCCACATATTCTCTTAAATATACATTCACCACATTTTCCTCTAAACTCACTGTCTCTTATTGCTTTTAGCATCGGGTGATTTCTGTAGACATCGACTATGCTATTCTCCTTCACGTTGCCTAGTCTATATGGTAAATATCCGCTTGGGTAGATGTCTCCGTTGTATGCTACGAATATTATTCCTTGGCCATCTCTAGTTGGTGTGAAGGAGTATTTTGATAGATCCTTCTCAAGTGGTTCACCTAATAGTTCTCTTAATCTCTCTCTTAATTTAAGGTATAGTGGATGTCTATACTCTGACCCAGTTAATCTCTCGATCAGCACTCTCCTGTAGAAAGGTGCCTCAACAAATCTTACGGTGAAACCATAGAGAAATAGATCCAGTAATATGTTTATTGCCACCTCATACTCCTCTGGGGAAAGCTCCAGCTCTGGGATATGAGAAAATCCTCTACCAACTGGTACATAAAAGAATGCTTCTAGAGTATCAGCGCCTATGCTCCTCAGCAACTTAGCCAATTCAGGTATCTCAATAAGAGATCTCTTCCAAATAAGTGTATTAACTTCGTAGCTGAAGCCTAACTCAATAACTTTTTTGATAACCTCAATAGTTCTATAGTAATTCCCCTTAGATCTCCTGATATAATCATGTGTCTCAGGGAATGCCCCATCCAGACTTATAGAGACAGCGTCTACACCAATTCTCTTTAAAGTATAGAGTTTCTCATTATCTAATCTCTCAGAAACAGTCAAGGCCACACCAATTCTCAAATCTCTACTCTTAGCATATCTCAAGAGATCATATAAATCTCTTCTCATAAGAGGATCTCCGCCGGTGAAGACTAGAACAGGATACGGCTTCCCGAAGCCTAGCACGTCATCAATTAATCTATAGCCCTCCTCAGTAGATAATTCTCCTGGGAGAGGCTCAAGAATTGACTCAGCTCTACAATGAATACATGTCAGAGGACAAGCCTTAGTAACCTCCCAAAAAACAAGTAGCGGTTTCTCACGAAATAAGTTAATCAAAGAACTATATTTACTCAGTGTTTTTTCTAGGAGATCTTTTATTCGTTGATTAGGATCCATTTAAAATCCAATTGATTTTAGACTTAGAGGATTATATAATGTGATTAACTGATCTCTAAGATACTCAGTTAATCCCAAATACAAAAAGATAGTAGCAATTATTCTCTGTTTTTCATTTACATGCTACACTGAGTATTCAATTTTGATCTCTTCACCAACCACGCTAATTTTTGCTTTGTCTCTGATTTCTCTCTTAAGTATTTTGCCAACAGCTGATTTAGGTAGTTTATCAACGAAGATGACTCTCTTCGGGACTTTATACGAGGCTAGATGTTTCTTGAGATACTCCAGTATCTCGTTCTCACCTACTTTCTTCTCATACTCTTTCTTCAAAACAACAAAGGCTATGGGTATTTCACCTGCTATCCCAATTGGATCTTTTAATCCCACCACTGCCGCTTCCGCAACCGCCTCATGCTTATATAGAATCTCCTCAATTTCTCTTGGGTACACTGAGTAGCCCTTGTACTTAATCATATCTTTCTTTCTATCAACTATATAGAAGTATCCTTCCTCATCTACGTAGCCTAGATCACCTGTTCTAAACCATCTCAGACCCCCTAACTCGAAGAAGACTTTTGCATTCTCTTCAGGCATGTTATGATAGCCCGCGAATACTTGGGGTCCGCTGATAACAACCTCACCTATCTCGCCGGGTGGTAGTAGCTTGGGTTGCTCGGGGTCGGCTATTGCCGCATACGTATTTGGTATTGGTACTCCTATTGAGCCAGGCTTATATTTTCCATAGATCGGGTTCACATGGGTAACTACGGAAGTTTCTGTTAGGCCGTAACCCTCTCTTAGTCTGGCGCCTGTCAATTCCTCATATTTCTTCAGTACCTCAACCGGTAGTGGTGCAGCGCCACTAATTGAGGTTACAAGTGATCTTAGATTATATTTCTTTGCTAGGGGGCTATTTACTATGTATGTGTATATTGTTGGTACCCCGTGGAATACCTCTATTTTTCTTCTCTCGATCTCTTTTAGCACTGTCTCAAGATCCCATCTCGGGAAAACTACTATAGTGGATCTCGTGTAGTATCCTGTGAAGAAAACTGTTATTAAACCATATATATGGAACCATGGGAGAACGCCAGCCATGATATATCTGATCCTACTACCATCAGGCTTTGGGGGATGCCACGCGGCTACTTGTTGCATATTTGCCACAATATTTCTGTGGAGAATAACTGCTCCCTTGGGAACACCTGTTGTTCCGCCTGTGTACATGATCAGTGCTCTATCCTCTGACGCGACCTCTACCTTTGGTGGCTGAATCTTCTTTGCCTCTAGATCCTTCTTAATCCTCATGATCCTTGGCATAAGATTCTTTACCTTATCCGTCTGAGGGATCTTAGGAGGCTTCTCTTTTAATCTATACAGAATATTCAGTGGGAAACCAAGTGCATCAGCTATACTGGTTACATAGATTTTTCTTAAACTAGTCTTATCCTCAATCTCTTTATATCTGCCATAGAATAGATCTAGGATAAAGAGGTATTTAGCCTCTGAATTCTTAATTTGATAAAGCATCTCTGAGGATGTGTATAGTGGATTCATTAGTGTTGCGATACCACCAGCCTTCAAAATACCTAGGAGAGCAATAGCGAATTGAGGAGTGTTTGGAAGCATGATTGAGGCAACATCACCCTTCTCGAAACCATCTTCCTTAAGCATAATTGCTACAGCATCTGACAAAAGATCTATTTCTCTATAACTATAGCTTTTATTAAAGAATATCAGAAAGGTTCGATCCTTCTCCTCTGAGGCGACTCTTCTAAAGATCTCGTGAGCAACATCCTCTTTTATCTCTAACTCCTTAGGAACATATTCATCGTAGTACTTTGTCCAAGGCTTAGACAAGATCCATGATAACACATCTTTCTCTATAAAAGATTTAGAACTCAAAAATTCTTTCCCCAAATTATAGTTATTAAATAATATTAAAAGTATAATTCTTCAATATCTTAATCAACAGATCATTTATTAATTATTTAGTGATTTGGTGAGAAACACAAAATATATTCTTAGGAATATGGAAATAATTAAATGGGTGTAAATATCGCCTGATGAAGTTCTTCTCGATATATTTTGTAGAGGTAGGATTATCCCCACTGTATCAAGTCCTAAGTTTAGGAGAGCTAGAGCACCATTCTCTGGAGAGAATTGGTGTCCTTGGGCGAGGTTCTATGCTGATAGCAAAATTAGCTACATATATAATACTAAGAATCTTCCGAAGATAGAATCCAGTTATTCGAGATCTGAGTTTGCTACAAAGATCCTTGCCGGATTTGGAGAAGCAGGTTTCCAACATAGTATCTTGATCCGGAAGCTATGGAGTGTTTTATGGAGATTTGTGGTTAAGTCAAGCGGTTTACCGAATATACCTCAAGAAGCAGATTATGTAGAGCCTGAGTATGAGGATATTGATAAAGATATCGTTATAATAGGATCTGATCCTAGCGCTGTTATTATCGCTAATGAGATCTCCTCATATAGAAGCATAGATAGTCTCTTAGTCTATGATCACAATCCTGTGTATAAAGATCTTAATGTAAAAATTGATTCAGGCGTAGAGAGACTTGATGACACGAGTTACATAGGTTTCTTCGAGGACGGTCACTTATTCGTTAATAGACACAAAAGAAAAGTTTATAGGGCGAGAATCAATAAATTAATATTCGCCACCGGGACTCGAGAGACTTACCCAGTATTTGAGAACAATGATCTTCCGGGTATAGTAAGCTCAGATCTCTTCCTCAGACTTCTTGAGGCAGGATGTGATATTAGGAACAAAAGAATTGTTGTGCTAGGCCATGGCTGGTGGGGTAGGTATGTGGCCTCTAAAGCTATTGAAAGAAAAGGTGATGTAACAATCTTAACTAGTGAAGAATCAGTTGAGAAAACATCTGGTTATAGAATAGTAACTGGTGTCAAAGAGGTTCGTGGAGAAGGATACCCTATTATTAAGGGGTTGAAGTACTTCACAAAAGACACTAAAGGTTTTGTGGAGGCAGATCTTGTTGTCTCAGCACTTCATCGTCAACCAGTTATAGAGCCTCTTCTTCAACTCAAAGCAGAGCCCGCATACACCGAGAACCTAGATGCCGTAACAATATACACAAACATCAATGGAGAGACTAGTGCGAAGAATATCTATATGATTGGTGAGGCAACTGGCACCTCGCGAGAAGATCTAATTCGAGAAGCAGAGCTCTTAGCAAGATTCTTTACAGAAAGAAGTGGCTTAAGTGAGAAAGAGAGGGATTCGTTGAAGAATATATATGATAGAAAGAGAATCGTTGATTTTTATAGCAAGATAGTTACTGAGAGACCAAGATTCTACTTAGGCGGTGATAGTATAGATGGTCTAAAATTCATTTGTTTATGTGAAGATGTTACTTTAAACGATGTGATCAAGGCATATGACATGGGTTATGAGACGCTGGAGAAAATTAAGAGATACACGGCTCTTGGAACAGGTTCTTGTCAAGGTAGATGGTGCAAGTATACAGCACTTATGCTGTTATCATATTTTAGGAAGGTTCCTCTAGGATCTCTTGGGCTGATTCGTCAGAGACCTCCTCTGGAGCCTGTTGAGATAGGATTATTAGGTGGTGAGATTAGTTGAGATGCAGATACATAATAGTTGGTGGAGGAGTAGTTGGTTTATCAACAGCTCTTCACTTAGCAATATTAACAAATGAGGGCTCCGAGATCTGTGTCTTGGAAAAGGATTTTGTAGGATATGGCAACTCTGGGAGAAATGGTGGGAGATACAGAGTTCACTTCGGCGCTGAGGAGAACCTTAGATTCGCTATTGAGGCAATAAAATATCTCAAGAGTATAGATAAATTAATTGATTATAATCCTCTTATCACAACAACAGGTTATCTATGGCTAATCTTTGATGAAGAAGCCTACAAGAATATGAGGAAACACGCCGAGAATTTCAGGAGATATGGTGTTCCACTAAAGGAGTTCAGTGCTGAGGAGACCTTCAGGAGATACTTTTTCTTGAAGCCTAGGAAAGATTTGATAGCTTCCTTCTTAGGTCCTCAGGACGGATCTTTTCACCCAGACTCAATTGTTTATGGGTTAAGAAGAAGTTGTGAGAGACGTGGTGTAAGGATCTTTGAGAGAACATATGTGTCAAACGTGATTATCAAGGATAGCAGAGTTATTGGTGTAGAGACTATTCCCAAAGGATTTTTCCAGGGCGATAATATTATATTAGCAGTTAACGAAGATCTAAAGTATTTCTCAGATAAACTTGGTCTGGGCATTCCTATTGAGCCTCTTAGAAAAGAGATCATGGTTACTGAACCCTTTAGATACACAATAGATGTGTTTGTGATAGATGGTCAATTAAAAATGTATTTCTCACAGACACTAAAGGGGGAAATAATTGGATCAGTAAAAACAGGGAGAGAGGCTAGGGGTCTTGTGGAGCGTGAGAACACTATACTTTGGCTAAGATACTTCGCGAGAGCACTAAGAATTGCTTTGAGAGGATCTGAGAGTATTAGAATAATGAGATTATGGAGCGGTTTCTATGATATGACACCTGATAGTAGTCATGTGATAGGTAGATCAAGAGATTGGCCTGAGGGATTATATGTTGCAGGAGGCTTCAGCGGACACGGATTCATGTTTGGACCATATACGGGGAAGGTATTGGCGGAGTACGTAGTTACCGGTAAAATGCCAGAGATCGCTGAGCCCTTTACACCAGAAAGATTCAAGACAGGGAGATTAATACACGAGACATTTGTCATAGGCTAATTCTTTTTTTCTCTGAAAATATTGTCTAAAGAGGATTTCGATGGAATACATAATCAGCAGAGGCTATAAAAATATTTTAGTGGTCGCCTTAGGAGGTGGGGGAGATGTTGCGACAGCCTCAATGCTCGCCTTAGCTCTCCGCAGAATAGGGATCAATAGTAGAGTGGCCTCAGTTGCGTGGGAGAGATACATAGTTGATCCGTTGCCAGGACCAATTAAACTTGAGGAAATACACGAGGCTAGATCCGTGGGGAATTACTCTGCTCTGGTGAACGAGAGTAGCTACGCCCTTAGAGGTGGTAGAAAAATTGTTTTTCAGGCTGCTAGAGCTTCTAAGATTCTTAAGGAGGAGATAGGTGTAGTAGATCTGTCTAAGGCAGCACTGGGTGTTCGTGAGGGAATCAAAGAATTAATGAATTTATTTGGAACAGATCTTGTCTTAGGCGTAGATGTTGGTGGAGACATATTGGCAACTGGCTATGAAGAAGATCTGTGGAGCCCGCTAGCGGATTTCACGGGACTAGCATCTATAAAAGATCTTGAGAGTATACTAGCGGTTCACTCAGTGGGTGGAGACGGTGAATTATCCCAGGAATATGTCTTGAGAAGAATATCTCTAGTAGCTGAGAGAGGAGGATTCTTAGGAGCACGTGGTATGACCCCTGAGGACTACGAGGTATTGAAGAATTTATTAAGTAGTATTGAAAGTGAGGCTAGTAAAACATCTCTCAGAGCCTTCGAGGGTTTCCATGGACAGATCTCTATGAGAAGTGGATCAAGGATAGGAGCTATTAATATTATTAATACAATAACATTCTTCCTAGATCCTAGGGTAGTAGCCTCACTTAATTCATTAATAAATGAATTAGCTGAAACAAAAGATATTTATGAGGCAAAGAAGATCCTTAATAACCATGGAATATTTACTGAATTAGATTTAGAGGAGGAGGTTAATAGATTAATTAATATAAATCAGGAGATAACAGGTGAAAAATTACTGTTTATAAAGAAACAGTTCAGGACCTTGCATAGTAGAAAGTCTATATGAGTAAAAGACTAGCCTCTTCTGGTTAATTGTGTGTATAAAGCTGTGTATAGACCAGCTGCCAATTGAATCTTAACTAATCTCTGGATCTCTATAACTCTGTAAGACTTATTCTCTTCTAATGATCTTATTAACTCATTTAATTTATTATCTACTTCCTCGAATAAAGGTCTTAACTCGCTTATTTTATCATACTCAATTTTTAATAATCTATAAAGCATACCTAATGAAAGCGATGTATAGAATTTAGATACGTATTTATTATCAAATAATTCAGCTACTGTAGCTTTTCTCTCTAGAGAAGGATCTGTCTTAGCCCATCTCTTTTGAGCCTCTATTGATTTGGGTAGTGTCTCTATGAAGTACTCTAATGACTCCATTAATCTCCCTGACACGCTACAAGGATCTCTTTCACCAATAATTTTCTTAGATTTTAGATAGATATCTCTTATAAACTCAAACATTTTCTCTCTCCACTCAAGAGCCTCTAAGACAGCTTCTCTCCTAGAAACACCCTCTTTGTTTTCATTAAGATCCTCTATTTTTGGATCATATAGATATGGAACTTCTGTAACGAGTTCAACGACGCGTGGATTAAGATTCTTGGCGTAGTCGTAGCTGCTACCACCATGTTTAATTACTTGTGTAGGATCTAGGCCTTGCTTCTCTATAAACTCGTAATAGTCAGCCACAGAAGGCATTCTGTAGATAGCCTTAGTGAACTCAATCATCCAAGGAGCCTCTGGCTCACCCAAACTCAGAGGAACATTAAGAGATCTTGGATATAACTGAAAGATTGGGTAGAGTAAAGGTGCTTCCTCAGATATATAGTAGTATACGCCGCCGAAACCAGCATTATGTAAACTATATATGAAATCAGGTTTGTATTCATTAATTATATTCATTAAAGCTTTTGTTTCAGGAGTTGGGTTATTGAAAGAATATCTCTTATATTTTATAGGGAAGCTCCATTCTATTTGCACGTTTCCAGCTGGTCTATAATAATTCTTTGCATAGGTTTCTATGGAGAATGGTTTCTTCAGCCACCCCTCATTGAGTTTCAGACCATCTATATCGATCGCCTTAATAATAATCCATGTATAATCGAACATTTTATGGATCTCTTGATCAGAGGTCAACGCGCTAGATAAATAATCAAGAACTAATGTACCCACAGGCTCGTTGGGATGAGGTGCCCCAAATAATAGTGCTCTCCTAGATCCCTTGCCGATAATTAATGCTCTTATCTTCTCTTTACATCTCGTTCTACCTATCTCCACTATTCTAACAATATCTCTATGTTCCCTAGCCAGCTCCTCGCTAGACACTTCTAATTCATCAAAGGTCTTGAAGTATTGGTAATTAGGAACATTATTGAGAATTTTGTTTATTAAATCTCTATCTAGAGAGGATCTTTGTATACTCAATTTATTCGCCTTGTAGAAATAGATTTCCGAGGGAAAAAATAATTAAAGAGATGTTCTCTGACTCATTTTCGGATTAAAGATTCTATTTACCGCGTCCCCTAAGAAATTTATGCCGAGCACTGTCGCCAAAAGAAATAATCCTGGGATTACAGATAGCCACCACGCAGTATCCACATAGGGTTGCCCCTCATATATTAGCCTACCCCAACTTGGGTAATTAGGATCTCCGAGACCTAAGTAGCTTAACCCTGCCTCGATCATTATAGCATTCCCGACCTGCAGAATAGTATTCGCGATCGCGGGTTGTATTGATGCGGGAATAACATATTTAGTAATGATCCTGAAGTCGCTAGCACCAATAGCTCTCGTAGCCTCTATATATAAAAATTCTCTTGTAATAAGCACTTGTCCTCTCATTACTCTTGCTGTAACAGGCCATGTGGTTAATCCTATTATTAGCATTAGCATATAGATATTGCTTCCATATATGGCAGCAAGTGTTAATGCGATAAAGAATGTTGGGATCATAAAGAATATTTCTATGATCCTGCTTATAATATTATCGATTAATCCTCCATAGTATCCTGCTAATGTACCTAGTATTATCCCTATTATAGCTGATATACCCGCCGCCACGAAACCAACTAGTATAGAGATTCTGGCTCCCCAAATCACTCTACTCAGCAAGTCTCTACCCAGATAATCAGTTCCCAGAAGATGTCTTGGTGAGGGTGGCTCTAGTCTATGAAACTCTGTTGAGTTAAAATCAGGTAATGGAAGATATGGGGCTAGTGCACCAATAGCAATTATAATTGTTATTATTACTAATCCCGCTAAACCATATTTGTCTCTTATTATTGACTTTATTGTTTGTGCAAATATATTAACTGTTCTCATTAATTAACTCACCTTCTGCCCGTGATTCTTATTCGAGGATCTAGTAATGCGTATATTATATCAATTATTAAATTAGCTATTATTATCGATGAAGCTATTACTACATAGACTCCTAGTATTACTGGGTAATCTCTTGTTCTTATAGAGTCGAGAAGAAGTCTTCCTACACCTGGCCACCCAAAAACATTTTCTATTAATGCGGCTCCCGCCACTGCAAAGCCCATGTGAATACCGAACATAGTTACTGGTGGTATAATTGAGTTTCGGAATATGTATCTTCTATATATAACGTTTTCACTGAAGCCAATCGCTCTATACGTCATTACGTAATCTTCTGATGCTTGTTGTAACATGCTGTCACGAGTTATTTTGAAGTATAGTGGAAGAGTTATTAGTGTCAGTGTTGCTACTGGAAGTATTGAGTGATAGAGGATATCTAGATATAGCCACATTCCCTGTGGAGGATTTCTAACATTCATTAATCCAGTAGCGGGTAAGATCCTTAGATCAACAGAGAATATTATCATTAGGACTATACCGAGCCAGAATGATGGTGTTGACCACAGTAAAAAGTTGATTACGTGGAGAGTAGTGTCTACTTTCTTTCCAATGTTTCTAGCTGAGTATATACCTATGAGAACACCTATTACAAAAGCTAGTACATTGGCTGTGACTGTGAGTAAAAGTGTTATAGGTAATCTCTCTAGAATAAGATTAATTACTGGCTCAGAGTATCTATAGGAGTACCCTAGATCTCCTCGTAGTATATTGTAGATGTATAGTAGTAATCTCTCATACAATGGTTTGTCAAGACCCCACTTAGCCCTTAGATAAGCTGCGAATTCTGGCGAGCTAATAGCTATGTCTCCAGCCACGAATTGTATAGGATCTCCGGGGGCGAGAGATATAATAAAGAAGTTAATTACTATAATCGCGAATAATACGACGATAGATTGAAAAATTCTTTGGATTAAGTATCTAGCTAGACTCATAAGTATCTTCCTTATTTTCTTCTAACAAACATATAGACTAATGCTATAACCAAAATCACCACTATTGCAATAGCTACGAGGAGTACTTGTGTGTACGATGGCGCTGCCACAGGTACTGTTGTCGCAGATGTTGGAGTAGATGTAGAGACTAATGTGGTTTGAGTTATTGGCGAAGTCAATGGGCTTGTTGTCATAGTTTGCGTCGAGATTGGGGAGCTCGTCGTTGGTGGAGTTGTTGTTGCAACAGGTGTTCCGCCTTCCCACCAAACTCTCTCCATCACATTAAGTCCTTCGACCCCTGGTAGTTGCCAGTAGAATCCATGGAAGCTTGTTCTGTATATAAAGAACGCTACGAGATCAGCTAATGGTAGATATGGTAGATCCCTAGCCATTATCTCTTGTGCTTTCCAGTATAGCTCTTTTCTTTTCTCAGGATTCGGCTCAGATGCTGCCTCATCTAGTAGTTTCCCGAATTCAGGATTAGAGTAATTAGCCATATTAAGATAAGCTCCTGGACCAAATCTAGATCTCATGTTATCAGGATCTGGTCCCTGGAAACCGTCTAGCATTGCTAAGTCAAAGTCTCTTTTCTTAACAACTTTATCCTCCCAGGCAGCTATCTCGTATTCCTCTATCTTTATATCTATACCGACTTTCTTTAATTGATCCTTTATTAACGATGCGATAGCCTCAGATTCCGCTCCTGTGAATATAGTGAATCTCAGTGTTAATCTGGTTCCATTTGGAGTATATCTGTATCCGTCTGGACCCATCTTGTACCCTAGTTCATCAAGTAAAGCATTTGCTTTAGCAGGATCATATGGTGGCAGAGTTGCATTGGGGTTGTATGCCCATTTTATAGCTGGTGTATACATCCCCTCTGCCGGATATCCATAGCCATTTTCTGCTTTCTGAACAAGCTCTGTTCTATTTATGGCGTATGCTATAGCTAGTCTCATTCTGAGATCTGCGAGTATTGGATTCAGTAGATTAAATGCTATATACCATCTGCTGGGGACAGGTCTCATTTCGACTATTACACCTGGTGTGGAGTTTATTCTAGGTATCTCTGTGGTCGGAGGTCTGTTATTTAATACATCTCCCTCGCCAGCTAGGAAGCTTTGTAGAGCCGCGGTTGGGTCTGGGACTATTTTGAATACTACTCTATCCAGACAGGGTCTTCCCTTGAAATAGTTTGGATTAGCTTCTAGTGTTACGTGATCACCTTTTACGTATTCTACAAATTTGAATGGTCCGGTTCCTATTGGTTTTGTTAATGCTGGTATCTTAGGATCCATCCAGTCCTTATACTCTGTCTTGTTATATATATGCTCAGGCAATATGAATGTGCCATACCATGCTAAAAAGCCTAGGAATGCTGGGAATGGTTTTGAGTATCTAACTATTACTGTGTAATTATCTGGTGTATCTACCGATATTAGATCACTCATTCCCAAGAAGCCGTACATGACACCTTTATACTTCTTTATAGCCTCAAGAGTATACTTCACATCAGCTGAAGTGAAGGGGTATCCATCGTGCCATGTAGCGTTCCTGACTAAATGAAATATAAATGTTGATCCGTTGGGGGCAACTTCCCAAGACTCAGCTAGTTCAGGTATAACGTTGTAGTTAACATCCAGATCAACTAATTTATTAAAGATCTGAGAGGCAATAGCGAATAACGCATCATCAACCTGAGAATCTGGGTTAAAGCTCTTAGGGTCTCCCCAGTGAATAACTACTAGAGAGCCTCCCACCCTAGGACACGTTATAGGACTTAAAGCACTTAGTGAGGCTGTTTTTGTAGTTTGACTATTAACTATATATATTTGGGGGGCCTCAATTGAAAGAATTAATACTGTTAATAAGATAGGTGTTAAAATCTTATATATGATCTCCTTCATACACACCATCCTCGTAGTTCTAAAAATTCAAAGAGGATATATAAACTTAACTATTGCCTAGGTCTACTAATAGAGTTTTTCATCGAATTTATTTAGGTGTCTAATTCAGATGTTTTCTCACTTGATGGATAATAAGATCTTCTTTAAATACTTCTATTAAAATTCTTATTAGGATCATTAAGTGTTAAATTTAATTAAAGTATCTGGCGAATGTATATATCCAAATACGAGTCTTATGATTGGAGATATTAATGTCTCGTACATATCCTAGTTATGCAATTGCTTCAGTTGGTTGCGTGATCATTAAAGACGAATCATTATTGCTAGTAAGAAGAGGATATGCGCCAGGAGAGGGCATGTGGTCTATACCGGGAGGCGTTATAGAGGCTGGTGAAACAATACGTGAAGCTGCCAAAAGAGAATTATTCGAAGAAACAGGTTTAGTAGCTGAACCAATTGGTATTATTGATGTGGTAGAGGTTATTACTCGAAGTAATAATCTTGTTAAATTCCACTATGTGATACTAGATGTTTTATTCGATGCAAACAGTGTACGCGGTGAATTAAGAGCTGGTGGAGATGCGTTGGATGTTGCATGGTTCGATCTTGCCGAGGTGATTTTAAGAGATGATGTAACTAGATCTACTAAAAAACTAGCTGAGAAAATACTTAGAGGAGAGATATCATTGATTAAAATAACGTAGCACTTTATCCCTCCTTAGCTGCTTTATAAATGGTGTAAGATTTTGGTTAAAAAGATCCTTTTAGTTATTCTTGCTCTTGTGATAATCGGTTTAAGCATATGGATCTACCAGGGATACACTATTGCTAAGAGCCTAAGCCTAGAGAATTATAGTATTGTTGGCACCAATGTTAAGGAACTATATAAAGTGGCTGGTATACCAATACCTCTCCCAAGAATTGTTTCCATAACTTTTAAGCTGAGTCTGATGAACCCGACTAATCACAGTATTGAGATTAATGATGTAACATATCACATATATGTTAATGGAACATATTTAGGTAGTGGATCCAGAAGCGATATTAAGATATGGCCTGGGAAACAAAGTATTTCACTTGATGTCGACATTGATCTGGCTAAAGTATTTGATTTAGTGAAATTATACTCCACGCACATGACTAATATCCTACGTGGGGAGAAGGGACCTGTGGCAGAAATTATTATTAGAGGTGATATCAAAATCCCTATTACATTGAATCTCATGGTAGCTGAAGTAAAGACGCCTATTGTTGTATCGATACCTTATGAGGTAATATACTATTACGAGATTTTTTCTATAAAGTAATTATTCTTGAATACTATATGTGGCACTGAGAATCTTTTATATGTTCAAGGATTCTATCAATATCTGTTTTACCAATGAATTCGAGAAGTATTGTTCTATCTGTTTTATCACAGTAGAAATATATACTAAGTCTCTTGAAGAGTTGCTTCAATCTTCTCTCTTCTCCTAAGTAAATTTCTGCTAAGTGCCCATTTATTACTGCTGTGGTGCTTAATCTAGTTAGTTTCTTCAAAGATTTAATCTCACCCGATCTTTTTCTACCACTCCAAATCTCTATTCTCAAACCAACAATTTCTTTATCAGTGTATATATTATGCTCAGCTAATCCTCTTCTAACCCATCTCACATTACTCTGCGAAATAGATTCAAAGATCTCGGATGAGTATGATGAAGGAGCTATTCTCCAATCATCTGGGTGAGATAATACTATGAAGTTGTATGCCCCAAAGATCATATTTACTAAAGCGATAGTGCTTTTACCCACCTACTTCACCTACTATATCTGATAAATCTTTCTCTGTCAAAAGATCTTTTTTAAGCTTCGGCAGATCCTCGAGTAAATAGGGTAGTAGTCTCAGTGAGTAGTAATTTGATAAAAGTGGTATACCAAGCATTTCCCCTATAACAAGTAAATATATGCTATTCCTATAATCTCTAGCTATTTTCTTAGTCTCTCTATACAGATCATAGACAGTAGCACCGTAAACAAATTCTCTTATCTTCTTAAGAAAATCTCTGTCTCTAAACACTTTTCTAAGAAATTTCATGGGCTTCTCTCTCTAAGCTATCTAAAACTTTGCTTAAAGCCTCTAAACCAATTATATCTTCTGGGAATAATGGTATGTAGCCCAAGATCATGTTACCAAATAATTCTCTTATTAACTTAAGATTTCTCTCTTGTTCCTCCCACTTAGATCTTAGGAAACCCGATTGATCCTTTTCAACCTCTTTTTTTGGAATAACCATATTCACAAAAACTCCACCAGTGGGAATATCATATGCTTTAACCATATCGTAGAATCTCTTAACCACTGATATTGAGAGTATGGTTGGTATAGTAACGAATATAAATAATGTTTTATTGGGATCTGTTAATGTTTTTCTAACTTCTGTGTATTTAGTATTCATATTCATAAGATCTAGTAGCAGAGGATCTTTCTTAATTTCTTCGAGAACCTTGTCTTTTCTAAAACTCAATTGATATCTTAGTGAAAGAGCTTCTTCTCGAGACTTAATAACTCTACTGAGCCAGAGACCATAGATCTTTGATAAACCAATTAATCTAATAGCATTAGCAACCGCTGCTGTGTCAAAAACGATTCTATCATAGTTTCCACCTTCATTTATAACGATATCCATCATTTTATCAAACATAGCAGACTCTTGAAAAGCTGGATTAGTTGTTGCTATATCAATAAATCCCTTCGGATCTATTGGGATCTCAGCCCATTTCAGAAATTCTCTAATTATTCTAGAGATCTTCTCCTTATAACTATTAACAAGATCCTCTATCTCCACCTCTACAGCGTAGAGATTATCTACACCACTAATTTTCTTAATAGATCCTCCTGAGAGATCTTGTTGAAATAATGTTGATAATGAGTGAACAGGATTAAAACTAGCTAATAAGACTTTGTGCCCATTTTTAGCAAAACTAAGTGCAATAGTGGCCGCGACAACTGTTTTACCTACTCCTCCTTTTCCACCAACAAATATGAATTTTTGATCGGTCTTTATGAGAGGCATGATATCATCTCTTCACAACACTTTCTATAACCCCCAGATCTATTGACGATTCCCATAACTCGTCCCCTACTCTCTTGATCATCTCGAGCCCCTTAGGCTCTTTATTAAACATTGGTATAGTCGCTATTATCATGTCTCTGAATTTATCATAGATCTCTCTAATATAAACTCTTTGATTCATTATTCTCTTCTTGAGATAATCTGGGGTGCCAGGATCATCTAGAAGCTCCGGTGGATAAATCTGGTTTACGACAATACCCCTCATTCTAAGACCTAGCTCCTCAAACATTACCGAGGCTCTCTCTGTATCTAAGATAGACATTCTCTCCGGTGTAATAACCATTACGAAAGCAGTTCTCTTCTCATCAGAGACAAGTCTGCTGAATGAGACAATTCTACTCCTAATATCCTCTAGCTCCTTCATCATTTGATCCTCGTACATAAGAAGAGCCTCACCTTTTAATCTCGCGGCTGCAGCATCTAACTCCATAGCCTCTTTCCTAGCCTCATATATTCTATCAACCCACTTAGCAAGTATATCGGCCATAGCAACCATACGAATACCGTGGCCAAATGGTGGCATATCAAATATGTAGTAGTCATATTTTCCGGTATTCACAACATCTAGCATAGCGTCATATACAGCTGACTCATACATAGCAGGTTCTGATTTAGCAGATTCTATATAATCCTCTATTTCTTTTGGGATCTCTTCAACTTTGTACATTTCTCTTATCTTTGCTTTAATTGATTCTGTGTATTCATTAATTTTTTTATCAGCATCTATCTCTAGAACATATAGATTAGGTGCTATCTCGATCTCTCCTTTACCAAAAACATTTTGCTCAAAAATGTCACTGAGTGACGCTTGAGGATCTGTTGAGAAACAAAGTACTTTTTTATTCATAGTAGACAATTTATGTGCTAAACCAGCACTCGAAGTAGTTTTACCTAAACCACCTTTACCGGCAAATATTATGTGTTTTAGCTCAGGTAATGATTCAAATACGTATTTAAAGCCAATTCTTTTAGACACTTAATCACCCAACTATAATATCTGTGACATCACGTTCTCTAAGCATTCTAAGCTTCCAACCCTTAACATTAGGAACCATGTATGGTAGAAGTCTTAATGTATAGTAAGGAGGTATAATAGGCATACCCATCATATCCCCAAGAGTCATTAACATAAATAAGTACTCAACGTACATCTTAGTTCTCTTTATAGTAGAGACTTGACCGTGTAAAGCTATTCCATAGAGAGCGTCTGAAACAACATCTTTTAATTTCTTAAGTAGACTAGACAATTTTTTCCTCCCTCATGTAAATTATTTAAAGTCCATTAAAAATATAATGGATATATCAAATGATTAAGTTTTTTAAATACTTACATTTGAAAAGATTTATATTTTATCTAATCATTAGTTACTGTTGAAGGTGTTTAAATAATGATCTTTGATACTCCATCAATATACGTTTTAATAGGCATAATAGTATATATCCTTGCATACTACTACTATGTGGGTTATATTGAGAAAAAAATTTGGTCACCAGACCCTAAGAGACCTACCCCAGCGAAGATGTATTTTGACGGTGTAGAGTATTTCCCCATAAGTAAATATGTATTATTTGGCTATCAATTCAAGAGTATTGCTGCACTAGGCCCCATAGTTGGTCCCATGGTTGCTGCATACTTCTATGGGTGGCTCCCAGCGATCCTATGGATTCTTCTGGGTAATTTCTTTATAGGATGGGTTCAGGATTACTCAACACTTTTAATGTCTGTGAGAAAAGAGGGTAGATCCCTAGGACCCATAACCTATGAATTACTTGGAGGTAGGGCAAGATCACTTCTTCTAGTATACATAATATTTTACCTAATAATTCTAGTAGCTGTTTTTGCATGGACTGTAGTTACTTTACTTAACGGAATACCAGGATCCATAATACCAACACTTGTAGTTTTAATAACTGGATACATATTCGGATTACTAGTATTTAGAGTAAGGCTTAACGTATTTTTAGCATCATTAATAGCTCTGATCATAGTATTCTTAGGCTATGCCCTAGTACCAATCTTCCCACAGCTTAAGATACCATCAACTAATTTCTTGGATCCGGGTTTAAAAGGTACTCAACCTGGTAGTCTCACAGCACTTTTCTGGTTAATTGTTGTTGGAATAATATATTACTTAGCCTCAGTAACACCTATGATCAGATGGTTGCTACCTACAGTTTATGTTGCTTATCTACCTTCGATAGTTGCATTAATACTAATCGTGTTAGGTGCTTTAGCAACTTTTGCGACTGGTGTCACCATAGATCCTTCTAGAAAACCCGTTGTGGATTGGGCATATTTTGATCCTATTAAATATCCAACTATTGGGCCTCTATGGCCGATGTTATTCGTAACAATAGGTTGTGGAGCTATATCGGGGTGGCACTCAATAATATCTGGAGGTTTATCATCTAAACAATTAGAATTTGAGACAGATGCTAGACCAGTGGCTGCGGGAGCAATGTTTACAGAGGGTGTTCTAGCGCTAAGTAGTGTTGCCGCTGTAATGGTTATTGCGACACCAGCGGCTCCAACAGCGTTAGACTATCCTAATGGTGCATCAAAAATTGTGTATGCACTACTACCATTCATATCTAAGGAGGCTTGGTTATACTTCTACACGGTGTTCGTGATCATCATGGGTTTAATTACTAGTATGTTATTCGCGAGAGTATTCAGGATTGTTGCTGGAGAGATCTTTCCAAGACCCTTTGGACACTATTTAATATCACCTATTATTCTTATACTAATAATGATATTTTTAGCATGGCCTGGTAGCTGGACTAATCTATGGCTATACTTCGGTGGAACAAATCAATTAATGGCTGGATTAGCACTTATGCTAGTATCTGTCTATCTAATAAATCAAAAGAAACCTAGCTGGTACGCTTTTTGGCCAGGGATATTTATGCTAGTAACAACCCTCGGCGCATTGTTCTGGGAGACTTATGTATATCTCGTACATGTTTTACAAGGTAAGTTCCTACCGCCTCAAGCAGCGGTTGTAGATAAATATGGTTTCGGTTTCGTTAATGCATCAAATATAGTGTCTGCGGCTTTTGGAGCGATCCTATTTATACTAGGTCTATTAATGGCTTATTACTTGTTCAAGGGCTACCTCACGTATAGAAAGCAAATAAAATGATTTTTTAAGACCTCATATATCTGCTGATAGTACTTTTTGTATATCATCAGCAAGTCTCAAGATTTCATTTAGGAATTCTCCGCATTCTTTATCCATATAGGTAATTATAGACACACTGGGTCTTTCACTAATAATAACTCTTTTTAATTTCTCACCATGCAGTAGTGCTACGATGCTATGAAGTTTATTTGATTCAAGATCGAATTTTTCTATATAGAAATGCTCCGAATTATTCTTAAGATCTCTATATACATATATTTCGGCGAAGCCTTTTATTTCCTTCTTAAACTGCATCATTATAACAACAAGAGGTCTTCTCCTAATCAAATATTTTATTGGGAAGATAAAGATATTTTCAAATGGAAGCCACTCAATATATAAACCAATATACTTGAGGGTCCTATATGGAGCAATATTATCACTACTCTCAATCAAGATAGAGCTTGGACTAACTAATTTGATCCTGAAACCCTTCTCCAAACATCCTCTAGAGACTCTAATCATTATTCTTCTACCGATAATAGATCCAGCAAAGTACCATGATCCATATAATAATATTAAGGCTATTATAAGCAATGTTGTTATATCCATAGTATTTTCCTCGAGTACTTCGTTATCTTTCATTTCATATGATGAGATTATAGATCAAGATTTATTACTTTACCCTGGTTTTTGGCTGTGTTTTTAATTCTTTTTCTCTCTCTATAATGATCTTGTATAATGGTGTTTTTACTACACCCTCAGGTATTATCCCTTGTGGTCTAAAGAATAGTATAAGGATCATTACTAAACCTGTTACTGCGTATCTAATATAGCTAATATCTAGTGATAATGTTATTCCTAGAATAGACAATGTTGATGTCTGTGTAAATCTCTCAAATAAGCTGAGAAAAACTGCTCCCAACACTACACCAATATTATTCCCAGCACCTCCGAGCAAAACCATTGATATGATATAAAATGTTACTGGAGGAATAAAATCATCTGGGAATATTGATTGTGTATAAAATGTGAATAATGATCCTGCGGCACCAGCAATTGCTGATGAAATAAATAACACCTGACCTCTTACTTTAGCAATACTCTTACCTAATGATGCCGCCGCTAGATCATCGTCTCTAACAGCTTTCATTACTCTACCAAAAGGCGAGTTAACTAATCTCTCAACTAATATAAATGTTATGGAGGCCATGAATAATACAAAGATTGAATATATAAATGATGATAATGCTCGATCTTGTATGAAATTAAGGGGATTAGGTATGCCGCTCATACCAAATACACCTCCTACTAAGGGTTCATATGTTCGCACAAAGATCCTTCCAGCTTCCCCAAATACTAGCAATGTGATTGCTAAGAAATCTTCTCGAAGAGCTAGCGCTGGGTAGCTTGCTAAATACCCAAATAATCCTGTGATGATTACTGAGAGGACTAAGGATAATACGAATACTTCGGTAGCAAAAACAGGGTTCTGTATCGAATACTCGGTTCTTTTCGTGGCAGCTATTGCTGAGAGTCCCTCTTCGATGCCTAATACACTATTATACATGTTAGCAGTAATCACCGCAGACACTATAGCTCCTATAAAGAAGAAGAATACTTTACCGAGATTAGGTATTCCTGTATAGCCGTATTCAAGATTAGTACTGAGTGCCAGCATTAGATATATAGACGTGAATGTAATGATGCTGCTAATAAATATTAATATGCTAGAGAGCTCCATTTTATCTACCCCAATACTTCGATCTTCCCACAATTAGAGAGATGAATATTGCAATGTAAGCTATGATAGGTTTATATGCTGTATCTACGCCAAAGAATCTATTAGCAAACCATATTCCAAGATTCTCTGAGAAACCTATTATAAATGCTCCAGCAATTGTTAGAGGAATACTTTTTATACCACCTATTATTGATGAAGCAAAAATCCATAGAAGAAGTCTCCAGCCCGACTCAGTGTGTATACTCGTGTAATAAGCCCATAATCCTCCCATTAACCCAGCTAATACCCCTGATATGAACCATGTTATTCTTCTAATTCTCCAAACAGGTATTCCTGAGATTGCTGCCAGTTCGGGATTACTTGCAAGAGCTCTCATAGCTTTTCCAATCCTTGTTTTGAAGAGTAGCATGTATAGAGCTAAGCTTATTATCACAAGAATTGAGAGTGAGAGTATATGTAAATTAGTTAATGGAGAATTAACTAAATAAATAATCGGTGCAATACTATAGCCAGAGGATAAAAATAAGATCCCTCTGTAATCAGCATATATAGACCATAAGTATCTTATCATTAGCATGGTTGCTATAGATGCTATAAGAAGTTGTAGCGGTGTAGAACCTTTTTTATAAAGAGGTTTATATATAGCTTCATCAATCATTACAGCAAGTAATCCGATGAGTACAGAGGCAATTATAAGAGATGTATAGGGATCAATTCCTCTTAGAGTAGAGAGTGCAGCAGTGTACGCACCTAATGTCACGTATTCGCTTACGGCAAAATTAGCAATCTTAGTGACGCGATAGCTAAGTGTAAGTGATAAAGCTCCTAAAGCATATAGACTTGAAACTAAGAGACTCTGAAGAATATTTTTTACGATCTCTTCAATCACTAAATACACCATACAATATTACTTAAAACATAATAATATGTAAAATTTTTTATGGAGCATGAATCTATTAACTCATTATCAGGAATAAATAATTCTAATATACGTGATTATGGCAAAAGATATTCATAAGCATATACTCATATTCTATATGTATATTTATTTTTTATAAAGTTAATAATAGTAATGAGGTGAATATATGAGTCAAGTTCTTAAATCACCTATAGTCATAGGACTGATAATATTAATTATAATATTGCTAGGAGCAATTGGATATTTAGTGTCTTACCCACCAACTAGGGCTCCAGTAACAACATATACATACACATACGTTACTGGAGCAGCAGGCGCTACAATACCTACAGCTATTACGCAATATATAACATCTATCATTACACAAACTATCGCACAACCATCTCCGACTAAGCAAGTAATAGAGTGTAAATTAGGCTTTGCAATGGCTGTTAGCGGACCCTACGCAGTTGATGGACCTGTTAGAAGAGATGGTGGTATTTTAGCTATTGAGCACATAAATAAATATTTAGAGTCAATTAATGCACCTATTAGATTTGTATATGTTCATGATGACACGAAAGGCACAGCCACAGATGCTTTGAAAGTCGTTCAATCAATGTACGCTGCCGGTATAAGAGTGATCATAGGCCCATTTAGCACAGGTGAGGTCAGAGGCGTAATGGATTTCGCTAATACTAATAAGATAGTTATTATTAGTCCTTCTTCAACAAGTCCTTTAATAGCTGCACCCGATTACATCTTTAGAGTTGTGCCCACAGATAATTTCCAAGGTACTGTATTAGCTGATCTAATGAATTATTTAGGAATTAAGAAAGTGGCTGTCATAGCAAGAGGAGACGACTATGGAAAAGGTCTTACAGAAGCATTTAAGAAAGTCTTCACAAGCAAGTATGGAGGTGTAGTAAGAGAAATAATATATACCGTGGGACTACCAGATTACGCTAGTGAGGTAGCGAGATTAAGCTCCATAGTGAAAGAATTAGGCGCAGACTCCTCAACAGCGGTTCTTATAATAGCTTTTGAAGACGATGGATTAAATATATTAGGTCACGCAAGACTTGATCCTATTCTTAGTAGCGTGAAGTGGTTTGGAAGTGAGACACTTAATCGACCAGCAGCTTATCTTCCATCGCCCGCTGGTAAAGCTCCGAAGGAGACGGCTGATTTCTTAGCAAAGGTAGGATTAATGGGTGTTTTCGCGTCACCTAGAGGTAGTCCATTGGTTGAGTTCTTTGAGAAGGAGTATAGAGCTAGATTTGGTAGAGATCCTTCTCCATATGCATACTTCACATATGATGCTGTGTGGTTAGCTGCTTTAGCGATTCTTTTCACTGGTGGAAAATGCTATGATGGGGAAGCAGTTAAGAATGCTCTACCTATTGTTGCTGAGCATTTCATAGGTGTAACGGGATGGAAAGCATTTGATGAAAATGGTGATGCGAGAGGAGCTGATTATATCATATGGCAATATAAGATAGTTGATGGAGACTACAAGTTTGCTCAAGTCGGTGTCTGGAGATACCCTGCTGGCACAATAGAGTTCTTCAAATGATTCTTTTCATGATCGAGGGATTATTTTAATGGAGATTTTAAGGGTCGAGAATCTCACTAAGAGATTTGGTGAGTTAATAGCTGTTAATAGAGTCTCTTTCAAGATAGATAAGGGCGAGATCGTTGGTTTAATAGGTCCCAATGGCTCTGGTAAAACAACACTTTTTAACTTAATCACAGGTGTTTTGAAACCTGATGAAGGAAAGATCTTTTTTGAAAATAAGAGAATAGATGGTATGATGCCTCACGAGATATATAATCTAGGGATTGTGAGAAGTTTTCAAATACCAAGAGTATTTAACAATGTTACAGTAGCTGAAAACGCGATGTTAGCTCCTCGAGAACAAGTAGGTGAAACACCTATTAAAGCACTATTTAGATTCTTGTGGCATAAACAAGAGAAAAATCTCGCTGAGAAGATAGTGGATATATTAAGCGAGCTCAACCTTCTAAGAGTCGCAAGATCTAGATCGACTGCTATATCAGGTGGTCAAATGAAACTCACAGAAATTGCTAGAGTAATGAGTTCTGAACCAAAATTAGTATTACTAGATGAACCTGCTGCTGGAGTCGCTATATCTCTAGCTCACGAGATCTTTAGTAGACTTAGGAGATTAAGAGATCAATTTAATATAACTCTATTTATAATTGAGCATAGACTTGATATTCTATTCGAATACGTGGATCGAGTTATGGTAATGAGCCAGGGAAGAATCATTGCTGAGGGGGAACCTAAAGAAATAATAGAAGACCCCAGAGTTATAGACGTTTACTTAGGTAGTAGATAAGGGTTTCATATGAGTAAAAACAAGATCCTAGAGACAAAATCATTAACAGGTGGATATGGTAAACTTACAATAGTTTTTGACGTGGATCTAGTTATTCATCAAGGAGAAATAGTCTCTATCATAGGCCCTAACGGATCTGGGAAAAGTACACTTGTTAAATTAATAGCTGGTGTAGCAACAATTCATAAAGGAGAAATAATTTTTGCAGGAAGAGACATCACGAGAATACCACCTGAGAAAAGAACTCTGCTAGGTCTCGGATACTTGCCTCAAGTAAATAATATATTCGCGGATCTAAGTGTTGAGGAAAACTTAGAAATGGGAGGCTACGGACTTGATCACGGTGAATTATTATCTAGATTAGAGATGATATATAACTTATTCCCTGATCTAAAGATTAGAAGAAGACAGAGAGCTGGTACATTAAGTGGTGGCGAGAGACAAATGCTTGCATTAGCAAGAGTTTTAATGAAAGATCCTTCTTTAATTATACTTGATGAACCATCAGCTGGATTAGCTCCTAAAATCGTTGAGAAAATTTTCTCATCGATAAAAAGTATAAGAGAAATGGGTAAAACAATAATACTTGTTGAACAACACGCTAAAAAAAGTCTTGAGATCTCTGATAGAGGAGTTGTTATGAGTAGTGGGAGAATTGTTTTAGAGGGTGAGCCTAGTAAGCTCTTAAGTTCAGAGGATCTACGATTAGCCTTCTTAGGCAAAAAATAAGATTAACCGGATCTTTCAA
Organism: Sulfolobales archaeon; assembly: GCA_049976205.1. GTDB lineage: Archaea > Thermoproteota > Thermoprotei_A > Sulfolobales > AG1 > WYEN01. Next base: position 3,046 of record JBMFIR010000015.1, on the reverse strand, counting down.
ATTCTAAATAATCACTTTCTTTTCTCTCAAAATTTTTATTTGATAATCTGAGAACCCGATTTCTCTAAGGATTTCATCGGTGTGTTCACCGAGTATAGGTGGCGGATGTTTTGTGGAGGGTCTTTCACTATTTATTTTTGCGGGGAACACTATTTGTTTCACTGAACCAAGTTTGGTGTGAGGCACTTCAATAACTATTTTTGATGAAACCACATGCGGATCTTTAAATACCTCATCTAACTCGTATACTGGTGCGGCAGGCACATCATGCTTCTCCAAGATCTTTATCCACTCCTCACGTGTTTTCTTTCTGAATTCTTCCTCGAGTATCTTGATTAATTCTTCTCTATTTCTTACTCTATCTGGATTAGATCTGAATCTTGAGTCTATGCATAGATCCTCTCTCTCCAATGCTTTGCATAGATTATTCCAGAATCTATCGTTTGTTACAGCGATAGCAATCCATTTATTATCTCGTGTCAAGAAGGCTTGGTATGGAACTATTGATGGGTGTGCATGACCATATCTCTTGGGCTTGTTTCCTGTAACGAGATATATCATTGGTATATATGTCATTGAGAATATTGCTGTGTCGTATAAAGATACTTCTATATATGATCCTTCTCCACTCCTCATTCTCTTAATTAGGCTAGAGAGTATTGTTATTGCAGCTATCATTCCCGTGTATATATCGAATAAAGCAAACGCTACTCTTACCGGAGGATCATTTTCTCTGCCTGTTGAAAGCATTAATCCACTCAATGCCTGTATCAATAGGTCATATGAGGGTTTGTCTCTATATGGACTATCGGACCCGAATCCTCTTATAGCACAATATATAAGTTTATCATTATGTTTCCTGAGGGTTTCGTAGTCAATACCAAGTCTCTTGGGAACATCTGGTCTAAAATTCTCAATAACAACATCACTTTTTTCAACGAGTCTATAGAATATTTCTCTACCCTCATTTGTCTTCAGATCAATGACTATACTCCTCTTATTTCTATTAATAGACATGAAATAAACACTTTCACCATCAACTATAGGAGCCCAGTACCTAGTCTCATCACCCTCAGGAGGCTCAATCTTTATTACATCAGCCCCTAACTCACCAAGTATCATAGTCGCTATTGGACCAGCTAGAGATTTAGTTAAATCAAGTACTCTGAGACCACTGAGCAGAGAAAACCACCCAAATTAACTATGAGACCCAGCAATAATTAAAAAATTACTATAATTTATCTCATCGTAAGATACGCTTGAGTAGTTTTTGGGACTAATAGAATTCTACTCCATCTACACTCCTAACAACAATGCCCTTATAGAGAAAGGTAATTTGTCTAAGTGTTAGGTAGTAATCGAATTCATTTAGTGCACTTATAGCATCCATTGGCACATAGATCTTGTACCACCTAAGAGCGGCACTAGCCGCGGTGTGAAGAACACATATATTCGCTACCGTGCCTGTGATCACGAGATTTTTTACTCCATAGATTCTCAGCAGATCCTCTAGAGGAGTCCCATAAAAGCCATCATATCTAGTCTTTATAACAACTATATCTCCCTCCTGAGGCTTTAATTCATTAATGATCTCCCAACCCCATGTGCCGTATCTAACATGTTCTCCCCAGATCTCGTACTCGGGATCCTTCTCATAGTGAGTGTCTTGTGTATAAAAGATCTTTACACCACTTCTCCTGGCTTTATCCAGTAGTCTCTTGATAGGTTCCACTGTCTTTATTGCTGTGGGAACAACTAGTTTACCACCTGGCTTAACAAAATCATTCTGCATATCAACAATTATCACGGCAGTCTCTCTAGATGGCAGCCTCACGCTACTTGCCACAGGGATCTCCGGAACATCAACTTTAAGACCAGTGAGTGACGTAACACCTCACCAATGATAAATAAATTAGCCTAAGTAATAAATCTACAAAACACAAGTTTTATTCAATAAGTATCTCTTATTTCTTCATTAGATCAATAATTACTTTCTCGATACCTTGTCTCAGTCTATCTATATCAGCCTTAGTATATGCTCCTCTAATACTGATCACATCTACTAACTTAAATTTCGAGTTGCTTAGTAAGGCTCTTAATGTGTTCTCGTGGAGTCTGCCCCAACCATATGTGTTGACGATGATCACCGGTTTCTCGGAGTTAATCTTATCTATTAGTAGTTTAATAACATACTCCATTGGTGGAAATATTTTTCCATCATAAGTTGATAATCCAAGAATGATTATTGATGAGTCAATTGCGTCGCTCAATATATCTGCCATCGAGGGATACTCTCTGTCGCTAAACGAATAAATCTTAGTCTCATAACCTCTGCTTCTGAGATCCTCGGCGACAACATTAATTACTTTCTGCATAAAACCATACATTGTGCTGTAAACAATAATTACCTTCCTGAGATCAGGCTCTGCCGAGGCGATTCTATAGTAGTAGTCAATAATGATCTCAGGTCTCCGCCTCCAAATAATTCCGTGAGCCGGTGCAATAATTCTTGGTTTTATTCCCAGGCTACGCAACTTATTAATATTTTTAATAATATGATCTCTGTAGAAACCTATTATTGAAACCAGGTACTTTCTAGCATATGGGAGATAGTAATTCACGATCTCGTCATCATCGTATAGTGATGGTGGTGTGCTGTAGCCTCCGAAGACATCGCAGGTGAGAAGAATCTCTTTATTCTCTAGATAAGTAGCTACTGTATCTGGCCAATGAAGCCATGGAATATGTATGAATCTTATTTTTTCACTCCCGATCTGAAGTGTCTCTAGATCACTTATTGTCTTAAACCTATGTTCTACACCATAAAATGCTGTGAATATAGACTTCGCGATTGGGTGACCAATAACAATTGGTCTATGACTTATTACAAACTAAAGCCTCGTCATTTATGGCGGGGATGATGTTTATAAGTTCTGTATCCTCTAGTATCTTTGATGATGATTAATTTGAGCCTGAGCCTCGGAGGGCGACCTCCAGCAATACTCAATAGAAATACTAGATACACAAGGCCAAGTCCATGCCTCCG
>JBMFIR010000014.1:0-33930 GCA_049976205.1 Sulfolobales archaeon | reverse complement strand
GAGTAGCTGAGGAATAAGTCTCTACACCCAATCATGAATAAACACAAAATAATTGAAATAAAAGCGTAGGGACAAACGGATCACATGCGTAGATTTTATATAGCTTCATCTCTATTTATAAGCGGGATTTATATTGGATAAAACTCTTGCTGCCCAAAGAGAAATTAAGTATCTTAAGAATGTTATGAGAGATATTGCTAATTTTGTTCTTAAGACAGCTGATGTGGTTTTAGAGGATCAGATCTCTAAGGCTCTCGAACTCTTAGAAGAGACATATCGCAATAGAAGAACAATACTTGTTATGGGAGCTGGTAGAAGTGGTCTTGTAGGAAGAGCTTTCGGTATGAGATTACTGCATCTCGGGTTTAATGTATTTGTCTTGGGAGACACTATTGTTCCTCCCATAAGAAAAGACGATGTTGTAGTAGCCATAAGTGGTTCGGGGAGAACAAAACTTATTGTGACTGCGGCGGAGGCAGCGAAAAGTGTTGGTGCTAAGATACTTACAATTACTTCTTATTCTGACTCACCATTAGCTCAATTATCTGATGTTATCATTGTGATCCCTGGCAGGACCAAAGTATCTGTTGAGGAAGACTATTTTGCTAGACAGATCCTTGGGATCCATGAGCCTCTAGCTCCTCTAGGGACCCTCTTCGAGGATGCAGCTATGATATTTTTAGATTCTCTAATAGTTGAGTTAATGCATTTATTAGGTGTGTCTGAGAAGGATATGAGTAGTAGACATGCTAATATAGAGTTGTAGTGTTTTTATATTGGAGGAGGAGTAGGTGAGAGTAAAAGTTCGTCTCTATGCTCTTTTAAAAGATCTTTATGGATCATCTGAAGATGTCATTGACATACAGAGTGAGAGAGTTACTGTTAGGAATATACTCGACTATCTATCCTTAAAAAATGATAAGATAAAGAGATTTCTTGAAAGTAGAGGAGAGAGTATAATTACTTTGGTAAATGGAATATATGCTCCTCACGAAACAGGGTTAAAAGATGGGGATACCATAGATCTTCTGCCTCCAGCCTCGGGGGGATCCCTATAAAAAATAGAGCTAGTTGCGACGAAGTATATATATACAGCTCAGATAGAGAACTAGACTTCAATAAGATAATCAATGAGATTAGAGAATTAGCCTCTAGAGAGGGATTAGGAGGAGTAGTCATCTATGTAGGAATTGTTAAGAGCCCTATTAATGATCATAAGGTTAAGAAACTTATCTATGAGATGCACGAAGAGTACACCATCAAGAGATTCTGGGAAATAATAGACTATGTTAAGAGTAAGTATAAAATAGGTTGCGCAAAGATTCTTCATATTAAAGGAGAAACCAAACCCGGAGACATAGCTGTTCTCATAGTTACACAGTCAATTAGTAGAAGAGAAGCTTTTGAGGCTGCGAGAGAAATTATTGATTTAGTTAAACACACCACAGGTATATGGAAATTGGAGTATAGAGAAGACGGTGTTTTCTGGGTCCTAGGAGAAGGTGAAAGAATAAAAAGAGATGATCTTGTTGAAACCCGTGATACTTAAGATCGGTGGTTCATTAATAACAGATAAAAATAAACCATTCACACCTCGACTAGACATCATGGATAGAATTTCTCGAGAGATTTATAGAGCTTGGAGCGAGGATCAAATTAATATAATATTGATTCATGGAGGAGGGAGCTTTGGTCATTACATGGCTTCTAAGGTACTTAATGAGCGGAAAGTAATAGATCAGGAGGGTTTCTCATTAATTGCTTGGTCTATGACTGAGCTGAATCGATTATTCACAGAAAAACTACTATCCGCTAAGTTGCCGGTTGTGCAAATATGTACTCGAGGTCTAGTCTATGAGTTAAACGATGAGTTGCATATAAATTTTGATGTAATTAAAGAATTGATCAAGAATGATCTCATACCTATTTTATTCGGTGATGTAATAGTTTCAGAGAGAGGATTCAGGATCTTGTCTGGAGACGATTTAGCTTGGAGAATATCTATGAAACTAGGTTCTGAATGGGTTTTATTCGCAACTAATGTAGAGGGGATCTACGAAAAACCTCCTGAGAGAGGTGGTAGAGAAATAATTAGGCTACTTAGGTTATCCAAGGAAATAAACATTGTTTTAGGAGCCTCAGAAGGAATCGATGTAACAGGGGGGATGTTATCAAAGATTCTTTCGGGTAGAGAAGCGTTGAAAAGAGGTGTTAAAGGATTTGTTTTTAGTGGATTAGTAGAGAATAATATCTACAAAGCATTAAAAGGATATAGAGATTTTGGGACGGTGATCATGTATTGAGTTTTACGGAGAGAAGAAAATTAGAGCATATAGATATTGTGTTGAATAAGAATGTGCGTGGACCAGGGACAACATGGCTAGAGCACGTTTACTTAATCCATAAAGCAGTTCCAGAGGTTAATTACGAAGAAATTGATATCTCAATTAATTTCCTTGGGAAGAAACTCTCTGCACCTATAATGATAACAGGTATGACGGGGGGACATCTCATAGCTAAAGAAATTAATGCTTCTCTCGCCGAGGTTGCAGAGGAGTTCAGAATAGCTATTGGTGTCGGTTCTCAGAGAGCAGCTATTGAGAATCCTGCTTTGGCAGATACTTATTCGATAGTAAGAGAAAAAGCCCCCACAACAATTGTTGTGGGCAATATTGGTGCTGCACAACTCGTCAAGGAATATACTGTAGATCAAGTTATTAAAGCAATTGAAATGATAAATGCCGACGCCATAGCTATTCATCTAAATCCAGCACAGGAAGTTATCCAGCCTGAGGGAGAGCCTTTGTATAGAGGGATAATAAACAAGATCAGAGAGATCGTATTAAGCATTAAAATTCCCATTATAATAAAGGAGACAGGTGCAGGCTTAAGCAGAGAAACCGTTAGAATCCTCAGAGAGGCCGGGGTAAAGATCTTTGATACATCTGGTAGTGGAGGTACAAACTGGGTCTTGGTGGAGATGTACAGAGCAGAAAAGTTTGGGAATAATATAAAGGAGATTTTCGCTAAACATTTCTCGAATTGGGGTATACCTACTGCCGCATCCATAATTGAGACACGTTACGAGGCACCAGAATCATTTATAATAGGTAGTGGAGGTCTTGAAACAGGATATGATATAGCCAAAGCCATCGCCTTAGGAGCAGATATAGGTGGTGTAGCGTACCCTGCACTTAGAGCGTATTATTCTAAGAAATTAAGAGAATATATAGATTCCTTGATAAGAGAGGTGAAAATAACATTATTTCTTACGGGTTCAAGGAATCTTGAGGAATTTGTGGAGAAGCCTATTGTAATTGTTAATAAATTAAGAGAGTGGCTAATTGAGAGAGGTATTGATCGTGATCTGTACGAGATTTATCGCAGAAATAGAGCTTGGAAAACTAAGAGATTTTCAATTATCTAGTCCCACGCTCGGATTATTTTAATAAAATGAATCAAATGACTCTTTTTATAGACACTAAATATCTGTCTTCTTGAGGTCTAGCGTAAGTCTTTATAACTAATCCTCCTCTCTCAATATATTTCTTCTCTAAACTCTTCTCAAGAGTTTTCTCGACTCCTTCATCATAATTATCTGTATCTACATAGACAGGTTTTATACCCCAGATCAGTTTTAGGGATCTATAGACATCTAGATTATTTGTTCCGCACACAATCTTTGTTCTTGGTCTATACTTTGATAATATATAAGCTGATAAGCCGCTTTTACTAAATAACACGATATTCGCGTTAATAGCCTCGGCTAGCTTGACCACGCCTGAGAAGAATTTATCTAGCGTATTAATACCATAACTTTTCTCCACTGAGATGTGTCTATAGTCATTTTCTCTCTCATCTTCGTATACATTATATCTCTCTGCTGCAGAAATGATCCTTTTTAACCATCTCAGCGTATCTAGGGGGTATTGTCCAATGGCTGTTTCTCCGGTGAGCATTAAGGCATCTACTTTCATTGAGACCCCTGTGTATATATCCTGGACTTCTGATCTTGTTGGTATAGGTGATTTAATCATGGATTCCAGTAGCTGTGTTGCTAATATAACTGGTTTACCCATCTCCCGAGTTTTTCTTATAATCTCCTCCTGAACCCTAGGAATCTCTTCTAGACCTATGCTCATACCAAGATCTCCTCTCGCTATAACAACACCATCTGATACATTAATTATTTCTTCTAGTTTATCTACAGCAGATCTATTCTCTATTTTAGCTAATACTTTCTGGGATCCTCCTAAAAGTCTTATATTTCTCTTAACTATTTCGATATCTTCGCTATTCCTTACATGGCTGACTCCTATGAAAGTTAAATTTTTCTCAACGGCTATTCTAAGAGCCTCATAATCCCTCTGAGAAAGTATTGGACTAGTAAGATCTTTCCCCTTTATATGGACATTTTTACGAGAACTTAATGCACCATCTGTAAGTGCTAACGTCTCTACATAATCTGTTTCTGCGCTAACTACCTCAAATCTCATTTTTCCATCATCCATCAATAACAAGTCTCCTTCATCAACTATCCTGAAGAATTCCTCTGAGTCTATAGGAACGCCCTTAGAAGGATCTTTAGCAAACACAACTTTGCTTCCTCTAGCAACTTTAAGTGTCTCGCCTAGATCACCTAAGCGTATTGAGGGACCTCTTAAGTCACCTAAAATACATACACCGTCCTCGCCAATCTCTTTCTCTGAGGATCTCACCATGTCTATATATCTGACCCAGTCCCCAGGTTCACCATGTGAGAAATTGATTCTTACGCAGTCCACCCCTATTAGAAGCATCTCTTTAATTATCTTTGGATCAACTGTTGAGGGTCCTAAGCTCGCGATTATCTTGGTTTTCATAATCTCACTCTATTCTATGATTAAGATAAATTGATAATATAGCTTAATTAAAAGCCCTTATCTCAATAATTCCTTGGGAGACTATTTTGAGAAGTAGAATAAGAGATCCGGGACTATATAGAGTGGGTCAAGAGCAAATTGAGTGGGCTGAGAGACATATGCCTGTTCTAATGAAGATTAGAGAGAGATTCTCCTCTGAAAGGATTTTGAAAGGAATCAGAATAGGTGCTGTACTCCATGTAACTAAGGAGACAGCTGTTCTGATAAAAACTTTAATGAGTGGCGGTGCTGAGATCTGGTTAGCCGGCTCTAATCCTCTATCTACTCAAGATGACGTTGCTGCAGCTCTTGACAAAGAAGGTGCCAACGTATGTGCCTGGAGAGGTCAGTCAGCAACTGATTACTGGGCTTGTATAGATTACGTGATATCTTCACAGCCTGACATTATCTTAGATGATGGAGCAGATCTTCACGGGAGAATACATTCGAACTATAGAGATGTTGCGAGAAAAATTATAGGAGGAACTGAGGAGACAACCACAGGAGTAATAAGGCTTAAAGCTATGGAGAGAGAAAAAGTTTTGATGTACCCCGTGATCGCCGTTAATAACGCTAGAACTAAGTATTTATTTGATAACAGATACGGAACAGGTCAATCAACTATTGATGGTGTATTAAGAGCAACAAATATTCTATTAGCTGGGAAAACAGCTGTTGTAGCAGGCTATGGATGGGTTGGTAGAGGAATAGCCATGAGACTAAAAGGTATGGGTGCTCGTGTAGTGGTCGTTGAAGTGGATCCTATAAAGGCTCTAGAGGCCTATATGGATGGTTACTACGTAACTAGTATGAGTAAAGCTGCTGAGATAGGTGATATATTCATAACTGCAACAGGTAATAGAGATGTTATAAGAAGAGAACACATGCTTAAAATGAAAGATGGGGCAATACTAGCTAATGCTGGACACTTCAACATAGAGGTTTCTGTAAAAGATCTTGAGGAGTTATCTATGGAGAAGAGAGTTATTAGAAAAGAAATAACTGAGTATAAGTTGCCTAATGGCAAGAGACTTTATTTATTAAGTGAAGGAAGATTAGTTAATTTAGCAGCAGCAGAAGGTCATCCTAGTGAGGTAATGGATATGAGTTTCGCGAATCAGGCTCTCTCAGTTGAGTATATCTTTAGGAACAGAGATAAACTAGAGAAGAGAGTTTATGACGTCCCTGAGGAGATAGACAAATTTGTTGCACTACTTAAACTAGAGGCTTTAGGGGTAGAGATCGAGAGATTAACTGAGGAGCAAATAAAGTACTTAAGTCAGTGGAGAGAAGGAACAGAATAATGACTATAGAAGATCCTGTGGTTATTTATAGTATTTTAGGAGGTTCTATAGCATTTATCTACGCTCTATCTCTAATGCTAATCAAAGCATACTTAACCAAGAAAAGATTTCAGAAGGAAGTGAGCGTCTCGAAAGAAAAAGAGAAATAAATTGCTAATAGGTACTGATACTAATCTATTAAAGTCTATTAAAATGTTGACTCATTACGATAGAGCATTTACAAAAGGTGTGTTAGCTCTAATAGCAACTACTATGTTGTGGGGCACTTCGTTCGTATTTATTAAATTATCTGTTTCGACTATGGACCCGACTATTTATGTGGGGCTAAGATCTCTTCTTGCACTATTTTTAATGTTCCTTATTTTTCTGACTAGTTCAGTACTTAATAAGAAGAATCAGAGACTTATATCTAGAGATTTATACAAGGGTTTCTTAATAGGAGTGATCAGCTCCTTAGGCCTATTTCTTCAAGGTGAAGGCGCCAAATATATTACACCTGCTACTAACGCATTTATAACAGGTCTCTCCACGCTCCATGTCCATATATATGTGGCTACGAGGAATAAAACCTATAATATACCAGATCTTTTTTCTCTAATACTGGCTTTGGGGGGTCTCTACTTATTTGCTAGACCTGGAGGTGTCGAATTAGTAGGTACCTTACTTGTTCTGGCAAGCACTTTCTTCTGGGCGGCACAGATCCTCATGATATCAATGTATAGTAGAGGAGACTTGAATAACCTCATGTTAGGCTATTTTGCTGCGGGTGCACTATTTATATTTATTGCCCCAATTAACTCTCTCCATAGATTAAGTATACGTGAGTGGTTCTACATACTCTATCTAGCCATATTTTGCTCTGTTGCCGCAACACTCCTTCAATTATACGGCCAAAGATTCGTTTCAGCTAAAACAGCTTCTACAATATATCTTCTCGAACCATTTTTCGCATATCTATACTCCTTGATCGCCAGAGAAGATTATATTGATTATCTGAAGATATTAGGAGGATCATTAATTGTCGCAGGAGTATATGTGGCTCAGTACAGCGAGATGAAGTATTCGCGTAATCATTCCTCTACAGATTCTTGAGAAGAGGCAGATAAATACTTACCTATTGCGGAAGCTACTAAGTCAGCGGTTCTGAGTGGTTGAGGATATTTATGAGTAGTCTGGTTCTCGATTATTATATCGCTACATTTTTTCTGCTCGATACCTAAACAATATATTCTTAACCACCCTCTGGGTGTTTTAATTACGGTACTGTTTCTATAGATCTTATCAATTACTGCATATCTTTCTTCGTAGTCTTTAAAATGTTTTTTGAGAGCAAGATATATTCTCTCCAGATCTATTGAATGAGAAAATATTGGTGCTATTGGTATATGTGCCTCATCATATACTCTACGCGGATCATATATTGAGAAACCCGCGAAAATAACGCTATCAGTAACTACAAGAGGAATATTTATATCACGACTTCTACTTATAAGGCTACGAATCATTCTAGTTATGACTACTTCTAAGCCTCCAGAGTCTACTACGACGGTAGCTAGTTCAAGATCTCTTATTAAGGCTTTATATCCTAATACCGCTACTATAGGAGCTACACCTTTCATCCCTTTATAAGAGTGAGGGAAATACCCATCGTCTATACCTATTATCCAATTCACTTCACGCATTATTCTACTCCATGAAGCTTTCTTCAATAATATATTTATAGGTACCTTGGATCATTTTGCAATATATATCTTAAAAATCTTAAGCATAGACTCTAGTGGTAATACCTCCACTGAAGAGAATTCTAGCGATGATAAGAGTATCACCGAGATCTTAAAGCTATATGTCTCTTAAGTAAATAATATAATTAGGTAAGTAGTGGATTATATGTTATCTCAAGAAAAAATCTCTGTTTCCCAGGAAACAGAGAGTAAGGTTGGGATTGAGCTTCTAAAATCTAAAGTTATGGTTATTAAAAGAAATGGTTCTAAAGAACCTTTTACTCTTGATAAGATGGCTAGATCTATAATAGTGATCTTTAAAGATCTTGGATTAGACCTTTCTATAGCCGAAAATATTATACTTAAAGTTCTAGAGGAACTTGAGAGATACTGCGACGAGAAAAAGTGCTCTGAGATTCCATCTACTTTAATATCAGATGTTATTGAGAAGAAATTAATGGAATTCGGCGTTAAATACAAAGAAGTTTTCGAGGTAGCTAAGAGATACGCGCTTGGAAGAATTTATCAAGACGTTTATAGAAAGAATTGGGATGGAAAGTTTGATCCGAGAGATCTTGATTTAACATTTTCTGCAGTAAAAGTCTTGGAATCAAGATATCTAATTAAGGATCCTGAAACACTGAGATATAAAGAAACTCCACAAATGCTCTTTAGAAGAGTCGCTAAAGCTATCGCTGAAGTGGATCTATTATATGGAAAAAGTGAAAGAGAAGTTAAGGAGCTAGAGGAGAAATTCTATGAATTAATGTCAACATTAAAATTCATGCCTAATTCACCAACTCTAATGAACGCGGGAACAGGCTCAGGACTTCTCTCAGCATGTTTCGTGATACCTGTGAGAGACTCTATGGTTACTCCAGATGACGAGGGTATAATGGATGCTTTAAGAGCACAAGCGCTTATTCAAAAATACGGTGGTGGAACAGGATTCTCATTCTCCGAGCTAAGACCTGAGGGAGATGTCGTTGCATCAACCTCAGGTGTTGCCTCAGGACCACTTAGTTTCATGAAGTTATTTGATGTAAATACTGACGTAATTAAGCAGGGAGGTAAGAGAAGAGGAGCTAACATGGGTATTCTACACGTGTGGCATCCAGATATAGAGAGATTTATTGTTGCAAAAACAGGTGAGTTAAAAGATGTTCATTTACAGAACTTCAATATAAGTGTTGGATTGTATGATGCATTTATGAAAGCTCTTGAGAAAGGGGAGAAGTTCCCACTTATAAATCCGAGAAAGACTCAGTTAAGACCTGGCTCAGGCGATTCTAGATACTACGCTGTTGTAAGGGCTAGATACAGTATTGAGGAGGAGTGGGTTCAGGAGTATATTTTAGAAGAGCTTGAGGCTAATGGAGGCTCTATTCCACTCGACGAGAGCAAAATAGTTACGTGGGAAGAGACTGTAGCTATAGCTGAGAATGAGAAAGCAATTGTTAAATGGATAGATCCTCAAGAGCTGTGGAATAAGATGGTTAAAGGCGCATGGGACTCAGGCGATCCAGGACTGATACATATAGATACTATAAATAGGAGGCACAGTGTATGGTACATTGACAAGATCAATGCCACTAATCCTTGTGGTGAAGAGCCTTTAATGGATTGGGAGCCTTGTAATCTTGGTTCAATAGACGTTTCTAAGTATGTTATAGATACCCCAAATGGGCCGTACCTAGATGCGGAGGCCTTGGCGAGAGACATCGAATTAATAATAAGATTCCTTGACAACGTAATTGATGCTGCTAAGTGGCCTCTGAAGCAACTGGATCAGGCTTCTAAGAAAACTAGAAAAATAGGTCTAGGTGTTATGGGTTGGGCATATGCCTTAGCCAAGTTAGGTATTAGATACGATAGTCCTGACGCGGTGTATCTCTCTTGGCAAATGGCTAGATTCCTCTACTACCACTCCCTCAAGGCATCTATTGAGCTTGCTAAAGAGAAGGGTGTTTTCCCAGCATACGATCCAAGATACTATAGACCCGCGTGGGTATTCTCTAAGGATTACTTAGAGTTATTTAGGATAGCAGGTATCGAACCTAATATTTCTAAGAGGACGCTTGAGATAGCTAAATCACTTGAGAAAGATCCTAGAGAATTAGAGAAGGAGTTATCGAAGCACGGTGTGAGAAATGCTCAAGTCCTCTCTATAGCTCCCACGGGCACGATATCAATCATTGCTGGTACATCACCAAGCATAGAACCTATATTCGCATTAGCATTCATAAGATCTGTTGCTGTAGGGACTTTTATAGAAATAGATAAATTGTTCCTAGATTACTTGAGAAGATACGAGCTAGATGATCCAGAGGTTATCGAAGCTATAGCTGAGACAGGCTCTATAGCTCACAACCCGTTCATGCCTAGAACACTTAGAGAGATCTTCAGAACAGCACATGATGTAGACCCTATATACCACTTACTTCATCAGGCAGCATGGCAACAGTGGGTTGACGCAGGTGTTTCTAAGACTGTTAATATGGTCTCAGAAGCTACCATAGAGGAAGTCGATAAAATATACAGATTATCATGGAGATTAGGTATTAAAGGAGTAACTGTCTACAGAGATAAGTCAAAGAGTCAGCAGGTGATCTACTTTGGATTAAAATCCTTCAGAGAGAGAAGAGAAACAAAACAGGAGGAAAAGAAACCTCGAGAAACACCTCTACCTAAGAAAGGAAGAGAGGAGTTAAGGAGGGTTCGTGTCGTAGAGGATTATGAAGAGGAGTTCGCCGAGGAAACAATCCCTCGAGAACCCCGAGGCACATCAGCGCCTGAGAGTAGGACACAACCTAAGTTTGGAAGAATACGTATATCTAACAAAGAATTCCTATACATAGAAGGTTACGAAGATCCTTCTTGCCCAACATGTGAATTATGAAAAAGAATCTTTTTCTTTTCTAGATTTCAAAAGGAATAATTTCTCTACTATACAACTCACGGATCATGAAACTCATGACTTCTCGTCTGAGAGAATCATTCTCTACAAAAACTCCTCTAACAGCTCTCGATAAAGTAATTAATGGTTCTTTCACTCCTCTATGAAGAGCACATAGGTGAATACCCCTTATAAGAACAATAACTCCTCTAGCTCTGAGAGTCTCGTATATAAAATCAGCAATCTGATTTGTTAGTCTCTCCTGGATCTGCAGTCTTCTAGAAAACACATCAACTATTCTAGCAAATTTTGAGAAACCCAAGATCCTGTCGCTGGGGATATAAGCTATAGATGCTTGGCCGAGTATAGGTAGAAGGTGATGCTCACACATACTTCTCACAGGAATACCTGAGATAATTATAGCATCACTTATCTTCTGAATATTCTCCTCATTGTTCTCCTCGCTTGAGAAAGTCTTTAGTAGCTCCTCAGGATCTTTATCATAGCCATACGCCAACTCCTCTATCCACATCCTAGCTACTCTCTTAGGAGTTTCTCTAAGACCCTCTCTCTCAGGATCCTCACCAATTAGTAATAAAAATTCTTTGACTAATTCCTCTAAGCGACTAAGTCTGTAGCTACGAGACACAGCATTTTCCAAGATAGACCATTATATAATTGGAGTAGAGTTTATAAATAAAGAGACTATAGAAATAGTGGTGTTTAAGTAAGTGGGTGTATATCAAGGAAACGATTTCAAAAAAATAACAGGAGGTAAGAAAAGACCTCATAGAAAAAATAGAAAATATGAGATAGGGAGGTTTCCTACCAATACGAGAATAAGCGACTATGAGGAAAGAGAGATAATCAGAGTCAGAGGCGGAGATATAAAAATAAGATTAAAGAATGCATTGTACGCAAATATCTTAGATAAGAAGACAGGATCCACGAAAAAAGTAAAGATAAAAGCTGTTTTAGAGACACCGGCAAATATTGAATTAGCTAGAAGAGGCATTATTACTAAGGGAACAATAATAGAGACTGAATTAGGCAAAGCAGTAGTAACCTCGAGACCAGGTCAAGACGGTGTGATTAACGCAATACTGATGCAGTAGAGTTTTTTCGGAGCGTTTTTATGAAGAAATTAATTATATGGCTACCATATCTAGATCCATCCCTACCAAGAAGACTTGGTAGAAGAATCCCTAAAAATATTCTTCCAAGAAAACCCTCACTCGAAGAGATTCTTGAAGCATGCAAAGAATTAAATTTAGAATGTGAGGTAGAAAAAGAGAAGAAATATCCTAGAACTTGGCATACTGAGAGTCCTAGAATAGTAATCTATTATGATGGTAAAAAGAGTGATTTACTGAAGACATTAGTAAACAATATCAGAAATAAGATCCTTATAAAGCAAAGAAAATAAAAATCTTTCTATTAACAATGTTTCTTCTATTGGTTATATAGAGTAGAGAGCAGTTAGAATTATTCGATTATAACACTATCATCATGATAAATAAATATTGTTTATAAGCTTCATAATCCTGATATTTACAGGATAGAGGTATTGTCACCATGAGTAAAATAAGTAGTAATAAAGATGCTGTGGTTAATGATAATAAAGGACTAGTCGTAGATAAATTAACTGCTGGGTTAGAAAATAGAATTATTTTAAGAGACATTTCTCTCTATGTGAGACCTAGAGAAGCTGTAGCACTAATGGGTCCTAATGGTAGTGGTAAGAGCACCTTAGCTTACTCTATAATGGGACATCCTCACTACAAGATATTTAATGGAAAGATTTACTTAGATGGTGAAGATATCACAGACAAAGAACCAGAGGAGAGATATAGAAAGGGATTATTCTTAGCATTTCAAATGCCCCCCGAGACAACTGTTTTGAGTAGGAGCTTATATCTTCACATAGCTAAGTCCAGAGGTTATAGCTTCTCTAAGGTTCTAGAAATAATGCGTAGAATTGGTTTAGGAGAACATGTTCTAGATAGATACTTAAATAAGAATTTCTCTGGGGGAGAGATGAAAAGATCTGAACTTCTCCAGATGTATATATCATCTCCTAAATATGTTATTTTAGATGAACCTGATAGTGGAATAGATCCTGATGGTATCATGATTATGAGTAGTATTCTAAAAGAACTCATCGATAAAGGAGCCGGTGTCATAGTCATAACACATATAGGTAGAGTGTTTAGAGAGATAGAGCCTAAGAGAGTATATGTCTTAATTGATGGAAGAATAGCTTTAACAGGTGATAGTAGCTTGATCAAATTAATTGATGAGAAAGGATATCAATACATCAAGAAAATAGCTACATAGTCGCAGAGGTCTCAGCCATGAGTAATGAAATCAAGGAATTAGAGAGATATACGAGAATAACTACTGCCGAAGATATCTTGGGTCAAAGAGAGATTGGTGGTAAGTCTCTAGAGATCAGAGGTAAAATATCTAGAGAGTTAATTGAGGAGATTTCTAGAGTTAAGAAAGAACCTGATTGGATGAGGAGAACTAGATTAAGGATGCTAGAGATCTTTGAAAAATTGCCTACTCCACAGTGGATAGAGGGTTTAGAAGAGTTAGATCTCGACGAGTTATCATATTACGTGGATCCAGGTGTTAATCTAAGTTTTACTTGGGAGGAGATTCCTAAAGATATACTAGAAGCTTACGAGAAACTTGGTATTAGAAAAGCTGAGGCAGAATTCTTGCTAGGATTAAGTACTCAGCTAGACTCAGAGACTATATATGTCAAAACCAAGGAAATCTTAACGAAGAAAGGCGTGATATTCCTACCTCTCGAGGAGGCTATTATAAAATATCCTGATATTGTTAAGCAATATTTCATGAATATATTTCCTCCCGAGCATAAATTTGCGGCTCTACATGGAGCCTTGTGGAGTGGTGGTGTCTTCGTGTATGTGCCTCCGGGTGTTAAAGTAGAAGCACCCGTTGAAGCATTTTTCATGATTGGTAAAGCTCTTGTGGGTAATTTCGAGCATACTCTTATTATAGCTGATAAAGACAGCTCTCTTCACTTCATTGAGGGTTGTGCCGCACCTAGGTTATCTAAGTATAGTTTTCATGATGGAATGGTGGAGATCTATGTAGGTGAGAATGCGAGAGTTAATTTCACCACACTACAGAACTGGTCTTCGCAAGTAATTAATTTTAATAATAAGAGAGCTATTGTTGAAAGAAATGGTTATATCGAGTGGGTGGAGGGTTCTATAGGTTCTAAGCTCACGTACGTTTATCCCTCAGCTATTTTAAGAGGAGAAAATGCTGCCATGGAGAGCTATGTCATTACATTTGCTAGAGATGGTCATATAAAGGACAGCGGATCTAAAGTTATTCATAGAGCATCAAACACAAGAAGTAAGATAATATCCAAGAGCATATCTGTTAACGGTGGAAAAACCGTCTACAGAGGTGTCGTCAGAATACTTAAAGGAGCTAAGAACACTAAGAGCTACACTTCATGCGACTCACTTCTTCTAGATGAGAAAAGTAAGACGGTGACCTATCCCCATATACAAAATGACGAGCCCACGGCACTGATAGGTCACGAGGCGAGAGTTAGTAAATTAAGTGATCACTTATTGTTCTACATGAGATCAAGAGGTTTATCAGAGAATGAAGCAATATCTATGTTAATAAGTGGATTCATAAGCGATATATTAGCAAGATTACCATTTGAACAAGCTGTTCTCATAAAAGGAGCCATAGATCTTGAATTTAGTAAATATGGTAAATTCGGTTAATCTTGAGGTACAAAAAAATGTCTAGGATAAGAGAACTCTTGTTATTATCTCAGGAAATAAAAGAGAAGATACCTTATCAAAAGATCAGCGATTCACCCACAATAAAACTATATACTAACTGGAAAGAATACGATAAGTACATATATGATCCGCAAAAACATTTTATAGATCCGCTTTCAGATAATGATGTTGTGAAGAAAATAGTTGTAGATTATGATCTTATTTACTATAAAGATTCTCTTGTGATTAATAAAGAATCAAGAAATTTCGAAGTCGCACTCTTCGAGAGAAAGAAATTATTTGATGGGATAAATGGAGATTCGATTGAGAAAATATTCACTTTAATTAATCCTGAGACTTCAAAAATATATGCTAAACACATAGCCGATATCTCTTCTGTGATGATTCTAAGATTATTTGAGGATCTTAATGAACCAATTAAGATATATGTCGGAGGATGTTTCAAAGACTCACATTTATCTCAGCACCTAGTAGTTATTGCTGATAAAGAGATCAGGTCTTCTCTCTTACTACACATAGATCCTCCAGATAATTGTATGAGATCTTTTGTAGCAGAGTACTTCATAAGCAAAGATTCCGAGATTAATTTAGCAGTAGTAAATATCGGTAAAGAACCCTCTTACCATTCTAATAATTTCATGATAGATGAGAGAGGTAAAGTAAATATATACTCAGTGTCTGTAGGAGGCTATGCTAGTAGATTTGAGAACAGAGCTTATTTATCTGGTGAAGAAGCCTCGTATCAAAGCCTTGGCTTTTCATTATCGAGATATAGAGACTGGATCCATGTTCCAGATATTGCCCACCTACACTACCCCAGAGGTTCTGCCCTTATTGATTTAAGAGGTGTGGCACTTGATGAATCCAGAAATATTCTACAAGGCTATACCAAACAACACGAGAACTCTACAGGATCTAAAGCACACGTAAGTGTTTTTGGAATTAATCTAGGCGAAAAATCTCTATTGGTTACCACACCATTCATTGATGTTTTGAATGGAAATGTTGAGGAGGCCTCTCACGAATCCTCTCAATACACACTAGATCCAGACACAGAATTTTATCTACGAAGCAGAGGTATTGAGAAGAGAGAAGCTATAGAGTTAATTATTAGAGATTTTGTTGAAGATTATTTGTTAAAGATACCGAGTCAATATTCTGAATACTTTAGAAAGATCTTAGGATCACTTATACATATATAGATTTTTTTGGTCTAGAGAATCTATATTTAAACTTAATAATAATAACTCTTGGGAACTAATATATATTCTTAATAAGTTTAATATCTATTGAGGGCTATATCAATGGAGATACTAAAGTATGATCTTGTTATTCTAGGTTCGGGTCTTGCTGGATTAAGAACAGCCATTCAGGCTGCGTACGTCTCTCGTGGTAAATTAAGGATCGCTGTGTTATCAAAGATCCATGCCATGAGAAGTCACTCAGTAGCTGCTGAGGGTGGTATGGCGGGTGTTTTGTATCCTGAGGTGACTGGAGATAGTTTTGATGTTCATGCTTACGACACTATTAAGGGAAGTGATTTCTTAGCTGATCAAGACGCTGTGGAGTTATTTATTAAATTAGCTCCAGAGGAGCTTAGATTCCTAGATCATCTAGGTGTTCCGTGGAGTAGAACACCGGATGGGAGAATTGCTCAGAGACTCTTTGGAGGAATGAGTATTCCGCGAACTGCTTTTGCGGCTGATAAAACAGGTTTCTTCGTAATGAGCACGCTCTATGATAATTTATTGAGATTTGATAACGTTGATATTTACCATGATCACATGGCTACATCATTTCTTATAGAAAATGGTTATTTCAGAGGGTTCACGGTATTAGACTTGAAAGAAGGCGTCTTAAAGGTATTTCTTTCTAAGGCAGCTGTAATCGCTACGGGAGGCGCCGCAAGAATGTATGGATTCACCACGGTTTCATACTCAGTAACCGGAGACGGTGCCGCAATGGCTTATAGGGTGGGAATACCTATAAAAGATATGGAGTTTATGCAATTCCACCCGACAGGTATTGTTCCTGCAGGGGTTTTAATAACTGAGGCTGCCAGAGGAGAGGGTGGCTACTTGATTAATAAAGATGGTGAAAGATTTATGCAGAGATACGCGCCTCAAAGAATGGAGGTTGCGCCAAGAGATATTGTGGCGAGATCTATAATAAGAGAGATTATGGAGGGAAGAGGATTCATACATGAAGAGAGTGGGTTAGGCTATGTTCATCTCGATCTTAGGCACTTAGGTGAGGAGAAGATCAATACAAGACTTCCATTTATAAGAGAATTAGCAAAGAAATTAATTAATGTAGATCCTGTCTATGAACCCATTCCCGTGAGACCTACAGCACACTACACAATGGGAGGTATACATACAGATATTTACGGCCACGTCATGTGGAATTCAAAAGACTATGTACCTAATTTATGGGCAGCCGGTGAAGCCGCTGCGGTGAGTATTCATGGAGCTAATAGATTAGGGAGCAACTCGCTAGCAGAGTGCGCAGTATATGGTAGATTAACTGGAGAGGCAGCCGCTAAATACGCTATGGAGGCTTCATCGAGTCTTCTCGAGACATCATCAACTATAATGGATTTGGCAAAGAGAGAAGAGAGTAGATTATTTGATGAGGTATTTAAGAAAGAAAGTAATGCTGAAGACCCCTACCTACTGAGACAAGAACTTTGGAGAACAATGGATACTTACGCATACGTGTTCAGAGACGAGAAAGGACTTATGGAGGCCGGTAGAATAATTAGGGATCTTAAGGAGAAATATAAGAGAGTTAGAGTTGATGATAGAAGCAGGAAATATAACATGAATCTCAGAGACGTTATTGAGCTGGGCAATATGTTAGATGTTGCAGAGATCCTTGTTGTTTCAGCTCTCGCTAGAACAGAGTCTAGAGGAGCTCACTACAGAATCGATTATCCAAAGAGAGATGATGTTAATTGGTTGAAACATACATTAGCGTATTACACTCCTGAGGGTCCAAGATTAGATTATATACCTGTTAGAATAACTAGGTGGAAACCAGAAGAGAGAAAATACTAAGGAACTCCCGGGGGGTCTTATTGAGTCGTGAAACAACTATTTCAAAGTTTAATACATCATCACAGCAATTAGCAGTAACTAAAGCATTTACTAAACTCATGAGAGTAAAGATTAAGAGATACGATCCCGAGACCGGGAAATTCAAGTTCTCCGAATATAAAGTAGAGGTATCTAGATATGATACCGTGTTAGATGTCTTAATGAGAATTATAAGAGATCAAGATCACACTCTTTCCGTGAGATATAGTTGTAGAATGGGTATATGTGGTTCATGCGCTATGATGATCAATGGTAAACCCAGACTTGCTTGTATGACTAATGCTATATCCCTTGGAGAGAGCATATATATTGAGCCTCTCAAGAACTTCCCGCCTATTAAGGATCTCATGGTTGATATGGATAGTCTATTTAGAAAACATAGATCTGTGAAACCATGGCTTATAAGAAAAGATGAAGAGGAACAATTCTTAGCAAAAAAAGAATATCTCCAGAAACCAGAGGAAGTGAATGCATACAGGATCTTCAGTACGTGTATTAAATGCGGTGTATGTGTAGCAGCTTGCCCAACAGCCGCTTCTAACCCCAGATTCCTTGGACCAATGGTTCTTGCACAAGCATATAGGTGGAGTGCAGACTCTAGAGACGAGGGTGCCAAGATCAGATTAGAGATCGTTGATTCTATTGACGGCGTATTTGGATGCCACTTTGCTGGTGCTTGTAGTGCTTCATGTCCAAAGAATGCTGATCCTGCATTAGCTATACAGTACTTAAGAAGATTTGTGCTTACATATAAGAGGTGATTACTTTGGCAGAGAGTGTCTTGGAGTTAGCCATTAAAAGGGTCATGGGCTGGTTCTTGCCTGTAATCAATCTAGAGAGAGTAGCTTATATACTACATAGGATCACAGGATTTTACTTAGCTATCTACTTACCTTTGCATATTATATCTACTCATAATTCTCTTAATCCCATTGCCTGGGGAGAGGAATTAAAGTTATATAGCTCACCTCTAATTAAGGCTGGAGAGATCTTTCTAATCTTCTCAATATTCTTCCACGGATTAAATGGATTAAGACTATTATTAGTTGAATACTTCAATATCTTTCTACCTAAGACAATGCCTTCCTCACTTTACCTAGAGAAAATACTTTCGTTACATAATCCTCAGAAAACTGTGCTTTACATAGTGTATATACTATCTATAATCCTGACAATACTCGGGACACTTTATCTATACAATATCTTGACTCTGAGGTGGTGATTGCATGAGATATAGTTCAATAGCTAAATGGCAGTACTGGACAGCGATAGTACTATTAGTAGTGCTGAGTATTCACCTACTCTTTAGAATTCTTCCAGGAAGCTATGATAAAAGTCTTGAGTATAATCAGGTGAGAGAGAACTATAGTAATAACCTGTATGCAGTGACGTTAATAGTATTGTTATTTGTGGCATTATTCCACGGTTTTAATGGATTAAGAGTAATTCTATACGAGTTCTCACCAAGACTCGGAAGAATAGCTACACCAGTTATTTTAGCATTAGGTATAATATTCGCCATACTTGGTCTATTGACTATGGCAGGTATATACATCTTCCCGTAATTTTTAATAGATCTTTTTAAAAATAATCTTATTTAAACTAGTTTACACAACATTATTGGGTGTTTATATGAGATTATACGAGTATGAGGGAAAAAAGATCTTCTCCAACCATGGAATA
Source organism: Sulfolobales archaeon (assembly GCA_049976205.1). GTDB lineage: Archaea > Thermoproteota > Thermoprotei_A > Sulfolobales > AG1 > WYEN01. The sequence continues at coordinate 14,527 of JBMFIR010000014.1, read as the reverse complement.
CCGGTTCCTGAAGGAGAAGTAGCCTCAAGCCCCAATGAAGCCGTTGAGAAGAGCATTAGAATCGGCTTCCCAGTTGTTCTAAAGGCTCAGGTCTTGGTCGGTGGTAGAGGAAAGGCTGGAGGCATAAAACTCGCTAGAACACCTGATGAGTCTAGAGAATATGCCGAAAAAATATTCAGAGAAGGAGTTAAGGGAGTTTCTGTAAGAAAAATACTTGTTGAGAAAGCTGTTAATATTATACAAGAATATTACTTATCTCTGACAATCGATAGATCTAATAGAAAATATGTTTATCTAGCTTCTTCAGAAGGAGGAGTTGATATTGAGGAGATAGCTGCGAAAAAACCAGAGGCTATCATCAGAGTATATATAGATCCTCTTGCAGGACTATCTGATTATCACCTGAGGTATCTAACCGAAGGCTTAGGATTATCTGGAGAACATGCCAAACAGTTACAGACTATATCGAAAGCACTCTATAAAATAATGATTGATTACGACGCTGACTTAGTTGAGATCAATCCATTAGCTCTCACAGATAAAGGTATAGTTGCTCTAGACTCTAAAATAACAATTGATGATAATGCATTATATAGACATAAGGATCTTGAGGAGAGTTTATCTAAAGACCCTAGAGAATTTACAGAAGAGGAAGTAATCGCTAAAAAACACGGTTTCAGCTTCGTAAGTTTAGACGGAGACATAGGAATAATAGGAAATGGTGCTGGATTAACAATGGCCACCCTAGATCTAGTCGCTCACTTCGGTGGTAAACCTGCAAATTTCCTTGACATAGGAGGAGGAGCGAGAGCTGATAGAGTCAAGGCTGCGTTGACTCTTCTATTAAAGGATCCTAGGATAAAAGTCGTATTCATGAATGTCTATGGTGGAATAACTAGATGTGATGAAGTAGCTAGAGGAATAATTGAGGCTTTGAATGAGAGCAATATTAAGAAGCCTTTAGTAGTGAGATTAGTAGGTACTAACGAAGAGGAGGGTAGAAGGATGCTGGAAAGCGCGGGTATAAGATATTTCACAGACGACGATGAGGCAGCTAAATACGCAGTTGAATTAGCAAAACAATTAGGAGGTTGAGATCATGGCAATCATTGCTACGAGAAGATCCGTTGTACTGGTACAAGGTATAACAGGTAGAGAAGGTAGGTATCATACAGAGGCTATGCTGAAATACGGTACTAAAATAGTTGCTGGAGTAACCCCCGGCAGAGGTGGAGAGACTGTTTTGGGAGTTCCAGTATTTAACAGCGTTTCGGAGGCTGTAAAGAGATTCCCTGAGATAAACACCTCTATAATATTCGTTCCAGCGCCATATGCGGCCGACGCAATGTATGAAGCTATTGATGCTGGCATAAAGAATATAGTTGTTATTACCGAGGGAATCCCTGTACACGATGAGATCAAGGTTATTAGCTACGCACAATCTAAGGGAGTAATAGTTGTAGGTCCTAATTGTCCTGGCGTCATATCTCCTGGAGAAAAAGTTAAAATAGGGATCCTTCCCGAGAGATCTTTTAAACCAGGAAACATAGGAGTCGTTTCTAGAAGCGGTACACTGACCTATGAAATATCTGAGGCATTATTAAAAGCAGGATTTGGTCATTCAACAGTGCTCGGAATAGGCGGAGATCCCATAACAGGCCTAGATTTCATTGATGTTGTTAAAATGTTCTTTGAAGACCCTGAGACAAAAGGAATAGTTATTATAGGAGAAATTGGGGGAGACGCTGAAGAGAGATTAGCTAATTACATTAGGAGAGAGGGCTTGAAGAAACCTATTGTAGCATTTATAGCTGGTAAGACAGCACCTCCTGGCAAGAGAATGGGTCATGCAGGAGCAATAATAACTATGGGTATGGGCTCCGCGGAATCAAAGATCAGAGCACTGGAAAGCGTAGGAATACCAGTTGCTGTTACACCGATGCAAGTAGCTTCATTAGCACAGAAAGTATTTAAATAAGGAAGAATATTTTTTAGCTAATTTTATTAACTTTATCCTAGGTCGGTGACCAAATCTATTGCCTTCGAAGTGGATCTATCCTGAGATAGCAGATCAAGAGAAAACAGCTAAGGCATTAGGCAGAGAGTTACCTGTATCTTTCAAAGAGTCTGAGGAGATAGCTAAGGTAATAAAAGGAATGAAATTAGATGAAGCTATAGCATATCTCGAGAAAGTTCTCGAAAAGAAAGAGTATGTGCCTATGAGTAGACATAATAAGCAACTAGCTCATCATAGAGGAGTCTCAGAGAGATTTCCTAAGTGGAGAATTCCTGTGGGCAGATATCCTGTGAAGGCAACGTGGTATATATTGAGAGTATTAAGAAACGCTAGAAATAATGCTGAGAATAAGGGTCTTTCACCAGAGAAATTAGTTATTGTTCATGCAGCAGCTCATAGAGGTAGATATCTCAAGAGGTACATGCCTAGAGCGTTTGGTAGAGCAACACCTAAATTTAGATCTTATACTAATTTTGAGGTAATTGTTAGAGAGGTTGAGTAATATGGTGGACAAAAAGAAGCTTTTTCTAGAGTCTGCCATGACCAAGCTAATGATCGAGGAGTATTTAGCGTCTACTTTTCCTAGAGCGGATTTCGCTGGTGTAGAGATCATTAAGAGCCCTATTGGATCAAGAATAATTATTTATGCTGATAGACCCTCTCTCATAATAGGTAGAAGAGGAGAGACAATAAAGAAACTTCAAGTATTATTTGAAAAACACTTCAAAATTGAGAATCCACAGATCACAGTATCAACAGTTGAGAACCCCGAGCTCAATGCGAGAATAATGGCTTCTAGAATAGCTCAAGCAATTGAGAAAGGTTATCATTTCAGAAGAGCTATTTTCATTGCTCTTAGAAGAATAATGGCTGCCGGAGCTGTGGGAGCAGAGATCGTTATTAGTGGTAAACTTGTTTCAGAAAGAGCCAGATTCGAGAAATTAAGAGCCGGTAAAGTTTATAAAACAGGTGATCATGTAAACTACATAGTTGATAGAGCTACATTCTCAACACTTCTGATCCCAGGAATATACGGTATTGAGGTTATAATAGTTAAACCTGTCCCTCCAGCGGATCATATCGAAATAGCAAAGAAATCTCCAGAGGAGCTTAAATTATTAAGGGAGGAGGTAGAGAAATCACTTCCTACCCCTTCTGAGAAAGAGATTTTAGAAGAAATAAAGACTGAGGGTGATAGTAATGAGCATATCACCGGATGAGATTAGGAGTATGAGTAGAGAGGATCGTATAAAACTTCTACAGGAGATGAGAACAGAACTTATGAAGTTAAGAGCTCAAGCTGCCGTAGGCACACTTGATAAACCACATAGAATTAAACAGATCAGAAAATCAATTGCCAGAATACTAACTATAGAGAGAGAGGAAGAGCTGAGGACTAGACGTGGTGAAGAGAAGAGGAAGTAACTTGATCTATCATGAGTTGATAGGATTGGAAGTAAGAGTAATATCCTCAACAGATCCTAGCGTAGAGAATTTAGAGGGAATCGTTGTAGATGAAACATCTAAGACCCTAAAAATCTATTCATCTAAAGATGATAAGGTGAGAACAGTATTTAAGATAGGTAACGTATTTAAGTTTAGGCTCACTGATACCGGTGAAGAGATTGTGGTTATGGGTGATTTACTGCTTGGAAGACCTGGAGAAAGAGCAAAGAGAGTGGTGAGAAGATGAGCACAGCTACGACTAAGGTGAGAGATATAGGTATAAAATACGAGGGTCTGAAACCGCCGACTAGAACATGTAATGATCCTAATTGCCCTTGGCATGGAACAATTAGTGTTAGAGGACAATTATTAGAAGCAATTGTTATTAGGAATAGAATGCAGAGAACAGTAGTAGTTGAGAGAGAGTACCTAAAGTATATACCTAAGTATATGAGGTATGAGAAGAGAAGGAGCAGATATCATGCTCATTTACCTCCGTGTATAGATGTTAAACCTGGTGATAGAGTATTGATCGGCGAGACAAGACCTATTGCTAAGAGTGTGTCTTTTGTTGTTTTAGGAGTATTATCCCATGAGTAGAGGTGATGATTATGGCTAAGAAAACGCTTAAATCTTCGGCAGCAACTCCGAGAAGAAGACACGGTCCCGCACTACCTATAGGTGCTAAGGTTAATGTAGCAGATAATAGTGGAGCTAGAATCGCGATGATAATAGGTGTGCCAGAAGTAAAGCCTAGATTAAGAAGAATCCCCTCAGCTTCTGTAGGAGATATAGTTATTGTGTCGGTAAAGAAAGGATCTCCTGAGATGCTAGGACAAGTAGTACCTGCTATAGTGATAAGACAGAGGAGACCCTATAGACGTCCTGATGGTACAAGAGTTGCTTTCGAGGACAATGCTGTTGTTATAATGACTCCTGAAGGACTTCCAAAAGGAACAGAGATCAGAGGACCTGTTGCTCGCGAAGCTGCCGAGAGATGGTCTTCAATAGCGAATCTAGCTACTCTAATAGTTTAGTTGGGGTGATGTTAATCAAAACTGTTACGAAACAACCTAGAAAAATAAGGAAAAGATTGTTCAATGCGTCTCTCCACCTAAGGTGGCGATTCTTAACTGCAAGGGTCTCAGAAGATATAGAAAAAGAATATGGGGTTAAGAGATTGCCTGTGAGAAGAGGCGATACCGTGAGGATATTGAGAGGCGATTGGAGAGGTCATGAAGGGAAAGTCGTTGAAGTGAATCTTAAGAGAAGTAGAATATACGTTGAGGGCGTGACTATTAAGAAGGCTGATGGAACACCTGTATACTACCCTATTCATCCATCTAAAGTAATGATAATTAAATTAGGCGAGGTAGATGAGGTAAGGAGAAAAATTATTGAGAGAAAATCAAAGAGAGGTGAGGCTAAATAGCTAAGAAAGGTGGAAGTAGACACTTAAAAACTTTTGCTGCACCCTTCTTCTATCCTATACCAGTTAAGGAGCGTAAATGGGTTGTTAAACCATCTCCAGGACCCCACTCTATAAATACCTCCTTACCTCTATTAATTGTTTTGAGAGATATTCTTAAAATTGTTGACAATGCTAAGGAAGGTAGGAGAGTCATTAGTGAAGGAAGAATTTTGATCGATGGTAAAGTTAGGAAAAACTATAAGTTTCCCGTAGGATTCTTTGACACAATATCTATACCAGATCTAGGAGAGCACTACAGGATTATACCAACACCAATAAAAATAATAAGTTTTGTAAAGATCCCTGAGGAGGAGATTTATATAAAGCCTCTTAGAATAGAGAATAAAACTACTGTTGAGAGGGGACATATTCAACTGAATCTTTTTGGAGGATATAATATACTCATAAAGAGAGAAGAGACCTCAAAGAAACCTTCAGGAGATACTTATAAGACTTTTGATACTGTCTTAGTATCTCTTAAAGACATGAGAATAATAGATCATATTCCTCTTCAAGAAAATAATATCGCAGTGATTATAGGAGGTAGAAATATTGGGAGACTTGGCTTCGTTAAAAGTATTATTCCTGGAATGAGACATTATAGAACAATTGTTTCATTAGAAGATTTAAATAAACATTTATTTCAGACAGTACTAACATACATATATATCATTGGAAGAGATAAACCAGTAATAAAATTAAGCTGAGGTGTCTAAGATCACGAAGGTAATCTTTGAACTTACAGAATTAGAGAAAGCGGTAATTCCCGAATCACTAAGTAAAATAATTGATCCGAGAAGAATAGAAGAGATAATAAATAGATGGAAGAAGAATCCTATGACTATACCCTATATCGCTAAAGTAACAGTTAACATGAGTATTGGTGAAGGCGGTGAGAAATTAATGAGAGCGATGAAATTACTTGAACAAATAACTGGTGCTAAACCTGTTCCTAGGAGAGCTAAGAGAACAATTAGAGAATTTAATGTGAGAAGAGGAGAGAATATAGCAACAATAGTTACTCTTCGAGGAGAAATGGCAGATATTTTCCTGCGAAGAATATTTCAGGGGATAGGTGGAAGGATCAACGAAACGGCATTTGATCCCTACGGAAACGTATCTTTGGGCGTAAAGGAGCACTTAGTCATACCTGGTACTAGATATGATCCTGAGATAGGCATCTTTGGAATGGATATTGCTATCACATTCGAGAAAAAAGGTTATAGAGTTGCTAAACGCAGAAGAAAAAGATCTAGAATACCTAGAAGACACAGAGTCTCTAAGGAGGAGGCGATGATATTACTAACGCTTAAATACAATATTTCTATTATACCAAGTAGTAAATAGAGGTGACCCTTATGGGTAAGTACAAAACTAGATTAGAAAGAAAATACGGTAGGGGAGTGCAAGTATGTAGAAGATGTGGTTCTAGAGATGCTGTTATACAGAAATATGGACTATATCTGTGTAGACAATGCTTCAGAGAAGTTGCTAGAACCTTAGGATTCAAAATTTTCAGTTAAGTGATCTATATGGTCTCTACAGATCCTTTAGCAAATGCTTTATCAGCTATTGTAAATGCGGAGAAAAAAGCACACGAAACTGTTGTTGTGTGGCCAGCATCGAAGTTGATAGCTATGACACTGAGGGTGATGCAGAGATACGGTTATATTGGAGAATTTGAGTATATTGATGATGGGAGACACGGGAAAATAAAGATACAGCTCTTAGGAAGAATTAATGAATCTGGTGTAATAAAACCGAGGACTCCTGTTAGTTATCTCGAGCTTCTTAAAATGCCTCACCACCTAAGGAGATTTTTACCATCTAGAGATATTGGAATCATAATTCTAACAACTTCCCAGGGAGTATTATCTCATTTAGAGGCTATAGAGAAGAGAATCGGTGGAATAGCGATAGCATATGTGTACTGAGGTGCTGAAACTATGGGTGTGAAAAGAGCTTTCTTCGTGAGGTATGAGGAGAGAGTCGAGATACCTGATAACGTTGCTGTAGAGATCCAGGGTAAAAAAGTTATCGTTAAAGGACCTAAGGGCGTAGTTGAGAAAGATTTTAACCATGCACGAAAAATTATGATCTACATTGATCAGGGTAGCAATGAAGTTGTTGTCAAGAGTTATTTAGGAAGATCCTTCGAGAAAGCACTTGTAGGCACAATAGCTGCTCATATAAGAAATATGTTCATTGGTGTCACTAGAGGCTATAGGTACTATCTAAAGATTATTTATAAACACTTCCCAATAAGCGTGTCAGTCGAGGGAGACAGAGTTATTGTATCAAGATTATTAGGAGGTAGAGACGTTAGATACGCTAAAATAATAGGTAATGCAAAGGTGCAGATCAAGGATAAAGATATTATTGTCGAAGGCATTGATCTAGATGCTGTATCGCAAACTGCAGCTAATATAGAGAGAGCTGCAAAGATAAGCGGGTTTGATCGTAGAGTTGTTATAGATGGAATATACATATATAAGAAAGAGATAATAGGTGAGTAGAGAGTATGAGCGAAAATGCTTTAAGCAGTATTAAAAACATAAGAAAATTGCAGAAATTAATAAAGAAGAAGTCTAGAAAAGAGTTCCTTAGATCTCTGTGGTGGAAATTCGATAAATTTAAGAATAATCTTAAGTGGAGAAAACCTAAAGGGAGAGATAATAAGATGCGTCTAAGAATCAAAGGTTATCCACCGATTGTGGAGGTGGGTTATAGAACCAATAAAGAGATTAGGGGAAGACATCCTTCTGGTCTCTATCCAGTAGTTATAAGTTCTTCTAAAGATATTGAGAAACTCGATCCCGGCAAACATATAGTTTATATAGCATCTGGAGTTGGTTTTAGAAAAAAGATAGAACTAATCAATATCTTAAAAGAAAGAGGGTTTAAGATAGCAAATGAGTAGGTGGTGAAAAATGGATCTCTCACTACAAAAAAGATTAGCAGCCGAGATACTTGGTGTAGGAATCAATAATATTAGATTCGATCAGGAGAGACTAGAGGATATATCAAAAGCTTTTAGAAGAGAAGATATTAAAGCCTTGATCGAGGATAGAGCAATATACGTTGAGAAACCTAGGAGAAATAGTAGAGGTAGAATTAATTTACTAAAAGAAAAGAGAAGAAAAGGAAGAAGAAGAGGCCATGGTAAGAGAAAAGGTTCTAAGGGAGCTAGAGAAGATGAAAAGAGAAACTGGGTCAATAGAATAAGAAAAATAAGAAGGTACTTGAAGCATCTAAAAGATACTGGTGTTATAGATACAGCAACTTTCAGAAAACTCTACAGAAGAGCTAAAGGAGGCTACTTCAAGAGTCTTTCATCTCTAAAGCAACATTTAGAAGCTGAAGGTATCTTAAAGAGAGGTAAGGTGTGAACTTATGGGTGAGGGACCCAGTTATAAGGTTCCTCTCAAGAGAAGAAGAGAGGGCAAAACCAATTATTATAAAAGATATATCTATGTGTTATCAGGAAAACCTAGGTTAATTGTCAGATACTCAAATAAATACGTCCAGGTGCAAGTGGCCAAGGCAACAATATTAGGTGACATCATAGTAGCAGCCGCACATAGTAGAGAGCTATATAAATTATTTGATTGGAGAGCCGGTGGCAAGAATACTTCAGCATCTTATTTAACAGGATTATTAGCGGCATTAAGAGCTAAGTATATGGGTATTGAGATATGTGCTCTTGATATTGGTTTGAAGAGCCCAGTTAAAGGATCTAAGATCTTTGCCGTGGCAAAAGCTTTCAGGGATGCGGGGATCGAAGTTAACGTTGATGAAGAATTTATACCTGGGGAAGAGAGAATTAGTGGTAAGATTATTGCAGAATACGCCGAGAAATTATATAATGAGGATACAGAGAAATACAAAAGGCTATTTTCAGATTATCTAAAACGAGGATTAGATCCTCGTGAACTCCCTAGGCACTTTGAGGAGACACTTGATAAAATAATTAAGTATGGTGAGAAACTAGGTGTGAAGGTGAAAATAAGTGAGTGAGCCTCTAGAGAGTATTCCGAAGGAGACCGCGGAGTGGATCCCTAGAACAAGAATTGGTAGATTAGTTAAAGAAGGTAAAATTGTTTCTTTAAGAGAAATTTTCGAAATGAATGAAGTAGTTAGAGAACCCGAGATAGTAGATTATCTTTTAGGACCTGAGCTGAAACACGAGATATTAAGTATAGATATGGTTCAGAAAATGACTGATGCTGGAAGAAGGACAAAATTTAGGGTTGTTGTAGTAGTAGGCAACATGAATGGATATGTTGGTCTTGGAATAGGTAAAGCATCTCAACTCAGAGAAGCTATTGATAAAGCCATTAAAGATGCTAAACTAAATATCATACCTGTCAGAAGAGGCTGTGGCAGTTGGGAATGTAGTTGTGGAGAACCTCACTCTGTGCCTTTTACCATAGAAGGAAAATCTGGTAGTGTTAGGATAATATTAAAACCGGCACCAAAAGGAACAGGTCTCGTAGCAGGTGAAATACCTAAAATAATTCTAAAATATGCTGGTTTGAGAGATGTGTGGACTTGGAGTAGAGGAAAGACCTCAACGTCTATTAATTTTGCGAAAGCAACATTTGATGCTATTAAGAAAACTTATAAATTCATAACTACAATTGATTGGGTTAAGTGATTAGGATGAGTATATTGGCTATTATAAGACTAAGAGGCAGAGTAGATGTAGATCCTGATGTAGAAACCACATTAAGACTATTGAGACTATATAAAAAATTCCATATGACGATTTATCCAAGCAAGCTAGAGGGTTTAGAGGGGATGCTGAGAAAAACACAGCATTGGATAACATGGGGTGAGATAGATCTGGATACACTCACCGAGGTTCTGATAGAGAGAGGAGAAATACCTGGTGGAAAGAAGCTAACTGATGAGTATGTGAAAGAGAGATTAGGCTACTCAAGTATTAAGGATTTGGCTAGGGCAATATATGAAGAAAAAATATATCTCCATAAATTATCAGATTATATAAAACCAGTATTCAGATTACATCCACCAAGAGGAGGATTTCGCGGAAGCGTTAAGAAACCTTTTAAAGAAAACGGTGAATTAGGTTATAGAGGATATGCTATTAATGAATTAATAAGGAGGATGTTGTGAATGGTTGTTAGAAGAAGAAGAAAAACTAGAAAACTCAGAGGAAGAACCAGAACAATGGGCTGGGGTAGCATAGGTCAGCATAGAAAAGCTGGTAGTAGAGGTGGTAAAGGAGCTGTGGGTTATCATAAGCATAAATGGATGTGGGTGATTAAGTATTTCCCGGAGTGGTATGGTAAAAGAGGATTTATTCCTAGAAATCCTTCTTATGAAGAGGATATAAGAGAGATCTCTCTCAAGGATCTTGCAGATATAATCGAGAAATTAAAATTAAGCAATCAATTAGAATACAGCGGAAATAGGATAAGAATAGACCTAGTGAAGCTCGGCTATAATAAACTTACAGGATCAGGGAAAATAACAGTTCCAGTAGAAGTAGTGACTAAGTACGCAACTGAGAAAGCTATTGAGAAAATAAAGAGTATTGGTGGAGAAGTAATCTTTTTAAAAAGTTTAGATAAAGAGTAAGAGAGTGATTATACACAGAGAAGCTAATGGAGTGGTAAATGGCTTATAAAGAGCTTTATCTAAATCCTAAACCATTGGTTTTCGGAGGCTATTTATGGCTTAGAGAAAAGACCTCAGCAAGTTTTATAGGGGTTCCTTTCGATAGCACGGTAACTTATAAACCTGGCTCTAGATTTGGGCCGGACCATGTCAGAATCGCGTCTAGAAACATAGAACTCTATAGTCTTAGGAACCAGATAGACGTTGAAGAGATCGGTATATATGATGAAGGCGACATAGTTACAGTCATAGGAGATGTGGAGAAAACCCTAGATCGAATAGAGAAAGTAGTTAAAGAATTAGTGAATGAAAATAGACTATATATCTTTGTTGGTGGAGAACACACAATAACCTATGGTATAGTGAGAGGGATCTATAGAAGGAAATTAGGTGTGGTTATCTTAGATGCTCATCTAGATCTAAGAAATGACTATTTAGGATTAAAATATAGTCACGCAACAGTAATGAAAAGAATCTCAGAGATCCTAGGAGCAGGCTCATTATTTTATATAGGCACTAGAGCAGTCTCAAAAGAAGAATTAAATGAAGCATCTAGATTAGGTCACGAGTACATATCATTATACACTATAAGGAGACTAGGCATTAGAGAAGTCGTTAAGAGATTCTTGAAGTGGTCGGAGAATTTTGATAATCTACATGTATCTATTGATATAGATGTTCTTGATCCCTCAGTGGCTCCTGGTGTATCAACACCTGAGCCCGAGGGACTTAATTCATGGGAGCTTCTGGAATTAGTAAATGAATTATTAAATGATAAAGTCACTAGCTTAGATATTGTTGAGTACAATCCCTTAAATGATCCCTCGGAAATCACCGCAATGTTGATCTCAAAATTAATAGTAGAGATCGTGTCAAAGTACGTAATTATAAAATATAAGTAAGAATCCAAGACTATTTATGCAAGGATCTCTTAATTCAAGCACTATTATAGTTTTAAAGGTCTCTAAACTAACATAGAACAGTGTAGGCATTGGATCCCTGGAAAACAGATCTTAAAGATTAAGAGGTGCCGATCAACGCAGATGAAAATTGATGAAAACATAATTGATTTGATAATAATAACTCATGTCGACGCCGATGGAATCGGATCATCAGCTTTAGTAGCTAGATCAATAGGTGTAAAGAAAAATGATCTAAGTAATATTAATATATTTTATATACAACCAGACAAGATACACGAGACACTAAAAAAGATCGCGCAGAAAAGTAGTCGCAAGATGATTAGTAAATCTATCTATATAACAGATCTAGCACCTAATAAAAATAGGATCACAGATATAAAAGATGCTTTAGAAGTATTAATTAAGCGAGGAAATAAAGTTGTGTGGCTAGATCATCATTTATGGGAGGAGAATTGGGTAAAGATTTTATCAAATACTGGTGCTAAAATAATTATTGATACTTCAACTTGCGCCACTGGCGTCGTCAGAAAAAATCTTTTACCCGATGATCCTTTCGCAAGCGAATTAGAGAATGTAATATGCTCCATAGATCTATGGAAATTCGATGATCCCAGATCATCTTTTTTCACGAGATTAGTAAGCTACGAGGACACAGATAAATGGAGGAAACAAATCACAGATAAAATAATCCTTGCAGAGAAAGTAGATGATGTTATTAAGTGGGGTATGAATTATGTTTTAGAAATAATAGACAGGGAGTTGGAGGAATATAACTACTATCTAGCTAGGTATGTGATCAAAAAGATCTGTGGAGTAAAGTTTGTTATTCTAGTGAAAGAAGATGACAGCTTTATAGGAACGAGTCAACTTGGCCACTATATGCTATCCATCACTGATTCAGATGTTGCTGTGATAATTAGAAGTAATGGTTCTATAAGCTTTAGATCTAAAGAATTCAATGTTAGAGATCTGGCTGTTGAATTAGGCGGAGGAGGTCATAAACTAGCATCGGGAGCATCTATAAAAATAGATCCCATGAGTAAGCTTTTCATAAGATTAGGGTATAAGAGGATATTAATTAATAAAGTAATTAATGCTCTCGGGAGAGTGCTTAAGACGAAGCATCTATGTAAGGATCTTTAGAGTATAATTTTTATTTACTGCAGAACAAAAAACTCATTGGGGAATAATCAAAACTTGAGTAACACAATAACAAACAGAGATAACATTTCTATTAAGGAGATCAGTAGTGTTATTGATAAGAGATACAGAGGTTTTGTATGGAGCAGTAAAGAAATAAAAAACACATCACAAAAGCTTAGCTTAGTTAACAAAATCACTATTTCTCTAGATAACTTAATTGAGAAAAGTCTCTCAGAAGAGTACTCATATAAAGATAATCTCCCTATAAGGATTATCAAAAACATTAATTTAAGAGAAAGAGTTAATAGGAGAGATCTCGAGACTTCCGCATATTACTCTATACTGAAATTCCTATATACTGATCTTCCTCTAAGATTCAGAGATCTTGAGAACTTATATGGAAACATTATTGTGTGTCCAATAATATACCTGATATCTAGCCACACTACAAGGAGACTAACCGGTGGTTGTGGAGGAAGAATATGTGAGGATAAATTATGTAGATCAGCTAATCTAGGAATTATAGCAGTGGCTATAAATAATAGAGAGATGAAAGACGTAGAGAGAAGCCTAGCAGATCTAGAAGATAATCTAAGCACAAGATCTTTAGAAGATATACTAGATCTGGAGAATCATATAATTAAGCTATATAATCTAGAGAAGTTAGTGTACTTAGAAGAGCTCTTCGGAATAATATTACTCAATACTCGTGAAATAGAGAGTGAGGCTGTTGAAGTAGTTATTAGAGAGGGTTACGAGAACCTAGTCATTAAATTAGATCTTAGAAGACCTACATGGGATCTTGTCATGTTTCCGAAGAAAATAGTCTCTGATCTAGAAACATTAGTGATAAATCCTATTAAGAGAGGATATAAATATGCCCCCAGAGGTTTATTGTTAATAGGTCCACCAGGTGTTGGTAAGAGTGTTCTTGCAGAAGCTCTTGTCTCAGGGATCGGGAAAAAGATTCTTGATCTAAAACCTTCTATCTATAGATCTATGTGGTATGGAATGACTGAAAAAATATTAGAGAAGATATTAAAGAGTATTGAAGATAGAAGTGATCTTGCTTTACTAATAGACGATGCTGAATTTCTAGTTAGCAGATCTCTGGCTATACATGAAGTACATATAAGTGAGATCTCATTACTCTTAAATTATTTACAGAAACCAAATAAACCAATAACTATATTAACATCAAATACACCTTCTCTAATAGATCAGGCTCTTCTGAGACCTGGGAGAATAGATGTTACAATAGTTCTCGGATACCCTGATAGGGAGAGTAGAAAATTCGTAATAGAGAATATTCTGAAGATTTATGATGTGAAGAATTATTCTGAGGATCTATTAGACGAATTAGTTAGAAAAACAAGATGGTTCAGTACCGCCGAAATAGATGCGTTAATTAGATTAGCGCTTTCAAAAGGTGATGGATCCCTGAGTATGGAGACTATAGAGTGGGCTCGCAGAAGGTTTAAGATAGATCCTAATATAAGATCCGCTGAACACCAATTCCTAAGATGGAGTATGAACTCGCTTACTAACCTCGTCATACAACACATACCTGAAGAAAACGAGATCTAATTTCCTCCTCGCCTTAAAAACAGAAGATTCCCTCCTATCTATTCAGATTTATATCTCTGACCTCCTCCCCGCCCTCTAGGGCTGGGAGGTTTGGGCTACATTCCCTCTGGGAGGATTTAGCCCTGGGCCGGGTCTCCGGCCCATTATCCCTACCCCTCTCGGGACTCGGGGATATGGTTTATGACCCTTATCTCTCGTAGTCATTATTTGAGAGTCTTGCCACTATGCCTATTACTATCTCATCATCTAACCATAACACCAGCATCAATCTTATAAACATTAACCATCCCCGCCCTA
>JBMFIR010000013.1:0-37310 GCA_049976205.1 Sulfolobales archaeon | reverse complement strand
ACCTGTGGGCGAGGCGGAAGTCCCTAGATGAGACCATGAATTCATATAAAATGATTGGAATGAACATTTAGGGACAAACGGCATATCCAATAGGCTCATATATTCTGCGATTAATGTCAAGAGATCCATTATTTATACTAGGGATATTACTATCGGCAACTGGAAGCTTATTAGGATTTGTATCGTTGAAATACAAGATAAGATACATAGAGATGTAGTAGCAATCATAAGTCTTGTATCAATATTCATCTTTCGATACGTGACATTATCCTACGGCGCTTGGGAATACCCACTTCTGTAAAGAGTTTCGTTTTCCTCAAAATAATATTGGTAGGTTTTTTCTATGTTTAGTACTCATAACTGAGTATCTCGGCTCTATAGAATCAGCTAAACAATATAATTATTTACATACAATTTCTCTATAGGTTGGTGATTAGTAGGAGAGAAGAGGAGTTTAAGAAATACCTCAGAGCTGGCGAAATAGCGTCTAGAGTAATGGAGGAAGCCCTCAAACTAGTTAAGCCTGGATATTCTCTACTTAAATTAGCTGAGTATATCGAAAACAAAATAATTGAGTATGGTGGGAGACCAGCCTTCCCCACAAATATATCAATAGGTTATGAAGCCGCTCACTACACCCCCTATGTAAATGATAAAAAAATTTTTCCAGAGAAAGGCGTCGTGAAGATTGATATTGGGGTTCACGTTGATGGGTATATTGCAGATATGGCTAGAAGCATTGATCTTGGTGGCGAGCACACATCTCTTGTGGAGGCATCAGAAGAAGCTTTGCTAAGGGCTATAGAGAAAATTAATATTGGTGTCTCCGCTAGGGAGATAGGGAGAATTATTGAAAACACAGCTAAATCATACGCGTATAAAACCATCAAGAATCTAAGTGGTCACAAACTAGATAGATATAAGCTACATGCAGGGTATAATGTCCCTAATTATCCTGATCCTTTAGCTTTGTGGAGATTTTCTAACAATACGGCATATGCTATAGAACCATTTATCACGAACGGTAGAGGGTATGTAGATGATGATAAAAGTATTGTCACTATATACAGTGTCTCTAAGAGAGATAAGATACCAAGTAATAATTTAGAGGAAGATATTCTAAGAAAAATACTTGAGAGATATGATTCGTTGCCTTTCTGCGGGAGATGGGTAAGAGATCTTTTCCCTAACCCAGATAAGCTACTATACACATTCTATCAAAAGAAGTATTTAAATGGATATCCTCTTCTTATAGAGATATCTACTGCTCAAGTCGCTCAAGCAGAGGACACAATAGTCATATATGATAAAAAGATTCATGTGACAACTAGGAGTAAACTTCAGTTATAAGTACCAGGCTCTTAGCTGTAGAATAGATCTTTATCCACCAGCTACTGGAGGGAATATATCTATTGTATCTTTATCTCTTAACTTTGTGTCTAGTCCTTCTCTCATTAATATATTGACTCCATTGATCAAAATAGTATATCTCGCAGATCCACTTGAGTAAAATTCTTTACATATTCTCTCTCCTATATCTCCGAGGTACCTGAGTATGAAGTCTCTCAGTGATAATTCAGTCTCCTCAACAGAAAACTCTCTCGAGCTCCACCCAGTTAGGTCACGTAATGTTGCGTATAAATTGACTCTAATAATCATATCTAGCTTATCCCATAATGAAATATGTGCTACTGAGCATATATACGTAGATCTATTTAATAAGAGATGGAAATCAATAATCTTTTTAACGAGATCAATTACAACTTAAAGGCCTCGCTCTTTAGGGCGGGGATGAAGGTTTTTAGGTTTTTAAGTTATTTATTGTTTTGATGATGAGTGTAGTGTCTATGGTTTTTGGTTGTGAGGGTTCCCCAACCCCAGCTCTAGTCGCTGGGGTTGGTCCCGAGCCACGTATCAGAGGAAAAGCCCTAATACAAGTGGGGGGATTTCTGACCACCCCGACTGCCCCCCAAATGACAGATGTAAACCCGAATAGATGGGGGGAACCAATGAACCACCCACAAAAGGGCGGGGGGAACCCTCGCCCCTCGGGGCGGGGAGGAGGTCAGTTAAATAGTTTTAACTCACATTTTTAATTGTGATAGAGTGAGCATAATGATGTTTCAAACAACTCCTCCATACCCGGGTTCTTCTGATTGGGCTACTATAGCGTGGATCATAATTTCTTTATTCTGGATCCTTTTATTATTCACAGATCTTTTAGATAGATCAAGATTAATGAGATACGATAGATTCGTGAGAATCAAATTAAATGATCTAGAGAAAATGATGAGAGAAGCCAGAGAAGCGTCTGAGAAATATATAAGAGATCTAGGTGCAAAAGAACCTAATAAGATCCTAGAGGGATTCATAGGAAACTTCTTCATCATAGAACCTGTGTCAATTGAACCTATAGATATTATTAAGAGAATGTCTCACTTAATTAGGGTAAGAGATAATAAGATCAGAGCATATATCAGTGAGAGACTTCCCGAAAACACAGATCCTGTTAAGAAAATGAATTTAGCAATTATACTAGAGATTAATTGGATACTTGACTTATACTATAGATATATAAGACATCTATATTTATTCAGTAAGAAGAACAATAACTGGATCCTTCTAATGCAACTAGCCATGGTTCTACCAATTATCATGAGAGAATTGGAAGCTGTAAAGAGAGCGGTTGAGCCATTCTCTAAAGGCATTCCAGTAGGAGACTCAGCGGGTCCAATGGTTATTTCTGTGTTAGCCCCTACCGCAGAGAGAATACCAATTACTGAGGAGACAGTATACAGCAAAGCAGAATTTGAGAATAGAACTCTCTATCTAATAAAAGCTGAGGGTCCTGGAGGAACCGTTGGTAGACCTGGTGAAGCTCTAGAGAAGCTACTAGAAACATTAAATGGTAAGGTAGCTAGAGTAATAACTGTTGATGCAGCCTTAAAATTCGAGGGTGAGGCGTCAGGCTCGGTTGCGGAGGGTGTTGGAGCAGCCATTGGTGATCCTGGCCCAGAAAAAATTTCTATAGAGAGATCAGTTGCTAAATACAGCATCCCACTAGATGCTGTTATAATCAAGATGAGTTCTAGAGAAGCGATTACAGAAATGAGTAAAGAGATATATGAGGGCGTCTTAAAGGCTGTGGAGAAAGTTAAAGAGATTATAAGGGCTAGGACTAAACCAGGAGATACAGTGGTGATTATTGGTGTGGGGAACACGGTAGGTGTTAAATAATGTCGAGTATATATCTTACTCAAATTGATTTTGGGACCTTGCTTCTTCTAATATTAATAATTATGCTTGTTATTTCATTGTTGCCTAATTTATTGAAAGGTGAAGAGAAGGAAAAAAGGCAGCAGCCAACCAAGATTTATAGTGTGCTTTCATGTTTAGAATGCGACTATTCAGAAACTAGAGAATTTGTGCCTGGGGACTACGTAGGTAAAATTCTTGAGAATAGAAAATGTCCTAAATGTGATTCTCTAATGTATGTTAAAGCTATATATGCTGTTTACGAGGAAAAAACCAAGGAAAAAGTTAGGATATGAGTTTAAAAATTTCTAGACACGTGATCTATTTAAGAAATATTTGTAGTGCTGTATGTATAGTGGATGCTTCTTAACTTTCTCTATGAACTCGGAGCTTCTTCTATACTTAGATGCTTCACCGATCTTGCCTGATCCATGTATTTTTTCGTACTCCTCGAAGGATATTGCGTATTGCTTCTGGATATAATCTCTATATATATCGGGTAAGACATTGAAGGCGCAGAAGGGGATGACTCTTCCATCAGGCATCACGTAGTGTATATCGCATCTCATAACTCTTTGGACATCGTAGTTGTATTGATCCATGAAATGCATCATACCTATAAACAAGAACTTGTAGTGGAACTCGCCGAGAGCCTCATAACTTTGTTTAGTGAATATATTCACTAGGAGTTTAGGCAGAAGCTTCTTGAGATCTGATGGAACATTTCTCCACTCAATAAACTTAGATATGGCGTTAAGTGTTAATTTAATGCCTACTAAAGTCTTACTTCCGCCTCTCTTGATTTCTTCGCTCTTCTCATGTAAATACTCGAAAAATCCCTCAATATCAATCATTTTACCAATTGGTATAAACTTGTAATCATATGGGTTCTCACTATTTCTCTTATCCACATACACATAAGTAGCAGCTCCACAATGTGGGTGGGTCGTTAATTCGAATTTAAAGGAGTTTGCCAAAGCCTCAGCAAATTCTGATACTGGAACACAGGAGGGGATAGGATACCACTGATCTCTTTCGATTTCGCCATTAGTCTGCTCTTCTATTCTTATTATAGCATCAGCGATAGTGATCCTGTACTTCTCTCTCTCGAATCTCTTCATCATACCTGTTAAACTTACAGGCTGGTAATTAACAGATCTAACAATATCATTATTTGCAGCAGCGAATCTTATAATATCACCTAGCTCGTGATCATTGACAGATCTGATAACCGTGGGCACTAACACAACACTAGTCATACCAGATTTTCTAAATACCTCGAATATGAAGGGTACCTCGAAGTGGTTCTTTGGATTAGTCTGTGGAGAGACCCCATCAAAACTCATGTATACAGTATTTACTCCACTCTCTCTTAATGTTCTGGCATAGGAGATGGCTTTCTCAGGATCCTCGAAGTATAATTTAGCGAATTTAATAGCATGTGTGTTTAGCTGTATATGCTTAACTCCCATGTCTCTTAGGGTCTTCACGATTTCTGGGAGATCCTCTCTCAGTGTCGGTTCTCCACCTGTTAGCTGAATAACTAATGTAACCCCCTGCTTCTTTAATTGCTCAACCATGTACTTTATCTGATCTATGGTAGGCTCATACACGTAGCCTGCTTTCTCAGCGTAATAAAAGCAATACCAGCAGTCAAGATCGCATCTATTAGTCACGACAAGATTCGTTAAGGCAGAGTGACTCTTATGCATTGGGCACAAGCCACAATTAAAAGGGCAGGGAGCCGCTAGTTCCACATATGCGTGTCGTGAACCCCTGCCTTCATAGCTCATAGATAAGAATTTGAAGTATAGTCTTGCGTCCCCAAAGTAGAGCTCGTCAATAACCCCATGCTCGGGACATACCTTTCTTATATAGATCTTCTCATCTCTCTCGTAAATAACAGCTGGAAGTAATCTCTGGCAGTAAGGACATATACTCTGTGTCACTCTCACAAGTCTCTCCTTATCGGGATCCAGTTTTGGAAGTGGTCCTCCTATTCTGATCTCTCTATTAGCGATATAAACCGTCTTAGTAGAAGGATCATACCTAGCAGGGGAAGGGAGAATTTTGGTAGTGTAAGCATTACCAGGCGATTTCCTATTTATTTCTAGTACTGATGTCGTCAATATATCCACCAATCAAGAATGGTTTCTCATGTATCCTTAAAAATAAGACCTCTATCTAGAATATAAATATTTAAAAATAAGACTTAGAAGTGTCTAAAACCAATTCTCTCAATAAAAGTACCCCTATAATACACTCCTAAACCTCTGTCCTCAGATACTGTGCCATATATACCTACGGGTATTCTTAATGAACTAATTGATTTAATGATCTCATCTGCGCAAGAAGAATCTACTGCTAAAACTAATTCAAATTCTTCTCCACCATTCAAAGCCTGCTTAATAGGATCTAGACCATGAATCTTAGATAACTCTACAGCTCTCTCGTCAAGAGGTAAATCATCTAATTTAACTATGTAGCCAGAAGCCTCAGAGATTAGATATAGAGATTCTGCTAAAGAATCGGAGACATCCACAGATCCTTTAATACATCTCCTATATCTCTCTAAAACTCTGTTTATCTCCACTCTAGCGATAGGTCTCGAAGTAACCTCAATAATTTCCTTAGGTATGTCTCTAATACTTATTTGGCCACTCACAAATAATTTGTGGTAATAATAAGCCAATGCATGTAAACCATACTTACCGGTTATAACGATCTTGTCCCCGGGTTCTCCGCCTCTAGGTATAGGATCTACGCTTGAGAAACCGACACACGCTACATCAAGCCACACATCTTTTGATGAAGAATTAGTGTCTCCACCAGCTAAGTAGCCCCCGTAGAAATTTATAGCCTCAGCAACACCTCTCATGACATCTAATCCCTCATCTTCACTCATTGAAGACTCTAATCCTAAAGACACTAAATAGGCGAAGGGTCTTCCTCCTTTAGCCACTATGTCGCTTGTGCAAGCTGTGACCCCCTTCCACCCAAAATCTCTCCAGCTATTCCAAGGATACCTTGAGTTATGCGAGGAGAAACCATCGATCTTAAGTATTAAGTATCCACCTATGTATGGCACTGCTGAGGCATCGTCTCCGGGCTTAAGCGGACCCCAGATCCATACACTTCTGTGCTCTCTAATTACCTTATCTATATAACCTCTCTCACCAAGATCTCTCAGAGACATTTTAGATCCTCAACAAATCTTTAATTCAGACAAGGTCTGTAGAACAGCGTTAATATCCTCCACAGAGTTGTAGAAATGAGGTGATATCCTCACGATACCTGGCCTAGCTGAGACAACTATTCTTTTCTCAAACATTTTCTCTTGCACATAGTATGGATCCCTAGATTCAAAGACTACTATAGCGGCCTTAGACTCTTCGGGAGTAAGCACTTTGCAACCAAGTTCCTCAAGACCCCTCATTAATTTCCTCACTAAATATTCTGTGTGAATATTGTATTTACCGGGTGCATCATATTTCATAATGAAATTAAGTGAGGCTTCAACACCAACGAAAATAGTTAGCGGATTAGTTCCCCACTCAAGTTTTGATGCACTCTTTGATAATCTTAGATCATCTATATTAAATGGTTCTCTAAACATTTTCTCACCATAGAGTCTCATTCTGTGAGTAGGAGAATCTTCTATAGCAAACCACCCGGAGTAGCTAGGGGTGAGATCCTCTAAAAATTCACTTTTGACATAACCGAATCCTCCACCATGAAGACTCATTAACCACTTATATGTCCCTGTTAGATACATATCTACGTCCAGATACTTCACGTTCACAGGTATAACGCCCACGGCGTGGAAACCATCTACTATAACTAGTGCTCCTTTTTCATGAGCGATCTTACTTATTTCTCTGATATCAAATTTATATCCACTAATCCACGAAACATGATCTATTACTAAAGCATATGTTTTATCATCAATTACTTTCTCAATATCACTTAGTGAAACAATACCATCTCTAGATTTAATGATCCTTACCTCTGATACAAGACCTGATCTCTTCATAGCATGAAGAGTATAGAGAGAAGTAGGAAAATTAAGATCTGTTGCTATAATATTAGATCCTCGAGGGATCTTGAGAGAAGATAGCAGAGTATTCAACCCATATGTTAGTCCCGGGAATGCCGCAACTTCATGATACGAAGCATTTATTAATTCCGCGAATCGATGCTTAGATCTCTCTAAAGCCTCTAATCCCTCGATCCATGGTTCCCCATTACTATACCACTTCTCCACGTAACTCTTAACAGCCTCTACGGTATCTACTGGCAGAGGTCCTGCACCGGCATTATCTAAATATATGTATCCATTTGCTATAACACCAATTCTACTTCTCGCATCACTCACTAAATACACCAAAAATACTCTATCTTAGCATGTATATAACAATGAAATTAATTACAACCGAAAGCCTCGCCCTTTAGGGCGGGGAGGAGGTCAGTTATTGATTAAGTACCAAATAATTTTGTTATCCTTCTCGTAGAGATCTACACGTCTTCTCCTATACAGATACATGAGATGAGCCAAGGTTTCTCCTAAAGCAAAAAATCTCTCTACAGGAGGAAACATATCCCATTCACTATACTTAACTCTCCACTTAATTCTTTTAGCAAGTTCATATGTGCTATGATCTTTCTCCTTTAAATATGAAATTATTTCTTCTAGTCTCTTCATGTGAAAATCAATTATTTCACTAGCTCTATTAGCAGGATCTCTTATCAATTCTCTGTGACCTGGGTAAGCTTCGCGAGGTCTAAGATCAATTATTTTCTTCAGAGAATTAATATGCTCATTCAATGGATCCTGCGACAAGTTGTGATAGATAACGCTAGGTGTTATATCTTGAAGAACAACATCTCCCACAAATATTATTCTCTCAAGATCATTGTAAAGACAAATACTACCTGGCGTATGACCTGGGCACTCAATAACTCTCAGCTCTGTTTCACCGGCGAATACTCGATCTCCTTCTCTCAGCGGTTTCATATCTAGATCAGCAATATCTCTTTTGTAAACCTCCGCTAATCTCATTACGGGATGTTGCTCGATGATACTTCTTATCTCAGTCTCGGGAACACCGTTTCTTATAAAAAGATCCAGTATGTCTTTCACAAAATTCTCAGCGTTTTTCTTAACCAATTCCCAATCTCTATACCCAATGTAAATAGTTGCTTCTCTGATTATCTCCTTTAGTACAGGTGCTAAACTTAAATGATCTGCATGGAAATGCGTGATAATAATAGCCTCTATACTCTTAAGATCTATTGAAGATTCTCTCAATGTTTTAAGTATGACGTGTAGTGTTTGTATAGAATATTGACCTGCGTCAATTAATAACCTCTCATTAATTAAATAGAGATTAACTTCTTTAAGTGCTAAACCGGGTAGAGGTGCCGGGATCTTTAAAATCTTCGTTTTAATCGACCAAGGATTATTAATGTGTTACTCAATATATATTGATGGTCTCATAGGTAGAGCTAATTTCTTCTTTCCACCAAGATCTTTAGCCGACGGATCATCTGCTCTATATATCTCTACACTATCTACACTAAATATCTTCTTAATAAAGTCTATGTTATTAGTAATAGTATTGAACTCATCGAAATTATCTAAAAGATCTATTAATTCTCTCATTTCTGAGGAAAGCTTAAGAGCGTTTTCATAGATCCTCCTTAACCTAGATACATACATAGGTCTCTCTTTCTCACTTACTCTATTAATATATTCATTAATGAATTCTCTAAGACCCTCTCTCCCCAAACTATGTCTCAGCGCACTCTTAATCAAGGCATACTCTCCTGGATCCGCTACATAAATAACTATTCTTCTAGGAGTAATTTTTGCGACATTAATGATTTCTTGAATATCATCCACTAAACTTCTTAAATACTCCTCCTCCAGCTCAAGTCTCACGTTAATATAGCGCGTTATGTTATTTAAATTAATTATTTCCTTAGATACATAGCTTTCTTCCATGAAAATCTCTCTCCATATCTCCTCCGAGAGATGAGAAGCATAAATTGATAAATACTTAATCCACTCCTTAGCAACTACTAATACATCTGACCATATCTCTTCATCCGATAAATATGTCTGGAGATCGTTGGGTATTTCATAAATAATTATGTTCCCTGCCTCTCTAATTCTCATTTTTGAGAGTGCTTGATCGGCTTTTAGTAATTTTCTTGAGATCCTTGATAAATAATAGAGATCTCTTCTACTAGGATCACCACGTGTTTTCTTGCTGGATAGTTGCTTAACTAAATCAAAGATTCTTTTTAGATGTAGAGCAACACTAGATGCGTAAGCATCTCTGTAATCTAGGTCTTGATCTATCTCAGATGATAATGAGAGAACAACTCTGACAGTATCTGATCCTCTCTCCTCAATAGCTCTAAAAACTGGTGTGATATTTCGCTTACTTTTACTCATTTTCTCACCTTCTCTAAGAACCCATCCATGCACAAGCATGCTTTTAGGCCACAGTTCTCTTGGGAAAATAGCTACGTGATTCATTATGAAGAATGGGAGGTGATTATTAGAGAGATCTTTTCCAGCTACTCTAAGATCCAGTGGGTACCAGTATAGGAATTCTTTTCTTATATCTATGATCTTCTCAGGATCAACTCCTACTCTCCTTGAAATATTCCTTACATCACCTAAGCCCAACAACACGTAGTCCCAGAACTCCTCATCTAATTTATCGGCGCTTATACCATACTCTCTGATCTTGTGCACGACTGTGTAGAAAGCCATGTAAATAGTTGAGTCACTTAGGCTCTCAATGATCCAAGTAGGATCCCAGGGTAGTGGTGTGCCTAAACCTCTTGTCCTAGCACATGGTTTCTCTCTCAGATTCTCAATAACAGACTTCATATGTCTCTTAGCTTCTTCAGGAACAACAAACATGTTATCCAGCGCCTCTAAACCTCTCTCCTTCCACTCAGGATCCCCATAGTTTATAAACCACTGATCCTTAAGGATCTTAACAACTATCTCTGTTCCACATCTACAGTACACTGGTGCATTCATTATCTCGTAGAAAACATCTCCTCTCCCAATTGATCTAAGGAAACTCGAGATATTTTCTCTAGCTATTGATACACTCTCTCCATTTATTTTTTCTCTCACGAAGATCCTGATCTTTTCGTCTTCTACATATTGATCTAGGTTACTGAACATTTTCCCTGTATTATATTCTAAAGTGTATAGCTCTCTAGTTAATTTTTCCAATAGGTCTCTCTGAAGACTACTTCTCACATTATATTTCTCAGCAAACCACTTAGCAGGCAGATCACTGATACCTGGAACATCAATAATTTTTCTTGGTGTAAGTATTCTCTTAATTATTTCATCAGAGGATCTCTCTTTAATAACTTCTCTATAAGCAACATAATCATCTATTGAGTGAGAAGGAACACTCATAACAACTCCTGTCCCAAAGTTAGGATCTACGAAAAGTGCTGAAATAACCGGAACCTTCTCTCCTGTGATTGGGTTCTCTACGATAACCCCCTCTAGCTCAGAACCTCTTAATTCTCTAATTAATTCAACATTATCTTTCTGATAGATTAATTTCTCATAAGCTCTCTTAGAGAGTATCCAGATGTCGCCTTCTACATTAATCTCAGCATAAGTTGCTTCTGGATTAACCCAGAGATTAGTCACAGCAAAAATTGTCTCGGGTCTCAAGGTGGCTGTAGGAAAGATCCTTTCTTTATCATCTTTGAAGAATATTAGTGTAAATTCTCCTATCTCAGGATCCTTGTCATCCTTAGTATCATGACCACCAACAGGCATTTGATGCAGAGGACACCAACCAACAGGGTATGTGCCTCTTATCAAGTATTTCTTATCGAATAGTTTCTTGAATTGCCATCTAATGAAACTCTGGAACTCTGGGTCAATGGTGGTGAATTCTCTTCTCCAGTCTATACCTAGACCAAGTCTCTTCATGCTCTCCCGAGAAACTCTATGGAAGTATCTTGCGAGTGCAAGAGGATCTCTCATTCTCTCAATTTCTTCATCAGGAACTCTATAAAGATCCTTAAAAAGATCTATTAACTCAGGATCTTTTTTAGCTATCGCCTCAGCCATAGTTAGTATAGGCGTGCCAGTATAGTGAAAGCCCATTGGGTAAAGTGTGTTATACCCCTTTAACCTCATGTATCTAGCCATTATATCAGCTAGTAAAAAGGATCTTACATTGCCTATATGCACTGGAGAATTCGGGTAGGGAAATGCTGCAGTGACGAAGAATTTAGGTTTATCATTATCAGGGTCTGCTTCATAAATTTTATTAGAGAACCATTCTCTCTGCCACTTCTCAGCTAAATTATTTAACCACTCTATTACTTCTCTCAAGATCTTTTCTTGAGCCGCCGAGAATTATATTCACCTACAATATATACTCTGTCTCTGGGTATATAAAGAAATATATTAATCTGCACCTGGATCAGCTCTCAAAAATAATTTTAGAGAGAGAATATTTTTGGGGATGGGTAATAAACTTAGGCATCATAGATGAAGCAGTTAGGTACTCTAGATCTTCCAAAGACACTGTTGAGATATTAACTGAGTTCAGAGAAATCCTAATTCAGGAGAGAGAGAAGAGGAGATATCCTAGAGGATTAGTTAGATTAGGGGAAGGAGGCTACTTCGCCGTAGGAGATATACACGGGGATCTCGACACCTTGGAGAGAATACTATTTATGCATGGGTTATATGAGCATCTTCAGAATAGAGGATATGTCGTATTCTTAGGAGACTATGTGGATAGAGGATATGCTCAATTAGAGGTTTTCTTAACTATAGCTTTACTAAAAAAAGATTTTAGAGATCGAGTAATTGTTTTAAGAGGTAATCACGAGGGTCCTCAACATTTACTCCCTTATCCACATGATTATAGAGATGTTCTAAGATACCGATTCGGCTCATCTGGTGAAGAGATCTATAGATTATCTCGCGAAATATTTGATCTTATGCCGTACGCAGCTTATCGAGAGAAGAGAGTTTTATTTATTCATGGAGGTGTACCAGTGTTCTCTACGCAGAATTGCCCAGATAATATCGAGTGTATTCTTGATGCCGAGAATCCTTATGGTAATATTTTAGAAGAGATTCTTTGGAACGATCCTTTGAGAGGATACGAGAATATAGATTATCTGCCTAGTCCAAGAGGCGCAGGCTATCTGTGGGGAGCAAATATAACCAAAGAATTTCTGAGAAAAACAGGATTAAGATTTATTGTGAGAGGTCACGAGCCAGCCGCCGCCGGCTACATGTTGGATCATGATAATAAAGTTCTTACCTTGTTCTCTCGCTTAGGCGAGCCGTATTTCAATGCCTATGCCGCAATCGCTGATTTAGGGAACATAGATCTTTTTAATGAATTCAGAGAAGATGAGATGATTATATTAATTGAGCAGAGATAATTCATATAGCAATAGTAAAAAGTAAAATATATATGGATATTCTGAATATATATCTCGGGGCTTTAGATGGCTGAGACACTACCACCAGAATTGCAACAATATTTAGTAAAACTTCAGCAATTGAGAGCGAAACTAAATCAGATATTAACTGAGAAGAATATTGTTCAGGCTCAGCTTCGCGAAACAGAGAGAGCATTAGAGATCTTGAGAAACACATCTCCTGACACACCTATCTACAGAGCAGCGGGTCACTTAATAGTTAAGGTATCTAAGGAGGAGGCTGAGAGAGATCTTAATGATAAGAAAGATATTTTAGAACTAAGATTAAAGAGTCTAGAGAAGCAAGAAACTTCTCTGAATACAGAGATCAAGGGTGTTGAGAGTAAGATCAATGAGATCTTAGGTAGATACTATGGAACAACAATTAAGAAAGGAGGAGGCTGAGGAAATAGATAAGGTAGAAGTCGTTGAAATAGGTCTAGGCACAAAAATTTTTTCTCAAGAAGATCTTATAGAGATCGCATCTATTATAGAGGAAAGTTTTAGAAAATATTTCGAGAAGAGTATTATCTATCCCTTAATTAAATCATATAATCTATTAATTAAAGTGGAATCATCTGATCAACTTAGCATCAAACTTAACATAGAGACTATATACAGATCTGATGCTCCAAAAGAATTGATTATTAAAAAAATAGATGAGATAATAGATAGATGTTATAGAGACATTGAGAATTATCTAAAAAACAAATACAGCACTAGTAAGAATTTATAGAAGAGATACTATATTAACCAGTGTAGAGGTATCATCAATGAAGATTGGGTTTGGTAAAGCAGGCGTAGCCTCAGACCATTACTTAGCCTCCTTAGCCGCCTTAGAGATTCTAAGAGAAGGTGGTAATGCTTTTGACGCCGCATTAGCAGTAAGTGCAGTTTTATCAGTTGTTCAACCACAAACTAGTGGATTAGGTGGTGATGGATTTTTACTAGCAGTATTAGAAAATGAGGAGATTATCGTATACAATGGATCTGGCAGATCTCCTAAGAATTTTCCTGTTGATAGCTACTTAGCGAAGAAACCCTTGAGAGGATTATTAACAATAACAATGCCTGGACTAATAGATCTGTGGGGCTTCATCTACGAGAACTATGCTACACTTGATATGGAGAGAATACTTAGACCAGCTATCTCTCTCGCTCTCAACGGTTTCCACATAGGAGTTTCTTTAGCAAGATCTATTGCACAACTAGAGAAAGAATTAAGCAGAGAACCTGAATACAAGAATTGGTTCGATCTATACTCGGGTCATAGAGAAGGAGACTTTTTCACAAATAAAGATCTTGGAGTTGTACTTAGGAGAATAGCCATTAGGGGATGGGACGAGTTCTATTACGGAGAAACAGCTGAGGAAATAGTATTAGAGCTACAGAAACTAGGTCTTGATATAGGTCTGGACGACTTCATGGAGCACAAAGGATATATAGATAAACCACTTAAACTAGACTTAGAAACACAGATTCTTCACGAGATCCCTCCAAATACTCAAGGAATCTCTACTCTACAAATGATAGATGCATTATATAGTGAAGAGCTGAATAAATATGATTTCGAAGATCCTTTGAGAATAATTTACTGGTCAGAACCTGTCAAGAAGATATACAACTTCCGAGATAATCATATTGGAGATATAAACTACATGAATATAGATCCAAATAGATACGTGAGATACAAAGATGTTAAAAGACTCGATCTAGATAGAAAAGATCCTTATTTAAGAAGCGGTGGTGACACAACATTTTTTGTAGTAGGAGATCATCACGGAAATATCGTAGGATTCATACAGAGTCTATTCTACCCATTTGGCTCTGGAGTAGTTGCTAAAGGGATCGTGTTTCAGAATCGAGGAGCAGGTTTCTCCTATACCAGAGATAAACCGAATTCGCCAGCTCCCCAGAAGAGACCTCTTCACACTCTCTCTATACTAATGGTGAGAGACTACGGAAAAGATAGTGTGCATATGATAGGATGCGCGGGAGGTCACTGGAGACCTCAGATCCATACGAGAATCTATGAGAATATTTTTGTTTATTCAATGAGTCTTGACCAAGCTATTGAAGCCCCTAGATTCATTTATGATTACTCAGAGCACTCATACGAGATTAATAGACTACTAATCGAGAATTATTTAAGACCTCCTGATAAGACTGAGTATCTTATACATTACATGAAGAAATTAGGTGGAACAGGTCTAGTAAATATTTTAAGGAGAGATCTTAAGAGAGGCTTAGTTTCTGTGGCATCAGATCCTAGAAGTGAGGGAGTAGCGTTATCACTAAACTAATGAAGTAATGTCAAAGTAATATATGGAAATAGATAAGCACCGGCTAGTACACCATGGATCTACTCTATATATTAAAAAAGATCTTCTCCACCGAAGAAATTAAAAGAGTTGATATTATATCTCATCCATCAGCAGACATAGATTCAGCCGCGTCAGCACTAGCTCTATCTCTACTAATCAGATCTATGAGTTCAGCTGATATCTGTTTCTTAGCTCCTCAAGGACTAGATCCTATTGCGAGTAAAGTTATTGATCTTGTTAAGGGAAGGGGCATCATGAAACTATGTAATGATTTCTCTGGAGATATACTGTTTATAGTCGATGCTTCATCATGCAATAGGGTAAACGCTCCCTGCAATAGATATAACCATGTGATTGTTATAGATCATCATAGTGAGACTGTGGTAGAAAAGGAAAATATTAATTTCATTGTTCCGGAAAGCACCTCATCTACAGAAATTATTCTCAGAATCTTTGAGAGAGAGAATCTAGAGATCAGAGATAAAGATCTATTAAGTATATTCTTATCCGCTATACTCTACGAAACAGGCTTGCTAACAAACTACACTGAGGAAACAGATAATAATATAAGATGGTTAATTAAGAAAGGAGCATCACTGACACAAGCATTATCTATCATAAGAAGAGAGATTAGGTATGATGAGAAAATAGCTAGACTAAAAGGACTATCAAGAATTCATGTTTATAGAACAAGTGATCGGAGAATAATATGCTTAACTCATATATCAGCCCATGAGAGCTTAGTGGCTACTCAAATGATTTCTGCGGGGTGCGACCTAGCTATTGTTATATCTGATAAAGACTATGAGAAGTGGGTTATTGCTAGATGTAGCGAGAGTATATGTTTAGATAAGGATTTAGGAGAGATCTTTTTAGATGAGATCTCTAAGAAATATAATGGATCTTGGGGAGGACATGAGAGAGCTGCGATGTCTAAGATCCCTAGAGAAGATCTTAGCATAGACATATTGTATTCTGAGATAGTGAGTATATTAAGTCGTAAGTTAGGGAAGATTGAGAAGATAATTCCATAGCAGAGAATTTTTTAATTGGGTGTGTTTAAAAAAGAATTTGTTTAGGAGAAGCCACTTATCGATAGAGGCTCGTATACGCCTGCGGCTAGTATCACGTATCTCAATATAAGTGCTCCAATTAATGCTAGCAGGGCTGCGGAGATAATTAGTGCTTTATCATGTCTCTTTGTGGTTATAGTGTATAACCCAATGATTAATGGATAAATAATTCCTAGTCCAATCACTCCTATCCATGTTAGAGCCGCTAGTTCTCCTCTATACATAATCTCGGCTCCTATTGCAGCTCCTATTGTTCCTACTGTAAGCATAACGTATATGAATGATAATACTACAAAGAGTTCAAATACGTCTATTGAGAACCCTATCTTAGTTGTGTTTAGGAGTTTTTCATCGTGTAGATCTCCGCTTAGCACTGAAATAATCTCCACTAGAGCTACTGCGCATATTGATGCGCTAATAATCCATAGAATAGGTATTAGCGGGGTATTCCAAAGAGGTATTCCTGATGCTTGTGATATTAAGAACCCGCTGTATATAGTTACTAAAAAACCGAAGAATGCTGTTATTAGTAAGTAAATATTTGAAGACGCTATATCTGATATCCACTTAAGCCACTTGATTCTGTGTCCAATCAGGTGCTTGTAGACTATTATAAGTAGCAGTATTAATTGGATAACTAGAAGCATTATACCTATTGCCATCCAGGAGAACCAATTATATGTGCCTGTAAACAAAGCAGTCAGCATCGCGTGAGGAACATTCCATGGTCTAGTAAGATCTGATACAACAAATATTAGAGCTAAGATAATTGCTACTAGTAGTGTGATTGCTAGAGATGTTCTCCTAACCCAGTAATATGCAACAGATCCCATACCAGCAATTCCTGCTAGCCACAGGAAAATCGCTATTAGCCAGCCCCAACCAGCTACTTGTAGTTGTGTATAGAGATCATTTATAGGCGTCATGGTTCCATCACCACGAAGAACTTAGGTCCCGTACCTTTATTCTCTAATAATCTGATATACCTACTACTTCTCAGTCTTTTACTGATGCTACTATTCGGATCATCTATATCGCCAAAATCTCTTGCCTCAGCTGGGCAAACAGATACGCAGACTGGTTTACCACCCAATTTCTCCACAATAAATAAACATGTCTCGCCCATACACTTCTCTGGTAAACCTGTTACCGGGTGAACCCATCTTGCATTATATGGACAAGAAGTAACACAGTATCTACACCCTATGCACTTGCTAGGATCTATTTTTACTAAACCGTTTGACTTATCTATGTAAGATGCTCCAGTAGGACATGCATGCACACATGGCGGATTTTCACAGTGCTGACATTGTAGGAGAAGTATTTTTGGTGTGAGTCCCTCAATCTCTATTCTTCTAATATTAGAGGGCACCCACTCCCAGCTCTTATTATCTCCCTCCATAAGATCTGAGTGATTAGCAGATATACACTCTATTATACACGCTCCACAACCAATACATTTACCAGCATCCCACAAATGAGCATACCTAGTCATAGTTTCCTCACCCTCACAGAACTATTGGTTGCTCCACCACCTACTACTGGGGATATATATCCTTTAGCGAACCAGTTGGGGTTAATACCTTCCTTAAGAAACTTATATTTTCCATTTATTAGCTTACTCATTCTACCACCCATGAGGGCGTATACAAATAAGACTTTTTCACGGACCTTGTTAGTCACATGAACTCTCGCAACAGCCTTGTAGCCATTGTCGATACCTTCAATCTCTATTAGGTCCCCATCTCTAACTCCTAACCTCGCTGCATCCTTAGGATTCATCCAAATCCTTCTATCAGCAACATACTTCATCGGATAAGCAAAGGCTCCTTGAGCAGATACTAATGGTCCCTTACCATTTACTAAATAGAATTCATTTGGTTCCTTAGGCAGTGTATATGCTGGTGGCGGATAGTAGTCTGGTAAGGGGTCTAAATTATATTTCAGTGCTGCTAGTTGATAGATCTCTACTTTCCCACTTGGTGTTGCTAATGATGTCTTGTAAGGTCTTGTCTCATAACTCTTCTTCTTAAGAAGTATAAAGCCTTTCTCCTCAAGTTCTCTCTTTATGTAATCAGGAGACAAGTTCCAATTCTTCGCTAAAGCCTCGATAAGAGCCTCCTTGATCTTCTCCTCATAAATATGGAATTTTGAGTAGTCAGCGTATTCCTGTGTGTATCCCACTAAGGCAGCTCTATCAGGATATATTCTCCTAAGGATTTCCATAAAGATCCATAACTCATCTCGAGCATCCACACCCGGAGGAGGTTCAACATGACCCGTGGACATCTGAACGGCTGCATGGAGCGTCCATCTAACAACCATGATCTCTTCTTTCTCAAGATATATTCTTGTGGGAAGAACATAATCAGCCCAATCAACTACGTCTTGAGGCAAAAAGTCCATCACGACGATTAGCTCTAGCTTCTCAAGCACTTTCTTTATCTTCTCTAGATCAATATCTCTATTAAATATAGTTGTTCCAAGAACAATAAGAGCCTTCACGGGGTAAGGCTTCTCTTCTAACACTGCATTTATGATAGCATTAAATGTGGAGACAGTCTCTGGGTAGAAGTATTTGTCAATTCTAGGATACTTGGTAGCCTCAGACTCAAATTTTACTCCAAGAATAGTTTGAACATAACCATCTGGTGCGATCCAGCACACGTCGGGGAATTTTGGAGATTCTGCGAAGCATAGACCTCCTCTCTTGTCAATATTTCCTACTAAAGCATTTAGTATAAGTATTGCTCTGACAAGATCTGTTTCACTACCGTTTTTAGCAGCATACCAAGTATCGTCAGCGACTCCTTTCGCTAACGCGAATTCTCTTGCTACTCTAATTATTGTGTCAGCGGGAATACCTGTTATTCTTTCTGCCTCATGCGGAGGATATTTAGAAGCTCTTTCCTTAAGTAGCAGAAAAGCTGTCTTCACAGGAATCTTTGATCCATTCTTTAAAGTAATCTCACCGCTATACTCAAGGTCTGGATCTATGCCTTTTTCATTATACGGTTTTAAACTCGAATTACTCTTGTCGTAAACGATATATTTCTTAGAATCACCTCCCTCCCTCAGATCTGCCTCTGTCAATGGGTTCTTATCTGGTTTAATGAGAAATGGTGCATTGGTATAGTTCTTTAAGAAGTTTTCGTCATAGAGTTTCTCATTTATTATGACATATATAAGAGAGAGAACAAATGCTGTATCTGTTCCTGGTATAATTGGTATCCACTCTGTATTAGCATAGCCTATCTCAGGCATTCTAGGATCAACAACAACAATTTTTGAACCCAGACTCTTACTTTTCATCACTTTATTCAATGCCCCCATAGAAGCTGTGGCAAGTGTTCTGCCTATGAAGAGCATATAGCGAGCATTCTCATAATCAGGATCAACAGTCGGAGGACCACCTGCCCCAAGCACCCACTTCCTAGCGGGGGTGCCGGGCCCGTGGCACGTGGCTTCGTGTCCTATATCGAAATTTGGTGTGCCTAATAAGTAGCCGAATAGTGGATTCCATCTAATATCATGCCTAGTAATAACAACTGATCTAGCGCCATATCTATTGATAATGTCTTTAAGTTTTGACGCGATCTCATCTAGAGCCTGCTCCCAAGAGATCTCAGTAAATTTTCCCTCTCCTCTGGAACCTATTCTTTTAAGAGGCTTCTTGATTCTTAACGGATGGTTCCACAACCATTTACCAGTAGATCCTCTACCACAGATACTTCGTTGAGGATGATTAGGATTAGCAGTGACATATAGTAAGTTTCCTTTGCTATCAACACCAACCTTTATACCACAACCAGCACCACACGCTCCACATATACTATAGAATTCTCTGACATTCGCCTCCTGGAAAAATAATGATTCTTCTCGTCTAGAAACATTGCTTCTCTGATTAAAAATTGATGAAGAGAATCCGCTTATTAGTGCGCCTGCTAATCCTAAGGCAGTTATTGTCTTAATAAATTCTCTTCTGCTTAAATTAACTTGATCGTTGTTTGAATTCAATAAAATCACCTTATTCCATTATAATTATTCAAATAAACTATTTAAGTTTTTTCTATTAGTTTTTTAATTTAAAATTATTATCGAAATAAAGATATTTCATTTTTATATATAAATATGCAAAAATCTAACAATGAGAATCTATACTAAATTTTTTATTAGAGTGAATTTATTATGTAAATATTTATGAATTCATTTGTATCGTAATCAGATTAAAGAATAGAGATATCATAAGGATTAATAAATTAATAATATCTATGGAAATGATTAATAGTGATATGTGGAGGAGATCTTTCGAGGAGCTCCGGGGAGTGTAGACGTTATGTCAGAGGATCTATTAATTCTCAAAGATGTTTATAAAGAGTATGTGAGTAGTAATGTTGTGACTAAGGCTCTTAATGGAATAGATCTTGTTGTTAAGAGAGGAGAGATAATATCTATTATGGGTCCATCGGGGTCTGGTAAAACAACTCTTCTTAATATAGCTGGTTTACTTGATAAACCCACCTTCGGAGAGGTTTTGTTTAAGGGGTTTAGGATATCTGAGCTAAGCGATAATGAGATCGCTAAATTAAGAAATAGAGGTATTGGTTTTGTATTTCAATTCTTTAATTTAATTAATAGATTAACCGTCTACGAGAACATTGAGATGCCTCTTATACCAAGAATGATTCCTAAGGAGAAAAGATACGAGATGGTGCTTAAAGCTTTGAAACTAGCCTCTGGCGATATCTCATGGCTCTACAAAAAACCGAATCAATTATCAGGAGGTCAGCAACAGAGGGTTGCTATTGCGAGAGCCATAGTGGGTGAACCAGATCTTCTATTAGCTGATGAGCCTACAGGTAATCTGGATAGAGCATCAGCAAAGAATATTATGGAGACTTTCTTAAATCTCAATAAATACGGAATGACTATAGTCATAGTGACTCATGATCCCGAAATAGCTAATTGCACTAATAAGATCTATGAGATCAGAGATGGTAAAATAATTAACATAAGAGAAACAAGTAAACAAGAATGTATAATCAATAAGTTATGAAAAGCACTCTTGTCCCTAAAAGATCTTATGGATATTCGAGAGGTCTCTTAGGTAGCATAACTAATCTCTGACCCTGGTACCTCCCGCTATAAGGCTTCTCGATAGGTGTCGTGGTCTTCATGAGGATAAGATGAAGAAATCTTGTCCCATATCTTAATTTAACCGGGAAAGATGATGAGTGTACCTCAATTGTTAATTGACCCTCGAAACCTCCGTCAACTACCGTGGGAGGAATCAAGAGACCTAATCTTGCTAGTGTAGATCTGAGCTCAACTATACCTACTAACTCAGGTGGTAGAGAAATATACTCCAGTGTGTGTAGTAGATACTTCTTCTTGGGCATAAGGATGTACTCCTTAGATCTCTCACACCTAAAGAATTTATCAGGGTCCCACTCAGTGTATGGATCAAGAACATCGTCTGTCTCAAGTAGTTCGCAGTAGTAGTCTCCCAGTCTAAGATCTAGTCCATTCTCTCTTATTATCACAGGATCTAGAGGATCTACTTTTAATCTCCCGGTACTGAGATAAGATCTCAGATCAAAGTCTGATAAAATCATTTTAGTATACCATAAAATCTTATGAAAACACTAAAAAATATAATGCTGAGATATATCACTGAGGATTGGTACAGATTATTGGAGGTCTTGAATCTATACACGATCATGATAGTGGCGTTTTTTGCGGGTTTGCTGGGTAGCTTGACAGGTTTAGGAGGAGCCTCTATAATGACCCCGATACTAGTAGGTTTAGGTTTTCCACTTAAGCACTCGATAGCTAATGCAATGATCTCTGTAATAGCTACCTCAGCAGGTTCCTCTGCGGCATATGTTAGAGACAGAATAACTAATCCTAGGGCAGCTATGTATTTAGAGATGTTTACTATAGTAGGAGGTATAATAGGAGCTATAATTACTCTTGTGACACCATCAGTGGCGCTGTATTTTTTCTTCGCGTTCTTTCTCATAGTCATGAATCTCTACTCATACTATGAAAGAAGAAAAGCCAGGATCTATCATGAGATCTTGGATCAGAATATTGATAGATTCTCGAGATGGCTGGGTATTTACGGAGAATACTATGATCACTCAGAGAAGAGATCGATAAAATATGTAGTTAAGAGAGCTCATATAGGGGGTCCAATGATGATTATCGCAGGAGTTGCGGCAGGTTCTTTAGGAATAGGAGCAGGTGCTTTTAAAACATCTATACAAGAGTCAATACTTGGATTACCTACTAAAGTAGCTAGTACAACATCTAATTTTATTATTGGTATGACGGGTTTGGCGGCAACAACTGTTTATATATCCTCGGGATACGTGAACCCTATTATTGCTGGAGCAATGGCTCTTGGAACCACTCTTGGGAGTTTACTAGGCTCTAAAATTCTTCCACATATAAAGATTAATACTGTGAGAATACTCTCTATAGCAATAACGGTGTACATAATTGCTCAAATGCTATATAAGGGTGTCTCGGCTCTATGGATTTAGAGATACTCCTTAGTCTAATTTTGATCATAGGGGTTTTGCTGAGCTTAATTTTTCTTATAGCCGGCTTATTTATGTATTTAGTTTCAGAGGGTCCTCGCTTAGATCTTGGTATAGAATTCAGATACTTAAATCTAGTTTCCTGGATTGAGGCTGTGCCTAAGATGTGTATGTATCAGAGGCTTCTATCTATTGGTTTAATAATCCTTATACTAACCCCCTATATTAGGGCAGTCACGTCTTTCGTATGGTTTATGTACCATAAAGACAAGAAGTTCTCATTATTTACACTCTTCGTAATTATAATATTAACACTATCGATATTAGGATTAATTAGGGTCTTCTAGAAGTATCTATATATTCTTAGCAATATAGAAGATACTATGGTGTCTAAATGAATGAAACAAAATGTGATAAGGAGATAAAATTAGCGATTATAGTCTCAGAATTTAACTATGACATAACGAGAATAATGCTTGAAAAAGCTCAAGAACACGCAGCATTTCTTGGGACCAAGATAGCTTATGTGGCTAAAAGCCCCGGCACATTTGATATACCTATACTAGTGAAGAAGATATTATCCAGCAGGAAAGATATTGACGCCATAGTAACACTCGGGGCCGTGATAGAGGGAGAGACAGAGCATGATGAAGTAGTTGCTCATCAAGCAGCTAGAAAAATCCTTGATCTATCAGTAGAGTTCGGTGTACCAGTAACACTAGGAGTGATAGGTCCTGGCGCTACGAGAATGCAGGCTCTGGA
This sequence comes from Sulfolobales archaeon, assembly GCA_049976205.1. Classification (GTDB taxonomy): domain Archaea; phylum Thermoproteota; class Thermoprotei_A; order Sulfolobales; family AG1; genus WYEN01. The sequence goes on along the minus strand of JBMFIR010000013.1, from coordinate 13,850 downwards.
AAGAGCTGAGGAATACTCTAGAAGAGCTGTTGAGGCAGCGGTGAAACTTGTTAAAAGAATAAGAGAATTAGAGTGCGAATCTCAACAAAAAAATTAATTGTTTAATTCTTTAAGAGATTCGACTTCTTCTTTAAATGATTCATACTCTTTAGGTAAACTAAAGTGTATATCTACAATATTTTCATTAGTATAGATCTTATAATCCCTGATCTCTAAAGAAGACAAGAAGCCCTCTATAAATTCTTTTAAAAGAACAGCTCCTTTATCGGAGTCTGTGGAACCAATAAAAGTTACTCTGTAGTTGAGTCCCTGGTTTTCGATGTGGATCTCCTTGACTATATTAACTTCTCTTAGCACATATAAACTATCCATAAGCTCATTAAGATCCATGTATTGTTTAAGATAAGCACCAACTTTTTCACCTATCTCTCTCACATCCTCAAGGTACTTGTTAACGTCTACATCACTCAAAATCTTCGTTAATAAACTCAAAGGTATTGGGACAGGATCCATGGGTATCAGAGCTTTATATAATTTTAGGAATAACATGAGATCCAATGGGCAATAACTATGTTGAGATAATTCATAGGCGCTCTTAAGCAAGTTACTTATATATGAGGTAAGTGTTACTCCTCGAGATCTTGCGATTTTAGAGATTTTCAGTAGGAGATCTCGATTTACTGTTATAGTAGTCTTATCTGCACTCAAACTCTATTCCACAATAAATCCTTATTCAAAAGAATTTATCTATAAACTTAAGACATAGATCTCGACTAATTATATCTTTTGTTTTATGAAAATTAATTATAAATAATTAAGAATAATTATAATTAATTATTTGTAATTAACGCAATATATTATCTCGAATCAAATAATTTTTATCATGGAGAAGGTGCCTCTATGGCGGCTCCAGCTTATGATTGGCTAGACTCAATGATTTGGAGTGTTGGTATAGCATCAGTGGTAATAGGTGTATCGGCACTTAAATCAAAAATAAATAATGGTGTAGCAGACGATGGAAACAATGGAAGTTTTCTTGGGGCATCAGCATTTCTACTACTCCTAATAGGATTGTTCTTATTTGTTAGTGGATTAGCTATAGGAATTATATGGTCTTTCCCAATGTCTGGTGGGGTATATAATGTTTTGTTTAGTGGTGCATCAGCTCTAGGAGGTATTATGCTTATAGCAATCTCTATAACATTGATTAGAAAAGTTGATCTAAGGATATTATCCTATGGTGCACTACTCTTCGGGATCTACTTATTTGATGTGGCTTATTCAATTGCTTCATATAAACTGACTAAGACACCTGATTTCTCAGCCACTATATTTTCAGTGCTCGGCTTAGCCTCAATACTTTCAGTACCAGCTACTCATCTTAGAAATACATGGATCTTGAGAATATTCGCTGTAGTAGCAATAGTGGCAGGTCTCCTATGGTTATTCGAGGCGTATAATGTTACGTACTCTCACCTAGCACCTCCACCACCGCAAACAACAACTACTCCCAAGTCCTCTTAATACTAAACCAATTTTTTAGCTACTCATTTTCTTTTCTAACCTAGCAATTCTCTAAGTAGATCTTCGGGATCTGTTATTTTCAATCCTGCTTCTCTAAAGAAATATGAGATATTATCTATATCACGTTTAAGAAACTCTATAGCATTTGGATGATCTATGGGAAGTGCTTGTGAAACATCTATTATATATGGCTTATCATTGTATATCATTATATTATATTCGCTTAGGTCAGCATGAACAAGTCTTGCTCCCAACACTATCTTTTTTAATTGCTCAATTACTTCTTCGTATATTCTCTCAAGAGAGTTTTTATCGAGGATTCCTTCATCGTATGCCTCCTTTAGCAGTGGTGCTCTCACACCATTTGATCCTATGAATTCCATTACGAGAACATTATTTCTTTTACAAATAGGTTTCGGTACTCTAACCTCGGCTCTATACATTCGAGAGAGATTATTGTATTCTTTGGATGTCCACATATAAATAAGTTTCTTCCAACTCATTCCTCTATACTCCTCATATCTCGGATCTCCTGCTAGATACTTCCATATTGATTTCTTGAATTCAGAAGTCAGCGTATAGTATATTTTTACAGCAACATCCTTATCCTCATAGTCAATACCCCAGTAGACTCTTGCCTCTTTACCGCTGGAGACAACTCCCTTTAGGTTTTTTATGCATTTTGCTCTTATTAATTGTAGAATAGTTGATATCGTGGCTCTATCAAATACGCTCTCTACGGTCTCGAGGAGATCTGTATCAAAATATCTCTTCTCTTCCTTGATTTTTCCTCCAGGGATCTTAGGATCTTTATTAATCATATTTAATCACGATCGCAAGATAAAGATAAGTTCCCGTATTTATTAAGAGCCTCTAGAGCCTTTAAAAGATCTTGATCAGGCATATATAATCTATACACAGTAATTATCTTAGCACCCGTGATAGCTTGAACCTGTGGTTGAGATTCTATATCTATAAATCTCCTCTTTCTACTACATTTAAAATTGTAGGTAGGGTTCTCTAGGGGGAATTTGATAAGAAGCCCCATTGCTCTTATCCCCCGAGATGTAACCACGTAATCCCTAGGTATCTGTATCATTCTAATTTCTCTTCCTTTTAGTATGAGTCTATTAATAATCCATGGTGTCACGAAGAGAAGCTCAAACATTATTATGTAGCCCAGAAATCTTAATAGAAGATCCCCGCTATGACTAAAGTAAGGCATTATGTACCAGAGATATCCATAGTATATTCCAAAGGTTACTGGAAGATTTATCAGAGAAATACTCATAAAACTCATCTGTGGTCTCATATCGTTTATTAATTTATCGTCTCTGTTCATTAGCTCAATGACTTTATTCTGTTGGGCTTTAACAATAATTCTTCCGCTACTAACGTATTCAAGATCTTCTGCAGAACCAGCTCTAGCTCTTTTAATACTTGTGAGGATTGAGTAGGCAAAAAATGTTGCTATTATAAGTAGTATCACGTACCCATAATACTGCGGAAAGAATAATAAAATAGTTGAGTAGATTAGAACCATAGCTTGAGAAAAGGCTATGCTTCTTAAAATAATTTTTATACTCAACTAATCAGACCCTGAGAAAAATAGTTTAAAAAAAGAAATATTTTTCTATCTAAGAAAAATTCTTTTATCAACCCTTTGTTCTAAGTTCATTAAAAGCCTTAACTAACTCGTTTAAAAGATCCTTGGCAGCACCCGGGTCGATTACAGCAACCGATGATGCAGCTACTTGTATACCTGCAGCTTGACCAAGTCTAGCTTTGCTGGGAACATATAAGTAGGGTACTTTCTTCTCGTCACATAAGTACGGTAGATGAAGAACTACCTCTGGAGGATTTACGTCCTCGGCTATAATAACCAGCTTAGCTTCTCCTCTCTCAACGGCTTTAGTGGTTTCATTAACACCCTTCTTTATTTTTCCGCCAGTTGTCCTGGCCTTATTAACTAATTCATAGGCTTTCTCAGCTACTTCAGGAGGTGTCTTGAATCTTACGTAGGACGGTGTTTTGCTCATCCTCATCTACCACTCGTCATATATGATTTATGTGGCTAAGCTTATAAATCTCTAAAAATAGACTCAATAGAGTAGAGGTGTTTTTACGAACATAAATGAGATATATAAGAGTCTTTCTAAAATACTTGATGAGGAGAGGGTCTCCAGAGACCCTGTGACCCTAGGGTTGTATTCAACTGACGCTGTTTCTTTCCCTATAATCCCAAAGGATCTCTCAGAAAAATTTGTTGTTGTAATGCCTCAGGACTCTAAAGAGATTAGTGAAATAGTGAAATTCTGCTACAAAAATAAGATCCCGCTGATTCCTCAGGGCTCCTCAACAAGTCTGGCTCTTGGATCGAGTGTGATAAGTCTTTCCTCGCTCAATCAATTAACAATCCTTGAGAAAGGAGTGATACTCCACACGGGTCTAATGAGGAAAATAGTTGAGTTATCTAGATTAGATAGATATGTTGTTGCAGAACCAGGTGTAAGAATAGATGAATTAAACGATCTTTTAGATATAGAGAAGACAGAATTATTCTTCCCCGTAGACCCAGCCTCCGCCAGAGCGGCTACAATAGGTGGTGCAGTAGCTAGTGGAGCTGGTGGTTTAAGAGGAGCTAGATATGGAACAATGAGGGAGTGGGTTTTAGCACTTGAGTTTGTGGATGGTCTAGGAAGAATTCATAGAGTAGGTTGTAGAACTATTAAATGTAGACAAGGATATGATTTAACACGACTACTTGTTGGCTCCGAGGGGACGCTAGGGATCATAACATCAGCAACACTCAAACTCTGGCCAAAGCCTCGAAAGATCGTAAGAACTCTCTATTTCACAGAGAAATTCTTGGAAGGCTACGAGATATTCCTAAGAATTAGAGAAGTCTTCGGTGTCCCTCTCATATCAGAGTATTTATCAAATAGAATCGTTAGAAAAATCTATGAAACCACAGGAATATCCTTTGGTGAGGGTCACGCATTTATAATAGATCTTGAACTTGATAAATACAGTGATACAGATCGTGTGAAAAAAGATCTAGAAGAGATCTTAGACAGTAATTATGTTAAGAACTATGTTATTGCAGAGGACCACGAGAAGGATTTTGATAAAATATACTTCTTGAGAAGATCTATGTATCCATCCACATTAAAAACTAGAAAAATGAAATACATAATAACTGAGGACATAGTGGTTCCTATATCTAAGATACCAGAATATGTCGACTTTGTTGAGAGAACCAGAGAGAAGTATAAAAGAGAGATTGAGATCGGAGGCCACTTAGGCGACGGAAATCTTCACCCAAAGTTAGAGGGTGACTTAGATGACCCCAGAGATAGAGATCTTGTTATGAAGATAGCGAGAGAAATCGTTATTGAGGCTGTTAGACTAGGTGGTAGTGTGAGTGCTGAACATGGTATAGGTACTATGAAGATAGAGTTTTTATTAGAAGAATTTAAACATAGAGAATCTGAGCATACCATTGACCTGATGAAAAATCTCAAGAAAATATTTGATCCTGAAAATATTCTTAATCCTGGTAGAGTGATCCCTATTGGCTAATATTGTGATAAAAAATCCTGTTGAATATATTAGAAAAGAGGTTTCTAAGTGTGTGTACTGCGGTTTTTGCGAGTATGAGTGTCCAACACTCGATATATTACATGGTAGAGGATACGGGCCTCGAGGAAGAGTTAGAGTAGCCAATCTCTATGTTAACTCTAAAATTGTTTCTAAAAAAACTCTTGATTACGTGTTCACATGTGTTCTCTGTGCAGCGTGTGTTCAGGCGTGTCCAGCTAGGATAGATATTCCAGGTGTTGTTATAGCTATGAGAAATATTTTAAACAATAATTCTATCCTGAAACAATTTTCTTGATATACTCATTTTTTATCTTAGTAATAAGAGATGGAAGATCTATTTTCACAGGACACACTTCTTTGCAATTCCCAGCATGTGTGCATAAAGTGCTTAAATAACCTGCCTCTTCTCTATAACCTAGTACATATAGCCAAACAACACCCATTGGACCATTAAAATTCTTGTACCCATATCCATACCCTATTGTTTGATAAATAGGGCACTCAAAGACGCATCTCCCACATCTAATGCATCTAAGGATTTGCTTAAAATCCTGATCTCGTGCTCCCTTGAGTCTGCCATTATCTAGTAAAATAACGTGAAGCTCTTTTGGTCCTTGTGCTCCATAGACTCTTTTATGCTCTATATCAGCTGTCGATGAGGGGCCTGTTATAACACTAATGTATGTAGGAGGATATAAACCATCGTAAGCTGCCTGAACAATAGCTACTTTAAAAGCGTCTTCTAAGGTAGGGACGATCTTATCCACAGGTACCAAGGCTATGTGTTTCTTAGGTACAGATGTTACAAGTCTTATATTACTCTCGTTTTCAACAAGTATAATAGATCCTGTGTCTGCGGCTAGAGCGTTAGCTCCTGATACACCTACATCTGCAGAGAATATTTTCTTTCTAAGAAATTCTCTTACAGCTAAAGCAATCTCCTCGGGTGATGAATCAATAGATAGTTTTATGCCTATTTTCCTGAGGCCTTCAATGATCATCTCCTTAGTGAGATGTATTGCTGGAGCAATTGGGTGCGAAGGTCTTTCTTCAAGGATCTGTACTAGGAACATGCCGAGATCTGTTTCCCAAACTTCTTTACCTAATTTCTCTAAGTATTCATTTAATTCGATCTCTTCAGTAGCCATGCTCTTAGCTTTTATAATGATTTTATCAGAACCTATTATATCAGCAATAATTCTTCTAGCCTCCTCAGCATCTCTGGCAAAATACACTGCACCTTTATTCTTCTCAATATTTAGTTTTGCTTCTTCGATTAATTCTTCTAGTTTCTCCAAGCTTTCTTCCTTAATTTTTCTTACTTCCTCAGCGATTCTTGTGATATGTGGGTATTGCTTAAGGAGATCCCAGATCTTATCAGAAGACTCGGTAGCTATTCTATTGATTTGGTGTCTAGTAGCCTCGTTTCTTAATACCTTATATAATTCTTTTTCTATGTCTCTAATCATTAAGTTAGATCACCTCAGAAACTCAGCAAGATCTTTGATAGAAATATTGTATTTATCAGCCACTCTACTGAGACTCACGTAACAGATTGGGCACATAACAATAATTTTATCAGAGATCTTTGAAAGCTCCTCCAACCTATATCTAGCCATGTAACCAGATATAGATGGCGCAATAGACTCAATGGGGCCTCCGCAGCATCTAGTTCTACTCTTACTCCTTAAGTGTTCTCTATATTTCACACCTAATTTATTCAAAATAGCTCTTGGTTGATCTATTATATTAGAGTATCTAGCAAGTAAACAAGGATCATGTATAACGTATTCCTTCTCTTCGTTTATAGATTTTTTAACTATTTCTAGATTATTAGAGAGAACCTCTAGATAATGAATAATTTCAAAATCAAAATTATCCACGTAGATAGGATATACATTCTTTAAAACATGATGTGTATGGGGATCAATAGTATATATTTTCTTAACATTGTATCTCTTAAAAATCTCCACAACTTTTTTAATATGATCAATGAAGTATTCTTCGAGGCCTAGTTCATGTAGAAGTGCACCACTATAGGGTTCATCTTCGTGTAAGTAGCCTATTGAAGAATCAATTTTTTTCAATGTTTCATATATGTTTCTAATAATTAAGGAGCTTCTCATAATTTCTGCTTCAGGGGGTTTAAGTACACTATACAGATCTATGAATCTTGTGAAAAAAGAGCCTATTTTCATGGCAGCAGATGAAAGACCTGTATGCTCACTTTTCTCAAGTTGTTCAACAAGAACCTTTATGAAAGGAGCCATTTGATACATACATGAGGTATATATGATACTGCTTCCTCCCTTTGGAATACTTAGATCTTTTGCCCAATAAGTACATCTATCAGGTTTCACACCCACAGGATTTCCAGTCTTCCTCATATTATCAATAATTAGTTTCATCACTTCTCTAAGTGGCAAAGTTATATTAATACACCAAAAAAGAATTTCAATGATAAAAATAAATATTGTTTGTTAACTAAAGTCTAGATCTAGGTATTCAGTTATAAATATGCACTATCTCTCTATTTCTTCGACCTCTCTATACCAGGGTTTTGAAACTCCGATCTTTGATCTCTTGATCCACTCCTTACTCTTAGGTTTTTCGTCAACTATTTTCTTTAATTTATTTATTCTCTCAATAATTCTCATACCTTTATCTTCGCCTATTGTGGATGTGTGATTTCTTATGAAATAAGTTAATTTTTCAAGATTTATTTGTGCATCATACCAAAAACCCCAATCATTAGATAATACTGTAGCTATGTAGTCATCGTCTATACAATCTTTCTTTTCGTTAGATTCGCTACATAATTTGTGTCCGTAGAAGAGAACTTCTAGATCAACAAGATCTTTTCTATTTATTTGATGAATTTGAAGTTTCTCTAATACAAGATCTGCTAGAGAAATTGTGGGAAAGTCTAACTCAAGTCTTCCTCTACCAGGTCTATCTCCGAAGAAAATATCATGGCTGAATTCTAGTTTGTCAAAGAATATATCTGCGTGATAATAGTCATTAGGGTGATAATAAACTAGTCTCTTCGCACCAAATAAAGCCTTGACATAAGGATCTGTTTTGAATCTTAGTTCTTTTTCGAAGAAATCAATTATATCTTTTCTCTGCTTACTATAACCAATCAAATCAAGATCAGTGAATAAAGTATCTTCACTCTCAAATCTCTTTAATTGATCATATATCCTCAGCGCATCAAGCTTATCCATGGAGTGGATATATATTGCTACTGCACCTAGGATCCTCAAGAAAATATTTTTTCTCTGAGCTTTCTCCACGATCTCTACTGCTTCTTTAATGAATTCATCTTTACCTAGAGATACTTTCTTACTCAGGCTCATACTAACCCTCTACCTTCCAGTAATTAATTAGTTTACTCTGATCAATCTCTATTATATATCCCTTAAGCACTCCTTCGCTGTACTCACTACCTGGGTTAACAACAACTGTTTTACCGATCTTGTCCATGCCCCCCGATTCATGTATGTGTCCATGCAACCCTATTAAAGGCTGATATTTCTCAATTACTTTTCTGACGGCTTTGCTACCCACATGCTCATACTGGACCGCGCCAGCAATAACTACTGGTTTGAGATCCTTAGTTAATTTTGGGGCTAGATCCAGATGAGTGTTATATGGTGGTGGATGAATATTGAATATTGATTTTGAGGGATCTTTTAATTTCGATATTTGTTTCTCCAAGTACTTCTCTAGGTCATTTTCTTTCATTTCCCTAGGAGTATTCCAAGGCGTAGGATTCACATATGGACACGAGATCATCTCCACACCTTTCAGTTCAATAACTCTATCAATTGGGTAAATAACCCCTCTATCACTATATTCCTTAATTACCTCATCAATCACGTACTCATCATCGTTACCGGGCATCACAACAGTTATTATCTCCTTTGTATTGACTTTATTAACAAGTAGCTCAAGCCAGTTTCTTAATCTCTCAATCATTTTCTCAATAATGATCCTATTAACCTTCTCAGGAGAATTCTTTAATTCCTCAAGCTCCTTCTCATCAACACGAATAAAGTATGCTCCCGCTCCCTCGAGTTTTTCCTCGAATCTCTTAACTTCTTCTTCTCCTCTTAATTCCCATACTCTACCGAAGTACTTAGCAGTGTAGAAATCATCTTTTCTCTTGATTATTGGTACCAGAACCTTACCAGTCAAATCCCCAGCTAGAATCAATGCGTTAGCATTATACATCTCAACGGCTCTAAGCCATTTTCTCCACACAAGAGTTGATCCATGCACGTCTACCGAGAAAAAAATTCTTAGAACCATTTAAAACACTCTCTAGTTACGCAGGCGGTATTTGAGTATATATTTTTGAGGGATCGATGCCTCTTCTTCTATTCACAGCAGACATATATGTGAATACAGATAGCCCTAACACACCTACTATAACATTTATTAAAACAATCATTGGATCAGTATATGATGTCAGTATCATAAAGAACCATCCTAGCCCAAATATTATAGCTCCCACTACAGAGGCGAGTAGCCTCGAAGGAAACACCATTCTATCAAATAGCTCAGGCCTCCACCAAGGAACAAGCATTAATGCTAAACCAGTTGGCCAAACAAAGAGGAAGACACTGAAATCTAAGAAGGAGATCAGCGCTGCAGCAGCACTAAATCCCATATTCTCTAGGAGTGTCATTAAAGCACCGAAGGCAGCTAGTATCGCTGTTACATGATTAGCCCATGTAGGAGCTGCAAATCTCGCTGAGACCTCAGATAATTTCTCGGGTAATATTCTGTCGAATGCCATTGCAAAGAATCCTCTTACACCACCAACCCATATAGGGATGACGGTGTTTAGATACCATAGGAAATATGCTAATCCTATGGTTATTGCTATAGCAGGGATTGGGAATGCTATAGATGCATAGAAAGGTACTGAAGCGTCGGGAACAGGCTTGTCTCCTACTATACTACGTAAAACATCTTCATGTTCATACTTAAGATATGAGTACGAAGCTAAGAAATCATAATTAAATACCCATGGTAGTATCAAGGCATTAGCTAAATAAAGTATCATAACTAGTAAGAATCCTATTGCATAGCCTCTGAAATAGCTTCTTGAAGGATCCTTGACCTCGCTACCCACAAAAGTCACTATCTCGAGACCTGTCCACGCCCAAAGTGTCCATAGAAGCATCCCGTAGGTTCCTGTCAAAAGATCATTGGGTGTTAATGGGGATATGCCCGCGGTTTTAGCAACGGTCTCATTGAGAGCTGTTTGAATAATTTTTTCTGAAACACCCGAGCCATATACTGCATCAAATCTATTCATACCATTATTAGCTCCTACTGTAAGTAGCGCTATTAGAACTATGATTGTCACTGTTAAGGGTATTAGAGTAATTATTCTCACAACCCACTTAATAACTCTCATACCCGTGTAGTTAATAGCCCAGATCACTACAATCAGAATTAATGCTATAATTAATTGATTATATGGATCTGTGAGAGCTGATGCTAAATCAATGAAACTCTTATTACCAGTTGATAATCCCGCAACAACCAATGGACCACTCAGAGCCTTAATGCCTATGAAGAGCAGAAAACCTGATGCAATCGCTGCCCCTCCACCAATTATGAAGTACCAGAATGGCAAGAAACCTAGTACCGGATGAAGTGTTCTTGAGACGAATACGTAGAGACTGCCAGATCTCGGATATGAAGCCACTATTAACGCGAAACCTATCACAAGGGGTAGAAACATTAATCCTGCAATAAAGAAGGCTAGAGCTATATTACCTCCATAGCAACTGGGGTCTCCAAGGATCTTGACTGCATAATAAGTCATTCCAGAGGCGGCTGGTGTCGCAAGAGCCCATATAGCTATATCAAACCATCCAAGTTCTCTAACAAGACCTGAGGCTCTTCTAACAAATATAACTTCTTCACTCATAAATTCACCTTCATTTAAGATTTAACTTAAAGAATTTATATATCTATTGATTCATATTTATTATGTACTGAATGAATTGTAAAAATTTTTTTATTTTCAACCTACTAATAAGTTAACTCTAATATCAGTAATTTGTGATAGAATTTGATGTAGTTAAATTAAATACTTTTTAACCATGATTATCAATGGAATAATTCTTTTTCTCCACTTTTTCACTCTTATATGATTTACATGCTATCTCTAATAAATCTTCTAAATAAGTGTTAATCAAATATGCTAATACATCAGGATCTGTTTCTCTATGGGCTAGAGTTCTTATAAGCATTGTTCTAATCACATCGATTCTTGTCACTTCATCACTCTCTAACCATCTTAACCAAAAGTCTTTCTTGTATTCCTCGGCCTTGATTATTAGCTACCTCCCTATATATCATATAGAAATTAGTAAATAACGGTAGTACTCAATCCCCGATGCTCATAGCATTGATTCTATTAGCTATAAATAATATTTTAAATTTCTAGCTATTTTTCATTAATGGTTAAAGCTTATAAGCTTCCAGAGGATTTTTAGAGAGGCTTTGTGAAAAGGTATCGTGAAAACAGCCTTATTAGATTAGACATAGTTAGAGGGCAAATAGAACTCCTCAAAGAATTCAGAGATGAACATTACCTCTGGAACATAGATATTCATCCTACACCGATAGAGAAGAGAACCTGGGGGGCAGCAACATTTTTCTGGATATGGGTCTCAATGGTTTTTATAATACCTAGCTGGACCTTGGCTAGTGTAGGTATATTCTATGGATTAGACCCCATAATGTCTGTAGCAATGGTTTTTCTCGGAAACCTCATTGTTCTAATACCAATGATCATACAGTCTCACGGAGGAGCTAGATACGGTATAGCAGAGCCGCAGCTCACGAGAACTAGATGGGGTATATACGGTGCTAATCTACCCTCTATCCTAAGAGCAATAATAGGAGCTGGTTGGTGGGGTATTGAGACGTACATTATTACTGAGGCAGCCGTAGGGATCTACACAATAGCCTCAAGCAAAACAGAGCTTCTTAGAGAACTCGTCCAGAAATATCCACTCGAGTATCCATTCATGTTCAGTAAGACTTTTCCAGAGATCTTCTGGATAACATTTGCGATAGTAGTTATTGCTCAGATATTAGTCTTCTACTTCTCACCAGTAATAAAGGCTCAGCCAGTTCTGAAATGGCTAGCTAGGTTAGGAGGTCCTATAGTGTTGATAGGCTACATATACACATGGGTATATTTCATGAATCAAGTTAATTGGAGCGTAAATGTATTCGTTCTAGCTCCCGAGAGAAAAGCTGATACATTATCTCTTCTAGCATTCTTAAACGCCAATATCGCTTTCTGGGCTACGATGGCTTTGACAATGCCTGATTACACTAGATTTGCTAGGAGTCAGTGGGCTCAAGCATTTGGCCAGGTTCCAATGCCATTCCTAATGGGTGGTCTAGCAATGTTCGCAGTTATGACAACTGCAGCATCTAAGATCCTTTATGGAGCACCTATATGGGATCCTATAATACTAGTCTCTCTATACATGAGTAGTCCAGGTAGCGTATTCGTTCTCTTAGTCTTTATACTATCTACATTCTTAGTCAATGTCTTCGCTAATGCAGTTGGCCCTGCCTATGATATAGCTAATGTGTTTCCTAAGAAACTATCATGGTTCAAAGGATCATTAATAGTAGTAGTGATATCAATACTTTTAGGCGCATGGACATATTACGGGAATGCATACAGCTATTTATTCGGGTGGCTACTAACATATGGCGGATTGCTAGGTAGTGTAGAAGGGATCATAATATTCGACTATGTAGTCATAAGAAGATTCAAACTAGATCTGCCAGATATATACATGAGCAACGGGATCTATAGATACTGGAAAGGTATAAATCCAGCAGCACTAATAACTTTCCTAGTAGTCTCACTACTGATCTATGTTCCAGAACCCTATAACCCGTGGCAAAGCATTATCTTCCCTAACGCGTGGATATTCTCCTTCATAGCCTCAGGAATAATATACGTTCCACTAATGGTTCTCTGGGTAATACCAAAGTATCAGAGTAGACTAAAAGGATCTTTATTAAAAGGATATGTATCAAGAGATGTAGAGGAGATATTTGCAAAATAAAACATTAGCCAGAGGGATCTAAAAACAATACTTATTTTTTTAGTTTATCGAAGTGAAGATTCTAATTGTACATTTTATTTGATCTCTTTACGGTAAGAGGATAGCGTAAAGCTTAAAAACTCATATATTTTTGAAAGAGGCTAGAGGTACTATAGAGATGATATCTCCTGTAAACACAAGAGAAGAATTCAGAGAATTTCTAGAGAAGAAATGTGCAGAGAAAAAAGATTTAATAGAAACGCTAAGGTATACGTTGAGGCATCTGCAACAATAGCTAATTTTGGTCCTGGCTTCGATGTACTAGCTGTGGCACTTGATAGTCCTCTTGATCTCATCGAGATAGAGTTTACAAGCGAAGGAGATGATTTATTATTCTTTAGTGAGGGAATCGATATTCCTGTTAAGAACAATATTATTTATAGAATTGCAGAGCTATTTCACAATTCGTGTGGAAGTGGATCTATTAAGATAAGACTGAGAAAGAATATACCGGTTTCAAGAGGTCTCGGAAGCTCCGGGCTGTTTCATTGTTGATAATGGAACGTAAGGTTTATAAGCTCTGGTTTTGTTTATGTTTATTAGTGAGCCGTCTGGGTGATG
>JBMFIR010000012.1:0-38844 GCA_049976205.1 Sulfolobales archaeon | reverse complement strand
CTCGATGTTTTTGCCTAAGAGTTTTTTAGCCATTTTAACATTAGATCCTCCTTTGCCGACAGCTAATGCTCCTTCACCTTCTTTAACGATGAAAATTATTGTTCCACTATCATTATCAACTATGCAGTCTCTTACTGTTACTCCTGTTAAGTCTTGGAAGAGAGAAATGTATCTCATTTCGTCAATAGTTAATTTAATCTCTGGCATCTATGGATCCTCTTAAGAAGTTTTTGAAGCTAATTCTTTAATTCTCTCAATAGACACTGTCCCAGGATCTATTATTCCTATACTTGATACTGGAAAAGGTCTACCTATTGATGCCCCTAAATCCATGGAACCTCCCTCGTAAATTATTGTCGGTATCTCGCTTAGTCTAGCATTATAAGTTATTTCAGAAAACATCTCACTAGGAATATTTTTAGCTACTACAACGGCTTTTAGTTTACCTGTTTTCACGTACTTAATAGTTTTCTTGAAGCCAATAACTACTTTCCCAGTTTTAATTATTTCTCTCAAGACCTCATCTATAGCTAAGCTACTCTGAGCTGACATTATCGGCACCTAAATCTCTTCTAGTTAGCCTCATAAAAAACTTTACTCTCCCAGTTCCTATAAGCATTGGTTGACCAACTATTACATTTTCAGCAACTCCCCTTAGCTTATCCTCCTCTCCTCTGGTTGCTGCGTCTAGTAGGTGTTTAACAGTTATCTCAAAAGCTGCTCGGGCAAAAACGCTTTCTTTCTCTCCTGTTACTCCATGTCTACCTATTTGTCTCACAGATCCTGTGTAGGTCATTATATCAGCTACTAACATGAGATGCCTAATATCTACATCTAGACCTTGTTCTCTTAATACACTTGCCATCTCTTTTATTAGCGCTGCCCTAGCCGCCTCTATACCCAAAACCTTCTCAATCTCTTTTATATTGTTCGTGTACACTCGATAAGGATCAACCTCCTTCATTTTAAGAACAGCCTTTAGATTAGAGCCGTCTGTGACTATTACGTACTCATCACCTATTTTCTTCACAATCGCTCTCTTGATTTCCTTAACGCCCTTGATCTTGGTCTTTAAGATTCTGTTCTTAAGCTTCTCGAGTTTAAAAAGATCTGTCTCACCCACTCTCACATGAATTAAGTAAGGGTCTTCTTCAGATATCTCTACGTCACCATATTTCTTAAGAACAGAAGCCACTTGCTGAACTGTTACTCCCTTATCCTCTAGGAACTCTGGGTCGAGTCTTATAGTTACGGCTCCTTCATAGGGATCTGTTGAGATCTCAGCTGCCACACTATCTACAGTTGTTAACTCAAGTTTTCTCGCCACTTCCAGAGCTTTCTCTCTATCATATTTATACTTCTCGTTTAAATAGACGTACATAATAGGCGTTGAAGGTGTTTTCTTAGCATCTACCAACTCAATAAATCTAGGTAGCCCCAGAGTGACGTTTAATTCTCTTACACCAGCGTAGTGAAATGTTCTCAGGGTCATCTGCGTTCCTGGTTCACCTATGCTTTGAGCAGTAACTGTCCCGATAGCTTCTCCAGGCTCTATTAGACTTGTTAAGTACTGCTCCGCAGCTAGATCAATGATCTTGGTTATTTCTTCTCTAGAGAGTTCTCTTGTAGTAAGCTTTGATACTAACTCGTCTTTGACTTTCTTAGGTAGAAACGGTGCTTTTTCATTTATTAATGTACTTAGCTCCTCAGCTGAGATCTTCTCAAAACTCACTATAATCTCCACCCTGTAACTCTCTCAATAATTCTGTCTACATCAACTGATTTCTCATGTATCCCCCTCATCGGATCTACTCCATCCTCGCCGTAGACAACTTGTATTAGATTTCCTTCTACGTCTCTAACGCTTCCATCGTATTCTACGTAGAGATCTTGTAATGCGTTAATTAATCTCCTCTGCATATAGCCGCTCTGTGATGTTCTCACAGCGGTATCAACCAGACCTTCTCTACCACCTGCCGCGTGGAAGAATACCTCGGTTGGTGTTAAGCCACTTCTAAAACTATTTGATACGAAACCTCTCGCTAACGCTCCTAGATCCTCTGGTTTGAAGTGTGGTAAATACCTATCTCTATATCCTCTACTTATTCTAGCACCTCTAATAGATTGTTGCCCTAGTGTAGCTGCCATTTGAGTTATATTAAGCGTCGAGCCTCTGGCACCGGTTCTAGCCATTACAAAGACGTTATTCATAAGATCCATATATCTCACAGCCGTTTCACCACTCTTCTCTCTAGCGACTCTGAGTACGTCTTCCATGATCTTGATCTCTAGAGTCTCTTCGATAGTTCTGCCTGGCTCAGGCTCTAACTTACCTTGTTTATATAGATCTATTAATTCATATACTTTCTTGGAAGCTTCATCTATGATTTCAGAAATAGCTTTTTTAGCCTCTTCTGGAATCTCTATGTCATCATATGACATTGTGAAACCTTTTTTCTCTAGAACTCTTATGAACATTCGGAAGACATTATCAATAAATCTTCTACCGGTCTGGTCTCCGTATTCTCTAACTAAGAAGTGGAGGAGAGACTCAGGTTCTTGTGAACCTATAGCTTTCTTATCTAATACTCCGAATAGTAGCATACCTTTCTTAACTAAGATATATGAGTCCCAGAAGCACTCATAGTCGCTACAACTCATTATGCCTCCAGAGATTTTTGCAGAACCTCTGAAATTGAAATCTTTCGGAAGGAATAAGCTAATTAACTGTTTGCCTGTCCAGAGTTTCTTAGGTGATAAAATAGCTGGTTCAGGTATCTCACCAACGTAATTGGCTGCAGCCAGGAGATCTACGACATCCTCCTTGGTTAATAAGGTTGCCTTAGATGTAAGTATGTAGGCTCCACTGACATAGTCTTGGATACCACCAATTATTGGTCCGCCGTATCTTGGGGATAATATCTGTTTTTGAACAAGCATAAGAACCTTAGCCTCTGTCCTAGCCTCAATATTTTGTGGTACATGTAGATTCATTTCATCACCGTCGAAATCAGCGTTATAGGGTGGGCATACTGCTAAGTGTAGTCTAAATGTTCGTCCCGGAAGAACCCTGACTATGTGACCCATGATACTCATTCTGTGTAGACTAGGTTGCCTATTGAATAAGACTATGTCTCCGTTCTCTAGATGTCTCTCAACAATCCATCCAGGAGCTATTTCTTGAGCCAGAGAGTTTCTATCTCTAACGAATCTAAGATCAATTTTTCTCCCGTCTGGAGTAATTACGTAGTTTGCCCCTGGCCAGTTGTATGGGCCATTGATAACATTTTTCCTGAGCTTCTCAATGTTCCAACTAGTGACTTTCTCTGGGACTGTGAGGATCTTTGCAACATCTATTGGTACACCAACTTCGTTTATTCCCAAGTAAGGATCCGGACTAATAACTGTTCTTGAGGAGTAATCAACTCTCTTACCAGATAGATTTCCTCTGAATCTACCCTCTTTACCCTTAAGTCTTTGAGCAATGCCTTTGAGAGGTCTACCATATCTCTGCTTAGCTTGGGGCACACCAGGTGTCTCACTATCAAAATAGGTTGTTATGTGGTATTGTAGAAGCTCCCAAGCATCTTCAACTATTATATTCGGAGCACCTGTCTCAATTGCTTCTTTGAGTTTCTCATTTGCTCTCACGATATCAGCTAGCTTATGTGTCAGATCATCCTCGGCTCTAGCACCGGTCTCGAGAATTATTGAAGGTCTAATAGTTAGTGGAGGTACTGGCAAAACTGTTATTACCATCCACTCAGGTCTAGCCTCCCTGGAATCGAAGCCTAAGATCTCTAGGTCCTTATCCGGTATTTTCTCAAGTCTCTGCCTCACATCAATCGGAGTAAGTCTTATATTACCCTCGCTAGTCTCTTCGAAGAACGTCGTAGGCTTCTCAATTCTGATCTTAAATTGCTTAGCTCCACAGAATGGGCACTGAGATTCTTTCATAGCCTCTCTTCTAAGGGTATTTGTTAATCTCTTAGCGAGTAGTGGCCATCTATCTTTCATCTTACTATATATCCTATATATCTCCTCAAGTGCTTTCTCGGCGCTACCGTATCTCTTTACGTAATCAGACGGGATCTTTACTCTACCACAGTTTCTACATGTTGCTCTTAAGAGCTCGTATATTTGTCTAACAAATCCAACATGTATAACAGGTCTCGCGAGTTCTAATCTGCCGAAATGCCCTGGGCATTCTCTCATCGTGTTTCCACAGATCTCGCATCTCTGGCCTGGTTCAATAACTCCTAACCTAGGGTCCATTATAGAATTTCTTAGAGGGACACCATCGTCATCAAATAACTCCTTAGTAAGTACATTTACTACAGACATTTTCCTGATCTCGTCTGGTGATAATACGCCGAATCTAATTTTCTCAATCATGAACTCGCTACTCATGTTCCCACCTCTCTTTATAGACATCTACTTTTCTCTTAACAATAATTCTAGGCATAATCATCATAGACATTAACTCTTGTAGAAGTAATTTAAAGGCGTAGGACACCTCGACCGGGTATAGATTAGCCTGATCTTTATGAATTGGGCATATAGGTCTCTTCTTATTTCTATCATACCACCCTATATGTCCACAGAGCTCACATACCCAAATAACAGTTCTATCACTACTCTCCATAAGCCTCTCCTTAAGCAGTGAAGAAGCTCCGTAAGCAATTAAAACATCTCTCTCCATCTCACCGAATCTCAAGCCACCTTCTCTAGCTCTACCCTCAGTTGGTTGTCTCGTAAGTATCTGTACCTGTCCTCTAGCTCTCGCATGTATCTTGTCAGCAACCATGTGGTGGAGTCTTTGGTAATAAACTATTCCTATGAATATTGGGTTCCCCATCAACTCACCAGTTCTGCCATCATACATAGGCTCTGTACCATCAATCGGGTATCCGTATAGGAGTAGTTCTTTCTTAAGTTTATCGGGATCCTCCCCGTAAAATGGGGTTCCATCAACGAATCTTCCTCCTAATGCGGCTACTTTACCTGCGATACTCTCAATTAATTGACCCACAGTCATTCTCGAAGGTAAGGCGTGTGGATTAATTATGAGATCAGGTGTTATTCCTTGATAGGTATACGGCATGTCTGCTTGTGAGATTAGTATTCCGATAACTCCCTTCTGCCCGTGTCTCGAGGCAAATTTGTCTCCTATCTCAGGTACTCTGTAGTCTCTTACCTTAACCTTAATAAGTTTGTGCCCCTCAACAGTGGTTGTTATGACAACTTGATCTACTATCCCTTTCTCACCGTATCTTAGGCTTACCGAACTATCTTTTCTCTTGGCTGAGATAGCTGTGAATTCTTTCATCTCCTCCATAAATCTTGAAGGCGAGGTTTTTCCGATTAAGACCTCGCCGCCCCTAACCGAGGACTCAATTGGTGCTATAGCATCGCCTTCAAGTAATCTGTAGTATTGTTTTCCTTTATAGCCATGTGAGCTGGGGTCTGGAATTTCTATTCTATCCTCCTCACCGCCGGGGTATCTTCTTTCTTCCGTAACATATGTTCTGAAGAATGTGGATCTAGCCATTCCTCTCTCAACACTTGATCTATTGACTATAACCGCATCCTCCATATTATAACCTGTGTAACTCATGACGGCAACAACCATATTGTGACCTGCTGGTCTGTCATTGTAGCCTATTAACTCAAGAGCTTTTGTTTGAACAAGAGGTTTCTCAGGGTAGTGAAGTACGTGTCCGCGAGAATCCATCCTTAGATGGAAGTTAGCCATATATATACCCACGGCTTGCTTAACCATGGCTGACTGATACGTATTTCTAGGACTTTGGTTATGCTCTGCGTAGGGTATAGTCGATGCGGCTACACCGAAGATCGTTGGTGGAAAGATCTCTATGTGTGTGTGTTCCTGTGTAATATCCTCCGGATTCATAGCTATATAAGCATTCTCCTCCTCTTCTGGATCAAGTAGCTCAACCACCCCTATCTTAAGAAGATCTGTGAACCTGATCTCTTTCTTAGCTAATTTCTCCATAAGTTCCTTAGTAATTTTAACTTTACCGTCTTCGACTACTAAGACAGGTCTCATTAATCTTCCACGATCAGTGTTTATATATATCTCGTTCAAAACATCGGTTCTGAAATAAGCTACACTAACCTCGTAATGTATTTTTCCACTTCTTCTAAGACCTCTGAGATATGAAACAAATCTCTCTCCATCTTTAACGAAACCAATTAATCTACCATTTAAAAAAACCTTAGCGTAGCCTAGATACTCTGAGACGTCCTCTCCTCTACGAGCTCTTGAGTAAACCTCTACGAGCGGAATTAATTTAATATCCTCTTCTCGAATATCAAGTATAATATCTAGTATTTCATTCTCGTCGATCCCTACTGACACATAGCTCATTAAAGCAAGATTCTTTACCAAACCACAGTTAGGTCCCTCAGGTGTTTCGAAGGGACATAATCTACCCCACTGCGTTCCGTGAAGATCTCTTGCCTCGAAGTGTGGTTGACTTCTGCTTAGCGGTGAGATAACTCTTCTTAAATGACTAAGCATAGAGATCCAATTAGTTCTATCTAGAATCTGACTAACACCTGTTCTTCCACCAACCCAGTTCCCTGTTGCCATGGCGTGTCTTATTCTCTCTGTTATAATATCTGATCTAACTAGCGAAATTATGTTTTTATCAGTTATTTTCTTATACCTAATCTTAGCCTTGGTTATTTGCTCTCTGAAATTCTTCAGAAACGCCTTGTAAGCGGCTCTAAACTGTACTGCTAGTAGGTCTCCCGCTAATCTAATTCTTTTATTCGCATAATGATCTTTATCATCTAAACCTCTTCTACCCACTACAGCCTCGAGTAATTTATTAGCCATTTGACCTAGGAATAATGCTTTCTCTAATCTCTTATCTCTCGTGGTGCCTATGTGTGGTAAAAGATACTTATCTATGATCTCTTCAGCCCTATGTATTCTAATCTCCTTTGGTTGTCCAGCAGCTATTCTGTTCCCGATGAATAGTAATGCTTCCTCAACAGTTTTTATCTCAGAGATCTGAACAAGTGATGGTATTAACTCCTTCTGTATTTCAGGATCAAGTGAGACCGCGTATACAATATCCTGATCTCTCTCTAGTCCGAGTGCTCTCATCACTATCGCAAAGGGTACTTTACCAGGTATTGAAGGAGTTGATATATGAAGTGTACCGTCTTTATGTCTATCTAGTATCAATGGAACTTTCATACCACTTGTTGCAGAGACTAGTTTTGCTGTGTGTGTAGCGCTTATACCCTCCTTAACTTTATCTATAATAACTCTATTGGGAGCCATGTCCTCTTGTGCTACAAGTACTCTATCGCTGCCATTAATAATAAAGTATCCGCCCGGATCCTTTGGATCCTCTCCTAAAGCTATTAACTCCTTTGGATCAGTTATTTTTGATAAAGGATCTAAGGCACTTCTCACCATAACTGGTATATCACCGATCTCTACAGTGATAGGTTGACCTCTCATATCATCCTCTACTTGAACCATTGTAACTGAAATAGGTGCAGCATAAGTCATGTTTCTAAGTCTACACATCATAGGTGTAAGCATGTCAGCCTCTAGGACTGCTCCTGAGACATCTCTTACTCTAGGTCTCCCAATCTGAACATCAATGATTCTTATATAGTAATTAGGTAGTTGTGTAGTTATTACTCCATCGCTTAAAATAATTTCTCTTATACGATTTGTGACGAAGTCATTATATGAATCAATTTGTTGCCTAACTAATCCTCTCTCCTCTATAAATGTTTTTATCAGAACCCATCTATCATCTGGAGAAGGTTTATACACTTGCTCTTGTTTAACTCTTTTCTTCACCTAATCACCCCGCAATAACATATCTATAGACTATCACCTCACCTGCAGTAGGACTCTTCCTAATTACTCTAATAATATCCCCTGGTTTTCCACCAATTGCTCTAACAGCAGGGTCACTGGCTCTGATCCATGGAAGCTCTTCTGGTTTAACCCCCAGCTCCTTCAAGATTTTAACTGCTTCTTCAACAGGCACGATCTCGTGTTTTGGCACAAGCTCGTGTTTGAAAATATCGAACTCTAGTCTAGACTGAAATTTCCCTGATTTAGAAGAACGTGATTTTGACATTTATGATCCTCCAGATTACTCAAAAATATATTATATCACTCAGCTTATAAGTATATATCCAATTATATGTTTCAGAAATCATCTAAACACTCCTGTGAATACTTTATTACTGCTACACAGCTGATTTTTAAGTGGATGGTGAATTAACATAAAGCTTCTTATCAGTGGAGCATCTATACTGACACTAAGTGAGGGCTCTAAGAAATATATTGAGAAAGGATATATTCTAGTTAGAGATAGATTCATTAGTGATGTAAGTGAAGAAGAGATATTTGAAGAAGAGGTTTTACCAGAGCTTGTGATCAGAGGAGAAAATAAATTAATTGCTCCTGGGCTCATTGACGTATTCTCTATACCTTATCTATCTATTATAAAAGATCTTGTTGGTTTTAGAGTAGGAGATGTCGATGATCTTGATAGGAAAATAGTTAATAAATTATCAGAAACAGAACTCTACTACCTAAGTGTCCTAGGCATTGCGTCGAGAGTAGTTAATGGATTTACCACTGTAGTAGCCAAGCTACCTAAAGTAGAGATCGGTGTAAAAATAGTTGATACATTAAATACTAGGTTAATTGTGGCAATAGATCTGGATAGTATGGATCGAGAGAGAATTCTTGACTACTTCATAAGGGCTAAGAAGTGGCATAATTATAGAGATGGTTTATTGAAGATCACGATATTTACTAGAAGAAAAGAGATTCTTGAGATGACTCTTCCACATATCCCGCACGAGATGCCTGCTCTAGCTGGAGGAGATTTATGTCAAGAAGATTTATCTGCGGAGGTGAATAAAAGGGTTGTTTTTATAGAATATTTAGAAGGATCGTGTGCTTCCAGAAATAGATTTGAGCAAAGGATCACATACACTAATTCTTTCGAGGGAATAAGAGAAGGAGTGTTTTATGGGACAGGGCCTAATAAGCCTCAAGACCTACTCACATTATTTACGAAGCAGAGTAATAGTTACTATGATATTCTAAACAAGCTGTCTAGAGAAGCTGCAAGACTCTTTAATATTCCGGCAGGTTCTTTAGAGAGAGGTTATTTGAGTGATTTTGTAATATATGATTTCTCAGAGGCTCCTGTTATAGGTATTTTCATGAATGAGGAAATCGCGTCGAGACATATAATAGATCGTGAGTTAAAGATCGAGACAATGATTGTTGATGGGGAGATAGTTATTGACGGAGGTGAGACGCTGTATATAGGAAAAGATCTTTTTAGAAAAGCCAGATCAGTGCTAAGAGAAACCCTAAAGGAGTTTCTGCTAATATGAGGTGATTGATATCTTAACAAGATTCAGAGAGAAACTGAAGAATGTAATTAAACCCATAGCCACTACCTTAGCAAAGGCAGAAGTAGGTCCTAACATGATTACCATAGCGGGATTTTTAGTCGCGGCTGCTACCCCAATCGCTACATTATATCTTTATTATATAGGCTATATAGTTTTTGTCTTATTATCAGCGGGTCTAGACGCTTTAGATGGTGAAATA
Organism: Sulfolobales archaeon; assembly: GCA_049976205.1. GTDB lineage: Archaea > Thermoproteota > Thermoprotei_A > Sulfolobales > AG1 > WYEN01. The sequence continues at coordinate 29,207 of JBMFIR010000012.1, read as the reverse complement.
GCTAGAATTAGAGGTGAGGTATCTAAATTAGGTGCATTCTTAGACTCCTTTCTAGACAGAGTCTCAGATGTTTTCTATATATACTCTCTAATATACCTAGGTTTGGACAGTGTTATCGCTATAATACTGATTGTTTTGAGTATATTGATTAGTTATTCTAGAGCTAGAGCTGAGGGATTAGGTGTAGCTGTAGAAGGAGTAGGCTTAATGGAGAGAGGTGAGCGTGTAATAGCACTAGTTGTTATTGTAGCGATCTCATACTTCTATAGAGGATTTCTATTGATCGGTTCTTTAATACTTGTTGCATTACTATTCTATACTCTTGCAGAGAGAGTTTATCACATAATAAAGCTACTTAGATAGTATGTGGTTAAAAGACTCGTTACTTTAATAATTCTTTTTGTATATAGAGATATTAGGGTCTTGCATGTTTACTGTAGCTCATTCAGATGGTTCATTCATAAAAAAGATCTTTGGTATAATTCTTCCTCCTCTAGAATCAATTCCTCTCAGGGTTTCTAGCGAGGGAGTTAAGGTAGTTGGTATATCGCCTGATAAAATGATTATGGTTAGCTTAAATATTCCTAGTCTAGTCTTCGAGAGATTCGATCTTGATAACGAGGCAAGACTCTTTCTAGAGAAAGAAGATCTGAAGTTGGCTATCAAAAAATTAAGTAAACGCGAGAAAATATCTATTGAGTACAGTGAGGGTGATAGAGATCTTAGATTCAAAATAATTAATCTCAAGACAGGATTAGAGAGAATACAGCTTATACACATAAAAGAAGAAGGTGAGGAGCCACCGGGTGAATTAGAGATTGAGCATGAAGCTGAGATACAGATATCCACTGACGCATTATCTAGTATTGTTAAAGATGTCGCTGTCGTATCTGACGAGGCTGAGTTCTCGATTCAGAAGAATAAATTGAGAATAAGATCTATGGGTGATTTAATGAGATACTTAGCTGAATTAGATGAGGGGAGAGGGGTGCTCTCTATAACAAGTAAGTCAGAGTCTGTGGTTGCTAAATACGCAATAGATCTTCTAAAGACCGTTGTTAGAGGAGTTCCTAAGAAGACTATTGCAACAATATCTTTCGGGCCCTCTAAACCAATGAGAATATATATTCCTCTTGAAGGTGGAGCAGGAGTTACTTACTGGATAGCTCCTAGATCTGGCTAAGAACTACTTATCCCAGTAATCCCTCGTTCTAGTATATTTTATCTCAGCATAAATAATGTTTCGGAAGAGATCTTTATAATCTTTACTAGACCACAGTATTTTCTTAGCGGTTTCTAAACCTACGCCAGTTGCAGACAATACATAAACTGCTTTTTTACCATTAGACGCGATTAGATTCGCTGAACCTCTCACGAAATCAATTAGCTCCTTATCCTCAGACTTTAACCTAGAAATGTACTTGGGGTCTCCAAGAATTCTCTTGATCAGTTCTCTAGCTCTATTATCTCGATACTTATTTAATCCCACTAGAACAGACCCGCATCTCTCGCATCTCACGGTCTCATCAAGATCTTTTATGTACTTGGTGAAAGAGTATCCACAGACTATACATATTAACTCAATCTCTTTATAATCAAGTCTTTTCTTAACGATATCAATCATTGTATCTGCACTTAATAATTCTCTTACTTCACGAAATCTTCTATTAAATCCTGAGAGTAGTAACAGTGTTTCGTTAGATAATACAGATAGTTTATTTGGTAAGAAAATTTTAACGGTAATTTTACCGTGCCAAAGCTTCTCAAGAAACTCGTATAGAGTATCTATATCGAGTAATTCATAAAAAGCCTCCTCTAGAGCCTCTCGCCATATAATAGTTCCTTTATAGAATCTAGAGAACCTCTTTGCCTCATCTAGAGAAACTTCTTTGTTAATAGCACCCATTTTTCTAGCTACCGCGACAATATACCACCTGATCTCGTCTGAATTCTCCAATGAATTAATTAAGATACTCTTTATCTCCTCTAAAGATCTTTTCTTAGCCAGGGTCTCGATTAATTGTTTAGGATCTATGTAGTGTCTCAATAAAATGACTAGACTATAAGGTGTTGAAGATATGATCGACTCTACACCTAAGTCCCTCAACAAGGCCTCTTGAATATAGTAGGCTAATGATCTATTTCCTCTCGTTCCTAAGCATATATGTAGAATACTCATATAAGCATCTGAGCCGATAAGATCCTTATCATAGTTTTCGACAATTAACTTATTGCTGCCGGGAAGCATCTCAGGATCTATTTCAGATTTCATTAATTTTCTGTGTATTAATTCTAGGGCAGGATCTCTCCATATTTTACGGCTCTTTTCAGGATCTTTATGCACCATATTTAGTAGTCCACAGACCTCTCGAGCAACGTTTTTATCGACAGGTATTTGTTGACCGATCCACTTAGGCACAATAACTTCCTCACCTGAGTACTCAGAGACATAGATTGAGCCTTCCTCGATTCTCTCTATCCTCCAAATTCTTCCACTAAGAATAATCGTGTCGTCTTTAGATAATGATTTCAATACAAATTCCTCATCTAATGTCCCAAGCTTCTTCCTCGACACTATATCTATAACACTATACTTTTTTGTGTCAACAATCATTGTTGTTGTATAATAGTATATGCTCCCTTTAGTAGTTGCACTGACTTTATCGTTTCTTACCCTGATTAATCGAGCATTTCTCATGTACTCGAGCGCTTCCTCCAGATCTCTTGGATCTAGGTTATTGAAACAATAACTCTTTCTCACCAAATCATAGATCTCTTGTTTAGAAACTTCATTATTATTCTCTAGGGCTAATCCTATTATCTGATGAATTAATACATCTAGAGGATTTGATCTTATTCTCTGTTTCTCAAGTAGTTTCTTATTTGATCTAAACTCTCTAACTCTTCTAGCAATAACAATACTCTCAGCAACATCATATATATTATCAGAAGTAACTATGTAGCCTCTTGATATAGTTTCTTCTCGATGACCGCTTCTACCGATTCTTTGAATAAGTTTCGTAACCTGTCTAGGAGAAGATATCTGTATCACATTATCTAGATAGCCAATATCAATCCCTAGCTCAAGACTAGAAGTAGCTATTACACCATCTACTTCTCCGCCTCGTAAAGTTTTTTCTGCCTCTAATCTCTCTGTTTTTGAAAGAGATCCGTGATGAACATATATATTGAATCCTCTTTTTCTAAGAATGCCTCCTAAATACTCAACTTCATCACGAGTATTAGAGAATATAAGAATAGGCTTCTTAAGAACCTCCGCTAACTCAGATAATTTATCGATCCTAGGATCAGAGTCTTCTATACTCGCTACCTCAGGAGCCAGCACATCCACGTCGTATATCTTCTCGTATGAGACGTCTACTATATCGTATGGTCTATTACTAGATAAGAATCGAGCGACTAAATCAAGATCTCTTATAGTACCTGATAAACCAATTCTCATATGAGAATTAGTTAGTCTCCATAGTCTCTCTAATCCAACACTTAATTCACATCCTCTTTCGTCATCGATTAATTCATGGATCTCGTCCACAATTACATATACAATATTTCTGAGACTTTTTCTCAGCTCAGGCGACACTAAGATGTATTGTAGACTCTCAGGTGTCGTTATGATCATTAGAGGCGGTTTACTCTTGATTTTTTCTCGTTCACTCTCTGAGGTATCTCCGTGCCAAACAGCGGTTTCGAAACCTAAGTAATTAAACAATTCTTTCATTCTATCCAGGAGATCTCTATTCAAAGCTCTTAGAGGGGTTATATAAAGGATCTTCACAGGTTCGTCAGATACTTGATTTCCCAAGATCTCTGATAATATTGGTAAAAGAACCGCGAAGGTTTTCCCACTGCCTGTAGGTGCTGAAACAAGTAAATGTCTATACTGTCTCCTTACTCTACCATCAATTGTCTTAGCGAAGTAGTCGATGACTTTTTCTTGAACTAGTGTAAGCTTCTCGAAACCTAGTCTCTCTCTTAAAAAAGTAACAATCCTGGGATGCAAATATTGATGCATAGTTACTTTGACTTCTTACTTTTACTCTTCTTCTTTTTAATGGTAATAGTCTTCTTCTCGCTCTTAGCCTCTTCTTTTTCAGCTGATAAAACTTTTTCTTGTTGTGAAGAAGCTACTCCTCTGCCTCGATCAAGTATTTTCTTTGCTTCTTCAATTGAAGCAGATCCTCTTAATAACTGATCCCAGATCTCTGTTGCTTGAATCATTAAATTAATTTGATCAAGTGTGAAACCGATCTCCTCAACTTCTTCGCTAATCTCAATCTCACTTTCTCCTAAGCGCTCCTCCTCAACTTCTTCAATCTCCTCAACTTCTTCTTCCGATGAACTCATTTTCAAAACAACCTAGCTAATTACATATACTTGAGAAGGAAAATATAAACATTATTTACAAGAGTCTAAAAACTCTACACTACCGGATCTATATTTCACTAGCTATTTGTCTGAGTAATTCCTTATCAATTCTTCTCTCAAAAATAATCATGACTCGGTCTCGATCAAGTGGTTTAATTTTGTCAATAACTACTCTTCCCCTTATAAAGTCACTCTCTCTCTTAGAAGGCACAATAAATTCCTTTCCTTTTCTTATCGCATACGAGTAGAACTCCTCGTAGTTATTAAGTATTCTGATCGTGTCTCTCAAATCCTCTGAATAATAGCCTAATTTCTCACTTAATTTCTCTAAGAAAATCTTTCCTGTTTCAATATCACATTCAATATATGGGTATCCTAGGAATTCTCCTAAACTCACTTTTTGTGTTGTCATAAGCTTTTACTTCCTCTAGAAACAGTTTTGTTTAGAAACTCAATAATTTTTTTATACATAGCTACTCTATTACTATCTTTCCTTACACTATGCCCCTCGTCTGGGAAGATAAGTAGCTCGTAGATCCTCCCCAGCTCCCTAAGCTTATTAGCTATTTGGTAAACCTCCTCAACAGGACACCTAGGATCATTTGCTCCATGAATAAAGAGTACCGGAACCTTAATATTCTCAACGAAGAATATAGGAGATCTATCTTTGAATAAGGCAGGATCCATCTTAATTGAGTCATAAGCTTTTAAGTAATCAGCTTCATTCTCATATTCTGTAAACCAGTTATAGAAGCCTACGATAGCTATACCAGCATCCCACTCATCAGGTGCTTTTGTTAATGCAAGAGCCGTTAAATATCCTCCATAAGATGCTCCTAAAACAACTATTTTCTCCGCACCTAGCTCCCTAGCGTATTTTGCGGCGTAGATTATGTCTCTAAGATCTCCTCCCCCAAGATCTTTATCATTTAAATGCTGGAACGTCTTCCCAAAGCCCGTGCTACCACGGTAATTAGGTAGAATAACCATGTAGTTCTCAAGAGCCAGTAACTGGGAAAGTGGATTCCAAATGTCTGCCGCATTCGCGTCCGGTCCTCCGTGAATATTTATCACAGCGATCTTGTTCCATTTTTCGGGTTTATAGATTATTGCTTGGATCTCTCTATTATCAAAGGATCTGTAGTAGCTTACGCCGGATCTCACCAACTTGTTTCTTAATTCAGGAGGTGTGTTATCAATGACCTCTCTACCATTCACCACTAAAGAACTTGGTTTATTTGATAGACTAGATATATAAGCTATGTTTCTGCCAAAGATCTCGTACTCTACTACTCCCTCTGCCACGATCTCTGTTTTCCTAGGATCTTCTCTATCGAAGCTCTTAAGATAATATACTCCATCAACTAGTTCTATAAAGAGGATCTTGTCCTTATAATATTGAGGCTCGTATTTCTCGTGACTGCTCCTATAGATCCATTCCCACCTTCTCTCGTCAATATATAGTTCTCCTATATCGTACCACTCGTCTTTATTTGATGTGAATAAGATCCTTCTCTTCTCCCTATCCACGTCGCCTAGATCGATCTCGGACTTCTCAAATTTCAGTAAGAGTTCATCCGATAAATCCTCTATATTTATGATCCTTAGCTCATTGTTATAAACACCCTTCACATACACTATTTCTTTCTCACTTAACCAATCAATAACGAATATTGGCTCACTCCATCTGGTTAACTCAATGAATTCTCCCTTTCTCCAAACAAAGATCTGTGTTGGTTTACCACCTCTATTAGATAGAAAAGCAATCTTCTCATCACTAGGACTAAAAACAGGTCTAATATGATAATACTTGTAATCATGTGTTAATTGAGTCTCTGTCTTACTCACCAGATCATATACATAGATCTGGTAATTCTCATCACCATCACGATCCCTAGAAAAAACAATTTTATCACCTCTATTAGAGAAACGAGGAAATAAACTAGAGTCGGGAGAACTAGTCACCTTGCTAATCATATCTCTCGAGAGATCATATAGAAAAACATCCCACTTCTCATCTCTATTCCAATTAAAAACCAGAAGATCCATAGCCTCAGAACCACTCAAGCTACTAACACTCTTAACCTTAGCAAGAGCCTCAGCCAAATAACTCATCAAAGAAACACCAAACAATATATGAAAACGAGAAAAATATATCTATAGGGCCCGTAGCTCAGCTTGGATAGAGCGCCGGCCTCCGGAGCCGGAGGACCCGGGTTCAAATCCCGGCGGGCCCGTCAAGATCTTTTTACCCGCAGATCTATGTAAATAAGTATATACCTTTCTAAATCTCTTTAACATATATTAGTCATAAGTGGGATCTTTAGATCTTTATTTAAGTCTTAGTTCAGAAATTATTTGCATATGCGGATTATTCATAGAATCTAAATAAAATTGACTCTTAATAATGATATTTCATTATTCCATGCCATGATACACTGATACTATTTGATAAACACTCGCTTAATAAACACTTAGAATGACTAAGATAGGGATCTATAGTTGAGATTTTGCTTGATACAACATATCTTCTACCGATAATAGGTATTAGTATTGCGCTGGATAAGTTCGAAGAAATTTTTCTGTTTCTTCTCGATCACTACTCTTTTTCATATAATCCTATTCGTTAGTAGAGGCTAAATGGATCGTGATTAATTTATCCCGGAGACAAATTAAAGATCGTGAAATATATTTAGGGAGGTATAGGAAGGGTCTTGAAGCATTATAGAATAGTAGGAAAATCAAACAAACGATTCTGACAAATTCAGAGATAGAGAGAATAGCTGATGAACTTCTCACGAAGCATGGGATCCAAGATTATTTTGATAGAATGATCTACGCTACGGCGGTTCACTATGATCTCGTACTATTAACAGAAGACAATCAATTACACGAATTATCTAGGACCAATAATGCCCCAAGGATCAAAAATACTAAATTGGAAACAATTACTCAATAAATTCAAATCATGAGCCGTGATCTAATCAATATCTACCCTAAAATGTCGCGGTCGTATATCCGAGGACATAAGAATTTCCTGGACCAATGATCTATAGTATCTAAAAGATTAAATCTATTTTATTATAATCTTCGTAATAACGTGTTAATAGAGTTTTATGGGCTGTGAGTGATATACTAGATTAGGTGTTAATTGGTACTGTAACGCTCGAGTTGTTAGGTTTAAAAGTTGATCCTAGGACTGGAAAATTGGAGCCTGCGCCTCTACTACTATATTAAAGTGATCTATAGTTAAAAGTAATTTGATTAATATAGATGTATGGTTTCGACACCTAGATCTTTAGAGCCCATAGAAGAAATGCTAGGACCCCTGTTAATAGCGATAGCTTAGTCACAGATCGCGCGCTCACGGATCTTTTTATGGCTTCATCCTCGCTTCTTGAGGTTAATATGATGCATGATGCGTATAGTGAGAGAGCTACTGTTAATAATGCAAATATTAGGTACATGTATGAGTTTCTATAAAGAAATGGTATAGCCAGTAGTGAGAGAATAATGAGATTAAGGAATGCAACGATTAATCCACTTCTTCTATAGCCTAGTGTAGTTGCTAGTGTCTTAACACCTAGCCTTCTATCGCCTTCAATATCCTCAACACCCTTAATTATTTCTCGGACTAGAGTGAGTAAAAAAGCAAATACGTAGGGTACCAGCACCATAGTTGATAAATTCTCTAAACCAATTACTCTCTCAGCGTAGGACAGAGATCCGTAAATAAATAAATTTGCTGTAGCTAATGAAACAAATAAGTTCCCGATCAAACCACTTCTCTTGAACCTCGAGTCATATAGATCAACAACGAACACATTTAATACAACGAATAAAGAAGTTACAAAACCTATTAGAAGCAATGAATAAGCTACAGAGAATGCGTAGAGGAATATAGAGACTCTTCTGGCTGTGACAGGATTAATATCTCCTCTAGCAAGAGGTCTCCAAGGTTTAGAGATCTTGTCTATCTCAAGATCAAAATAATCATTAGCTATATAACCACCCGCGGCTACCGCGAGAGCAGGTACAGAGAGAAATAAGGTATTTACCACAAGCGTGGGTAGATTACCTAGATCAGTTCCGGAGACAACGGCAGATCCCACTAATACTCCTAGGAAAGATAATAGAACATTATTTATTCTAATAATCTTTATCCAAGAAATTATTTTTCTCTTGATCAGAACTAGATCACCGTTTCTTTAGATGAGAAATATCTATTACCTAACCAACTCCATATAACCCTAACATAGACTCTGGAATCATTGGTATCGATAGATCTCCTATCAATATCTAACTCAATTTCTCTTGAAACTCCACTCACTCTCTTACTCGCCACCGTTTTCCCCTTATGAATAACGACAACTAGGATCTCTGAAACATCTATATCACCAGAATTACCTATATGGATCTTAAGAACAGAAATCTTCTCCTGCTCTCTTGAGGCACTAATCTCTCTTATATAGTAATTTGGTTCTCTGAATCTTCTCTCCTTAGATAGTATAATAGGAATATATACACCGCCTCTCAACACCTCAAGGGAGAGCTTATTCTCACCATTAGGTAGTGTAACTGTGTATTCCTCAACATTACTCAGAACCCTAGAATCATTTCCTACGATTATCTCCGTATTAGTCGTCAACGGCTTCAATACTAGATATATACTATGTTCTCTACCTAGATCTCCCGGGATCTCTATAGAGGTTTTTTTGCCGCTCTCTAGAACAAGCGGATCCTCAAACATATATATACCTGGTCTACTTTCATTATCGAGAACGGTATAAGTTGTTAATAGACCTACAAAATCAAGATTTGAAGAATAATCTCCTTTATACTCTACGTAGAGTTCATTGGTGTTGCTAAGCATATTTTTTATAGGTGTTATGTCATATAAGAGGAGTGATAATTTCTTGCTTCCATAAATAACTTCTTTAAAAGGCTTCAGTATTCTCGAGATATTAAATTTGTTCAGAGAGATCCTCCATCTACACACTCTATAATCTAGATTAAGAGGAGAATCAACACTTATTATTAAATATGCTCTTTCCAACTTGTCTCTAAACTCATCAAAGATTTCTAGAGATAGCCTTAGCTTATCATCTCTGAGCTTCTCAGAGACTGTGTGTGCTGATATAAAAAATAGATCTCCTTCTAACCACAATTATTAGCACCAATACCACGAATATATAGCTTAGAAAAATTTATTTTAATATCAAGTAATCTAGTCCTCAACAAGTGATCTAGAGTATCGTGACAATCTCTTAAGCACATCTAGTTTCTCCTTATCGCCTAATTTAGCTCTCTCAACAGCCTCCTCGAGTGTCATAATAGTTCTCTCAAGAATCTCTCTTCTGATCCTGTAGGGAACACCGTCTTTCCCACCGTGAGCATACGAATATTTAAACGGATCAATAGGGTGTGTCACAGGATCTCTATTAGACGGAGGAGCATTATAAATCAGATCTGCCACGAGAGCTAGTGCTCTCACAATCTCAGCTCCGAAGCCTCTTATATTAAGAGCTTCAGCAATTTTCTCAGCCTCCTCTAACTGAATCTTATTAATAGTCTCTATAAATTCTCTGGTGATATTAATAGGTCTATAGAATGGCACCGAATATCTTTTCTCGATTAACACTGTATTCTCTAAAGGAGTTTTTGAGAACATTGTTAAGCTACCTAAACCTTTTAATCTAGCATTAATTACCCGGATCTCTGAAAGGATTTTTGATGATCTTTGTTTCAACAGATCCTCAATTACTTTAATAGTATCCCTAGACCCTTCATCAACCAAGTTAATAGGTCTCAGAATATTGTTAGATGCTACACCAGTATGAGGATTAATTAACTCGTCTAGATTAAGAGAAGATTTACTGAGATGATATCTCCTAGCCATTCTACTATTTGTGTTCATTCCTTGCTGGATAACAACCCAGTTACCCCCTGAGGAAACGAATAATGAGTGATGATATAATGAGTATCCATCTTGTAGCAATACCCCGTCTATTTTTGCTGAGACGCGACTTATTCTCGTCAAAAGATCATTTTGCTCCTCACCGAGACCTAATCTATTTACTGCTAGAGGGATCTCATCAATAGTTCTCCTAGAGTACTCCCCTTTTCCACCCAGTACTAGAAAACCTAAGTCCTCGCTCCACGAAACCTTCTTAATAACTGCTGTGACAACAGTTGTTGAACCACTACTATCCCAATCCATACCAATTATATTATTGAAGGCTTGGAACCATAGAGGATCAGAGAATAAGTCAATTGTTTTATCAGGACCATAGATCTCGTTTAGAACTAGGAGAAGTGCTCTAGATAATCTCTCCATATAGCTCAGCAACCATCTGGGTACATGCCCTTCGTGTAGTGGTAGTTCAGCTACTCCACTCATTCTCCACTATTAAATTATTTATGACGAAACTTATTAGTTACAGGTGAATTCATGTCCACTGAGGAGAGCATCGAGAGATACTATACTAGACTAAGCAATAACTTCTTTATTATATACACAGGAGTTGATCCTTGTAGAGATTATATAAATACTTTCCTCATAAAGACCTCTGCTGGAAGAGGAGTAATTATTGAGCCAGGTCCACACAACTCCGCTGATATAGTATATGAAGTTCTGAAGATCTTAGGTATGGATAGATCTCTTGAACTTATTATTCCTACACATGTTCACTTAGATCATGCGGGAGGATCTGCTAAATTAGCTAAATTAACGGGAGCCGCTGTAATGGCTCACCCAAGAGGTATTCCTCATATAAGAGATCCCTCTAAGCTCTGGGAAGTCTCGAGAGAAGTTCAGGGAGACATAGTAGATTTATATGGGAAACCTGAGGAGGGGTACAACATAGAGATCTTAGAAGCAAAAGATGGGCTAGACGTGGCTGTGGATGATGTGACACTCAAGATAATTCATACACCAGGACACGCGTCTCATCACATATCTATTCTATGGAGAGAGGAATCAATATTATTCACCGGGGACTCAGCTGGTATCTACTTACCTGAGCTGGATATAGTTCTACCAACAACTCCACCACCATTTAGATACGAGAGCTACATGGAGTCTCTCAAGAAAATGATTTCTCTAGAGCCTAGTAAACTAGCTTTTACTCATAAAGGAGTCAGAAAGAATTATGATTTGCTCAAGAAACACTATGAGCAAATGGAGAGATGGTTTGAGGTTCTGATCAATATTAATGAGAAAGACCCTGAGAAGATCCTTAATATACTAAGTGGATTTGATCAATTCGTGAAAGTGTATCTAGAGAATATCGATAAAGACTGTATAGTCAATAGATATAATATAAACATGACAATAAGTGGTTTCTTGAGCGAGATCCAGAGACTAAGAAGCCAATAGATCTCTTAAATATTAAATCTCTACAACATAATGATTATATAGGTGTTTCTTACGGAGAAGAGGAGACTATTCCTAGACCTAGAAAAAGAAGCAGTTGAATGTGGTGGTGTGGTAGCGGCTCTATTAAGTTATATGAAGAAACTTAAGACAGGTGAGGAACTACTAATAAAAGCTGGAAAGGATCAAGTAGAGGAGTTGAAGGAGTCTCTAGATCTATTCTCAAGATATGGTTTAATAAGGATCGTTGAGAAATTATCTGAGAATGAATTCATTATAGAGAAAATCAAGTGAGGAGATACACTCTCTGTAAACAATCATTCATCTACTACCTAGGCTTACTCAAGAATCTTCTGATAGATAGGATTGCTAGATACCACGTAACCAACCAAAGAATCGTTAATAATCCACCAATTATTAATAAAGCAATATTTCTGTAGATAGGATCCTGTAGAGAATTCATAACTAAGTCTCTAATAATAGATAGAGTGAATAAGTAGAGAACTAGTAGCGCTAGACCTGATAAGTAGATCGTTAGTAAAGAGGAGAATGCGGACAAAACTCCCTTTAGTCTAGGATAAATAGGGTCTTCATCAATTTCTTTATCCGTTGATCTGGGCATTAAGATACTCTCCGTATAAGATTTATCACTAGTATATAAAGAGGTTTTTCTTTAACTATTTTAAGGAAATAAATTATTGTGAAGATATGTTTAGGCTTAGAGGATGATGGGCAATGGTTACTAATCTGCCGCCTGAGGCCAAGGCAAAATTCGCTAAGTATCAAGAGGCAAGGACACCTGAGGAGAAGCTTCAGGCTCTTCAAGAGTTCTTATCAGCTGTTCCTAAGCATAAGGGTACTGAGAATCTTGTCAGGTGGATCAGGAGAAGAATGGCTGAGCTACGGGAAGAGATTGAGGAGAGTAGGAGAAAAAGCTCAATGAGAGGTGGGGGATTATCGTTCTTTGTTTCTAAGGAGGGGGATGCTCAAGTAGTGATTCTGGGGTTCACTAAGTCGGGGAAATCACTTTTTCTTAAGAAATTAACTAATGTTAAGGTTGAGGTATCAGATACTCCGTACTCAACCACGTATCCTGTATCTGGGATGTTTATTCATAGAGACATATATTTTCAGTTAATAGAGACTCCTTCGCTGACTCCTGATCCTGAATCCAAAATTAATAGAAGATCTATTGGTTTAGCTCGTAATGCTGACGCATTAATTATACTCACAGATCTATCAAATGACCCTGTTTCTCAGTACGGAGAGATAGTGAGGCTATTAGATAATGAGGGTATAAAGATCATTAAGCCGAGAGGTAGAATAGAGATAATTAAGGCCCCGGATATAGGTAGTTTAAGAGTAGTCTCTTATGGGAGGATAATTGGTGGGACACTAGACGATGTGAGAAAAATAGCTGAGGGATACAGGATCTACAGAGCTGAGATAAGGATCTATGGAGAACTTACATTAGATGATATAGAGGATCAGATACTTGGATTATATACGTATAAACCAGCTATAGTAGTTGGGAATAAAAAAGATCTTGTCAAGACAGATATTTCCTGCACAGAGCTTAGGAATAGTGTCCCTGAGGAAATACCTGTTTTGTGTGTATCTAGTCTAACTGGTGGATTTGAAGAGGAGCTGGGATCTTCACTTATAAAAATTCTTAATCTCATCAGAGTATACACTAAGCCACCTAATGGTGAGGTATCTAAGAAACCACTTGTTATTAAGAGAGGAACCACGGTTCTCGAGATAGCTAAGATGCTTCACGAAGATATACACAGAGGATTTCAATTCGCCAGGATCTGGGGATCCTCGGTTAAGTATCCTGGGGCTAGAGTAGGGGGTCAACATATTGTTGAGGATGGTGATATAGTAGAGATTCATTACAGGATAATTAGGAGAGATTAAAAAGAGAATAGGTAATTATTTAGCACCGAATTTACTATTCCACTCCTCATATATCTTGAGGGTCTCAGGAGAAACACTAGGTTTTCTCTTAGATAAAGAATTTAAGAAATCTATCATAGAAACCGGTCTAGGCTCATTAATTCTTCCCTCGAAAAGATCCTCCAGAGAAGCCTCGTAGGCGTCTCTAATCAGTTCTCTAATATCACTTGCTGAGTAACCATCTGTTGCACGAGCTATCTCGTCTAGATCTACGTCATCAGCTAATTTTATTGATTTAGTGTAGTGTCTTAAAAGAGCTTTTCTCACCTCAAGATTTGGATTAGGTATATAGATTCTCTTCTGGAATCTTCTCAGGAAAGCTATGTCTAGTAGCCAAGGCTTATTAGTTGCTCCAATAACAAATATTAATTCATTAGATCCTTTTGTTTGTATACCGTCCATCTCTTTCAAAAATTGATTTCTCGCTCTAACCTCGCCACCCACCTCAGCTGTGTGAACACCCATCAAGGAATCCACTTCATCTATAAATATAACAACTGGTACACCTCTTTTATTCCATATATTTCTCGCCTTAGCAAATATCTTACTAACATTCTTCTCAGCATCACCCAACCACTTAGACATTATATCTTTAGCATCCACCTCAATAAATGCTGCATTTATCTCTCTAGCTACTGCGCCTGCAAGCATTGTTTTACCGTTTCCAGGTGGTCCGAAGAGAAGTACACCTTTTATCCAGCCAAGATCGCTTGGGAAGAGATCTGGTCTCTTAACTGGGAACACAATAGATCTTCTGATTATTCTCTTTGCATCATCTAGATCTACTATATCATCAAAACTTATTTTGGGGGGTGGCTTAACAATCTCGTCTAGATCGTCTACATTGCCTCCTTCTTGTGAAATACCTCTAATCTCAGAAGATGATAGAGCTTGAAGATTTTTTTCAATGAACTCAGCCCTCTTTTCATACTCTTTAATATACTCTACATATGTCTCTCTCATCGGAATATCTCTATGCATAGAGAGAATTTTCTTGAGGATCTCAGCAGCTTTCCTGTAGCTTCTGGCAGCCTCTTCATAATTACCTCGTCTCTCCATCATAACTGCTTTATCAGCGTATTCCTTAGCTAATCTCTCTAAAGCGGTTGTTGAATATCCTGTCAATAAAGACACCAGTTAGTAATTGTTCTAAACTTCTCGAGATTTATTAACAATATTGATCTTTCCTTTAGCTACAAGATTATCTAAAGCAACTTTCACTTCATCTCTCGAATAACCATAGATCCTACAGAAGTCATTTATATCTAAGAAACCACCTCTCGAAACTATGTAATCTATTAGTCTGTCCTCGACTTCCTCGATCTTTGAAGATCTTCTGTACTGCTGGACATCATTTCTATTTGCCACAGTATTTGTAGTATTGATCGGTTGCCCACCTGCTTGAATAGGAGCTGCTTGTGGTTTCTGAACCGCGACTGCAAATGTGTCTGAGGGTAAAGATACTTCTTGCTCAATAAGTGGTTTATTAACTAATTTAGAGAGTTCTGGAATAAGTTTAGGTAGTTTAGACTCCACCATTCTCTCTGCCTCAGCAACTATCTTCTTCATTAATTCCTCGGCCTCTTTATTAACTGGTCTAAATTGATCCGCGCCTTCAATAGGAGCAGGTATAGAGGATGAGGTGAGGATATAGTTAATTTCTGAGGAGATTCTATCAAGAGATAAGGCTACGCCTGGTACTATTGGTGCTATCTGAGGCTTCAGATACTCTATAGAATTCTTAGCTGATAGTAGAGTAGGCATTAACTTATCTAATTCATTGAGTGTTTGTAGCCTGATTTTTAGTTGCTCTAGAAAGTTATATGATATTGTTAATCTCTTATAAATACTTCTTATTTCGATAAGTTCATTCACATAGATTGTTGCTCTAGCAATATTCTTCTCAGCAACTGCTTTAAGAGCAAGAGTATATAGATCATCATATCTCTTCTTTAATTTACTCATTACTTCATCTATAGACATTAAAGAACTCTCGATTTCTACAATAACATTCTCAAGTGTTCTCTTTATAGCTGATGATCCTCTCTTAAAAAATTTTGCTATACTCCCAAATACTCCTAGGAAGCTTAATTCGCCACTTCTCTTTATCTCACCCTCATAGTTAAACACCAATTCTAACACTCCCCTGAGAGATTATTTTTAATAAATCGCTATGTTGTGATGATTACATTAATAGGACCTTGTTGTTGTGTTTGTGGTATCTGAGGTGTAGACTGTGTTTGTTGTTGTGTTTGTGGTGTTATCTGTGGTGTTTTGATAGGTGCTGTTATCTCAACTTCTAATTTCTCTATTAACTCGAGGTGCTTCTCTAGATCTTTTTTCTCATCAATTAATCTATTTCTAGAGCTTCTTAAGACATCTATTGATGCCTTAAATCTCTGTTCACTAATCTCTCCTGATGAATACAAAAGTTTTAAGTGATTAGTTGCTTTATCTACATGAAGGATCTCATCATCTATTTCACCGAGTCTCTTTCTCAGAAGAGATCTCGCCTGCTTAGCTTTTTCTCTTAATCTCGATAATGTTGCGTCTATCTGCTTCTTCATTTCCTCATAAGCTTGTGAGCTTATCTCCTTGTTTATGTAGAGATCCTCTATAGCTCTCGCTCTCTTCCTAGCTCTATCTAGCTGAGCCTCTACCTTTACAGCCTCTACTCTCCATTCTGGTAGAATAACTATTCCGTCGTGAGACACAACTATTCTCTCGGAGCTAATATACTCAATTGCGTAGTCCTCGCTCACTATCTCTATACCAGATATATTCCCGTCAACATCTGAGTAAGCTGATGTTAATACGCCAAGCACTCTTCCATAAGGATCTGTTACTTTAGATCCCATGAATTTCTCAATTTCTTCTAACACAACCATGCTACCGCCTCGGAGGAAATGCTTTATCTAAAAATGCTTAAAAACACCACGTGGTAGCGAATCAGTGGAGTTAGTCAGAGGGCTCCTCTAATCATCTCTCATCGCTTTTAACCTTCATCATCCAAGTGATCATGTATACTAAATATTTTTAAGCTTAAATAATTAGAGCCTTTGAAAACGGGTGATTGAGACGAGTGCTAGTAACCAAGCTGTTGAAGTGGTTAAGTCATATATTGAAGGCGTGATTGGAGCACTAGGTGGTGTTAAGGGATCCATTGCTTTAGCAGGTATAATTCTAATAACAGTAATCATTATGATATACATAGGTTATGGAATATATAAGTTTCTTAAAATATCTCTTAAACTAAGACCTCACGAATTCGCATTAGCCATGCTAGTACTTGGTTTATCACTTATTGTAATAGCGATATTAATGCCGTGATAAAAAAAGATCTTCATTATTATATTTTTAGTAGAGATCCAGCGAAGATGTTATCATCTTCTAAATAATGCTCTATTCTTAGTAATTCATTATATTTAGAAGTTCTCTCAGATCTAGCAGGCGCCCCGGTTTTAATAAATTCGCTGTCGAGACCCACAGCTAGATGAGCAATAGCATTATCTTCTGTATCACCACTTCTATGACTTATAATAACAAATAAACCGTGTTCTTTAGATAATTTCACGAAGTCTTGGGTCTCGCTGAATGTCCCGATCTGATTTATTTTTACCAAAACACTACTCACAGATTTCTTCTCGATGCTTCTTTTGAGTCTCTCAATATTTGTTGTTAAATGATCATCTCCAACAACTCTTGTTTTCTTTAATGAGTTAGTTAGTTTAGAGAAATTCTCGAAATCCTCTTCATAGAAAGGATCTTCTATAGACAATAGCTTGTATTCATCAGCTAGTCTTAAGTAGAGATCTAATAATTCTTCTGGCGAGATCTCTCTTCCATCAACGAGGTATTTATCTCTCTCCTTCACATAGAATTGTGAGGCAGCTGCATCAATTGATATATAGACTTCTTCGGCAAATGAATAACCTGATCTATTTATTGCTTCAGCAAGTATTTTGAGAGCATCCTCTACTCTCGATAGTGGTGGAGCGTATCCTCCCTCATCACCTATATTAATTGCTTGTGCACCATATCTACTCTTAAGAATATCTTTTAGAGTCTTATAGATCTCTACACCAGCTCTTAAAGCATCAGAGAATTTACCAAATTTCACTGGTACGATCATGAATTCTTGAAAAGATAAGTTATTTCCTGCGTGTGCGCCTCCATTAATAATATTCATCATAGGTATAGGTAGTGTTCTAGCTCTTAAACCACCTATGTATCTAAAGAGAGGCATTCTATAGGTATCTGCAGCAGCTTTTAAAACAGCTAGGCTTGTCGCTGTGGTTGTGTTGCCACCGAGTCTTGATTTATTAGGTGTGCCGTCAAGTTTGATCAAGGTATTATCTATGTGTCTCTGTTCACGTGAGTCTAAGCCTCTTAAAACAGGTTCAATAAGTCTCTTTACATTTTCAACAGCTCTATAAACAGACTTGCCACGAAATATCCTTGGATCATTGTCTCTTAATTCAAATGCTTCATGCGTTCCTCTAGATGCTCCTGCTGGGGCAATCGCTCTACCGGAGCCTCCCCTTGTATTAACCACCACCTCTATAGTTGGGTCTCCCCTAGAATCGAGTACCTGAAGCGCGTCCACAGAGATTATCTCGAATAATTCTCTCTCCAAGCGTTCTCTCCTCGGGAAATATTTTTGTAGTTTCATATATATTTTCTCTCTGTCTAATTTCTCTTGGAAATAGATTGATTACAGATCTATGGGTACTGATTTACCCAATAATCCTCTCAATACTATATCCACTGATAAAAACTTTTTATGGTGGAAAAGTCCATGAGAAACCATTCTCAATAGTTTATTCATTAATTATATTCCTTCCTCTATATACTTATCTCATCGAGAAAGTAATTAATGGATCCTTATACACGTATCTGCAAGCATTGTTTCTTGTTATCGTAGTTATCTGCCACATAATTTCTCTAAGTGAGTCACTTATAAGTTTCGATTCATCTAATGTGGGAACAAGAGAAATAATATTTGTTATAAGCTATACACTACTCGTATTATTAATATTAGTTCTTCCATAAGAATTATTATTAGATGATGAAGTGGGCAGCCCGTGACAGATGATCGTGCTAAGCTCACTCTGAGAGGATCTTCTTAAAATCCTTAATAGACATCACTAGATTATTCATAAGGTGGTTTCATTGAGTGAATGTATCTTCTGTAGAATAGTGTTGAGGAAGGAACCCGCTTACATAATCTATGAGGATAATGACTCGATAGTATTCCTAGACAAGTATCCTATGAGCTATGGGCACTTACTCATAGCACCTAAGAAACATTTTGCTGATGTAGTTGATACTCCACCGAAGCTAGTATCGAAAATATTTCTTTTAGCTCGAGCCTTTGGCATGGCTACAATGAAGTACTTAAATGCTTCTGGTTTCAGGATCATGACCAATAAAGGATCCTCAGCTGGACAAGTGATATTTCACTTCCATGTTCACGTGATCCCTAGATACGGATTCGGTTCACCAGGCCCGATCGAGCCCAGGGAAGTTATCAGGGAAGATATTGCTACCGAAATTATTAATAAGTTAAATAAAGCGATGTTTGATAAAGAGATCAGGGATCGTATCGAAGGAAAAATATAACTCTATTGAGAGCTATTGTGAACCTCGTTCTCAGCTAATTCATTTATCAAAGGATCTTTGCTGAAGATCTCTTTCAACAATTGCTTAGAAACAGCTGTTCTCAATACTCTCGTTTTGCCGTATCTACCTCTATTAAATATTCTCGCCGAGATCAGTCCCAGAACTTCCAGCTCAGAAATTATATCGCTAACTCTTCTCTGAGTCACGGGGGAGACACCTAGTTTCTCCGCTATTTCTCTATACGATAGATAAAGTTCCCCCGTAGTTAGCATCTTATTATCCTCCTCAAGCATAATTGTGTACAAGATCAATCTACTGTGAAATGGTAATGTAGAAACTAATTGAATAACCCGCTCCTTCTCTAACTCATTATAAGCTCTATACACATGATCCTCTAGCACCTTCTCAGCACCTTCTCTCTCAGCGATTTCACCAGCGATCCTAAGAAGATCAAGTGCTCTTCTAGCATCGCCATGTTCTCTTGCAGCTAATGCTGCGCAAGTCTTTATAGCTTCTTCTGAGAGTGCCTCTTCTCTAAATGCTTTCTGAGCTCTATCTCTCAATATATCTTCTAGTTGAAGAGCGTTGTAAGGTGGAAAAACGATCTCTTCTTCTCCTAAGCTACTTCTTACCCTAGCATCGAGATTCTCTACAAATCTTATATTATTAGTTATTCCAACAATGCTTACTCGGGATCTAGAGAGATCTTCGTTGATCCTACTTAATTTATAAAGTATTTCGTCACTCTCATTTCTAGCCAGAAAATCAATTTCGTCTAGAACAATTACATAGATCCTCTGACTACTATCCAGCGCTTCACGAACTCTTCTATAGACCTCAGCAGTTGATAATCCTGTGAATGGAAGTTTTAGACCCAGGCTCTCTCCAATAGCTGATAGAACTCTGTAAGAAGTATTCTCAATACGGGAGTTTACATAGATCCATCCAACAGGTCTATTATATTCATGGCTCTTCTCATTGAGACGTCTCAACACATACTTGACAACAGCTGTTTTACCAGTACCGGTTAAGCCATAGATGAATACGTTGCTTGGTCTCTCACCTTGGAGAGCTACTGAGACTATTGAAGCAAAATTCTTTATTTGCTCCTCGCGATGTGGAAGATTCTCAGGTACATAATCTGGTCTAAGAACCTCTCTATTAATAAATATCTTTGGGGAAAGTGCTCGAGAAAATATCTTATCCAAGACGTCCAGATGAAGCACCTGAATAAAAAGTCTCATGAGAAGCATATATTACACGAGTAATATAGGAATTATTTGATCAGTGGAGAAAAGTATTACTATTTACTTATATACCCTTTAAATAAAGATGTTTATTGTTTCTCTGGAGCTTTCTTCAGAATAAAGATCTTGGAACCTACTATAGAGCCACTAGGTACTAGAGCTAGTGTTCCATCGTCTTTTCTCACGTGGGTGAATAGTGCTGAGACCTCCTCAACAGTGCCTTGTTCACCTGCTATAATGACGTAGTCTCCTATCTTAAATGGTCTAGCTATTAGTAAGAATAAACCAGCTACTGCTTGCCCAAGTACTTGTTGTGATGCGAAGCCTATTACTATACCTAAGAAGCCGCCTAGGGCAACACCTGCTGCCCCTCCTGCTACTCCACCTGCTATAGCGGCTAGTAAAGCGCCTATTCCAACGATCATCATAATGCTTCTAACAGCCGCTGCTGTCGGGTGTGGATATTTTACTCTCATAGACCAATACATGAAATTTGCGAAGGATTTTACTATGAAGTAGCCGAAGATTAGTGCTAATGTTATGTTTATATATGCTCCATAGGGTTCCTGGACTAAGCCTCTGTAGTTGAAGATTGGTTTGAGTACTTCTGGAAGAACACTATTTATTATTGCTGCAATTATTATATATAATGCTATCCACATTATTAAATTAACTAAGCTACTCGACAGGTTTCTCGCAACTAAAGCTTTCTCTTCGCTCAATGAGAACACCTATGAATCTTGTTAATAAAAGCTTAAATATTTTATAGTCCTAGTCACCATGCCTCATATCATAAATATCTGAGTACTATTATCATCTTATCTAAGGAAGTTTTTTCTTTGCTATCCTCGATCTCAAGATAATTTTTATCGCTTATTACATATTTGATTTTTCTTTTATCAGCCTCTTTAAGTAATGAATCTATTGTAGAGAGCGGTAGATTAACACCTTTAACCCAGTAGTGTATAGGTATTAACACTTTAGCTTTTAATTTCTCGAAAGTATCTAATGCCTCGACATGATCTATGGTGAAAGTTCCTCCTACAGGTAGAATAGCTATGTCTGTATCACCGATCTCTTTTACGTTATTTTCTGTCAATACATGGCCCAGATCACCTGCATGAAGAATCGATATATTCCCAGGAGTTGTGATCTTGTAGACAATATTGATTCCTCTCCGTTTACCTGATTCTTTATCATGAAAAGTCTTTACACCGAGTAGTTTGAATGGTGGTGCTTCGAAGGATCCTTCTTTCATTCTGAAGATCTTCGTGTCGCTTCTCGAAACTATATTCACAGCGTTATGATCGAAGTGCTCATGTGTAACCAAAACGTAGTCTGCCTTGATATCTGGTTTCTTAAGACCTATCGAGGCTCCATCATGAGGATCTATGACAAGAATCTTTCCATACCCCGATATTGATACACAAGCGTGTCCATGCCATGTGACTCTTATAGTCTCCATAAAATCTCACCAAATAAATATCTTCTCTAAATAATATAATATTAAATTAAGAGATCTTGTGGATTTCACATATATTTTTAATATTTATATTCTTCTCGGGTGTAGATATTTTGTCAAGTGAGTATATAGCCTCACTATCATTCTCCGACACGAAGACGCTTTTAGCATTAATAGACGTGTTAAGTACATTAGTTGATGATATCTTAATAGATATATCACCTGAAGGAGATCTAAAAGTGTCAGCTGTTGATCCTGCCAAAGTAGCCTTGATAGAAATAGAGATGCCGCATGAAAGTTTTCTTGAGTACAGTATTAAGAAGAATATTGGTCTCGGGATCTCAACAAAGAATCTCTCAATGGCTATGACTGATGTTAAGAGAACTAATAAAGTATCCTTGAAAGGAGATGAAGAGAATATTGTGATCGTTATTGAAGGTATTCCTAACAGAACCTTTATTTTTAGGAATCTAGAGATACCGCGTGAAGAGATTCCCAAGATCGATATAGAGTTCCCAGCAAAAGCGTCAGTTCTACCAGACCCCTTTGCATCCGCAATATCTGATCTCTCCGCAATAGCTAATTATATAAACTTTAGATTAACGCAGGATGTTCTAGAGCTAAAGGACTCTGATACACAGAAGAGAGTTATTAGATTATCTAAGGAGAATAATTCACTATTAGATGCATCAGTTGAGGGTGAGGTGTCTTCAGATTATGATGCTTCTTATCTTGCTCCTCTATCCAAAATAATTAAGTTATCATCTGCTCTTGATATCTACATGGGATCTGGTATTCCATTAAAGATTGATCTAGGGTTATCAGCAGGTGGCAGAGTAGTTTATTACCTCGCTCCTAGAATATAAAAAATTTTAAATAATTTCTCGATTTAATAGGAAAATTTTTAGGTATCTAAATTCTATAACTTATAGAGTATGACTACTATGAAAAAGAGATCCTTAGCTGATTATGAGGAAATTGATGAGAAAGATCTGATGATATTAGAGATCCTGCAGAAGAATAGTGATGTAACATTCACAGATCTAGGCAAGCAACTTAGAATTAGTGCATCAACCGCATATAACAGAGTTAAGAAACTTAAGGAGACAGGTCTGATAAAAAAGATTGTTGCTGTAATCGACTACGATAGATTAGGATATAGAGTGAAGGCGCTAATATTCGTGAAAACTGATCCTAAGAAGATAGATAGTATCGTAGAGATACTCAAAAAGAAAGACAGAATAGTTGCTATATATGACGTCACAGGCGAACCAACTCTAGTTGCTGTGGCTATAGCGCGTAATCACGTTGATTTAGCATCTCTACTAGATGAAATAGGTAGAATTGATGGAGTTCAATCAACTAATACAATGATTATAATGAGAACATTTAAAGAAAGCTATGAAGTCTCACTAACACAAAGCTCAGGCAGAGGCTCTGAGTAGAGATAAGTATAATAGAAAATAGTTTTTGGAAAATGCTTCTTAATTTTCAACTCTGAAATATATATTGGTGAAGCTTCCTAAACTTATTGGTGTTTATATATGGATACAGCAAAGGTCTTTATTAATAACACTAAGAAGTTATTTTCTTATGTTGAGGAGAAGAAACTAAATAAAGTAATTATCTTAAATGAATCAAACCAGGCTTGGGCCATAGGTCTAAGGATCAGCGGATCTGTGCTAGTAGTAGATGCATATAATAAATCCCTAAGATACTACACACCAGCTCTAGAGTTTTGGAGAGCAGAAGAGACATTAAGTAAATATGATGGTTTCATTAATATCGAGACATTGGCTTATCTTAGATATAAGATCGAGTTGCCAGAAGATATAAAGGTCTTCGAAGGAGGCTATGTAGATGTTATAAAAAAAGAATTTATTGATTGCTTAGAGAAGAATATAATATGCGGCTTAGATAATGTTCCTCAAGAGCTTAGAGAAGCTACTCAGGAGAAATATATTGATGTTAGAGAAGATGTTAGTAATTTACGAGCAGTTAAATCCGATGAAGAAATCAGTCTCATAGCTAGGGCTACGAATATATCTATTCAAGCTCTCAGGAAAGTAATTGACGAGGGGATCATAGGGTACTCGGAGAAGATTATTGCTGGCAGAATATCTTACTATATGAAGATCTTTGGAGCAGATCAAGAGGCTTTTCCATTAATAGTTGCGTCTAATGAGAACTCCGCGTATCCACACACAAAACCTTCTTCAAAAACAATTGAGTTAGGCGATGTAGTTCTTGTTGATATTGGGGCGAGATTTTCTGAATATAATTCCGATATGACTAGAATGCTCCTACACAAAAATTCATTCAGAGACAAACACTATGTAGACGCTGTTGAGGAGGCTGTTAATAGAGCACTTGAGAAAATAGAGATCGGTGTAAAGGCCTCAGAGATAGATGCTGTGGCACGAGATGTTTTTAGTAAGAGGGGTTTAGCAAAATTCTTCATACATTCACTAGGGCATGGTGTGGGTATTGATGTGCATGAGAAACCTGCTTTATCATCTACTTCGAGAGATGTTTTGGAGAAGAATATGGTAATAACTATTGAGCCTGGGATCTATTTCAGAGGAGTTTTTGGTGTGAGAATAGAGGATCTCGTAGTAATAGAGGAAAGAGGTCCTAAGATATTGACCTCTATAGAGAGAGTATTAGAGTATTAAACATGATCAAGGCAAACAAATTTTATTAACATACTCTCATAGTTTTGTTAATGGGTTTACTTACTCTATGGGATTATTCTATACTAAGAAGAATCTCGTGGATCTGGTTCAGGATCTATTACCAAGCGACTTAACGAAGACAGAATTAGATGTTCTAGAATATTTTTTGAGAAATATATCGGTAGGCGAAATAATTGCTGTGAGAGAGCTAAGACTACTTTATAAAATAGATGATCCAGGTCCAATACTAGAGAAGCTTATCCAGAAGAATCTTATTGAGAGAGGAGAAGGATGCTTTAATTTATCTAAGAAACTTCTCGAGGCTCTTAAAAAAAGGAAGTAGGGTTCTACAGAATCTGCATATACTGCCATGGTCAGATTTATTAATAGGAGCATTGCATAAGATACACTTATTAAATTTCGAATAGATCTTTAGCAGACTCTCAGTTGATGAAAAAATAATTTCTCTACTACCAGAGTACACTATTTCATTAATCATTAAGTAAATATCCGATAGAGTGCTAGAGAAGTAAACTAGCTCCTTCAAACCAGTATTTTTAATAAATGATTCTAAAGCATTATTAAATCTCCTGTAAATACCTGTGGAAATAGTATATGCCAAAAGATCTTCTTCTGAGATATTGTATAATGGATTAAATATCTCTATCCCCAAAGATAATCTCTTTGGATAAATCTCTGAAACAATCTCTTTATTAAGAAAAAGAATATTCTTTAGAGAAATAGAGAAACACTTATCCCTAGGGCAGAGTATCGCTATATGCTTAATGTTTCTCTCTAATGCGTTCTCTAAACCTATTAATAAATTCATTTTCAGTAGACATGTAATTAGATCTTCTGTATACTGATAAGTTGCTGAACATATATTAATTAGTTCTTTTATTCTAGAGATACTGATCTCTAGCATTTCATTAGATAATTCTTTCTCGCCGCATCTGGTCTCTTTTGCTAGTGAAAGAGTCCATGGATAAGCTAGAAAGATCGAGTAGTTCTTATACTCTCTCAGAACACGATGGAGCAGGTGAATAACTGGTATTAGCCATATGGAAGGTATAAATGTATCTAAAATAATTATTTGTTCTTCTCTTCTCATACTTGAGTAATCGCTTAATCCTCTCCTAATCCCTCTCTCAAGTCCTCTAAATAAACATTTTCTACATAAATATTCGCCAGAAGCTCTCTTATAGTAGAAAGCCGATCTAACCTTACATCTGGTGCACAATATATCGCTACTGCGTTCTCTCATTGTACGTAACCATTAGATTATCAGTCCTCACACGGTTCCTCACTAATCGGTTCCGAGTCGCTCATCACCACTAAATAATGTCATAGTATTTTTTATTAAATAATTTTTCAGTAAGTGGTAAATGCTTTATCTATCATAGAGGCATTAGTAAATAACATGTAAATAATATAATTTACATTGATTCTATAAATCATTTATCACATTAATAAACCTTTTTACCATAAAAATGGGAGGATGTTAATTTGAGAGATCTAATTAATAAGGCAGTTGGAAAAAATATGGTTATCATAGTTCTCTTAGTAGTCGTAATTATTTCTCTATTAGGATACATAGTTTATAGAGAAGCTGGTTCACTGAGAGAGCAAGGAGTTATCACAGTAACCAGTTATGTATCTACTAACGTCCCAGTTACCCAGATAACTACTGTCACCCAGGCAACAACGGTTTATAAAACCTCTACGATAACTAGCTTCTCTAACTACACACTAACATACACGACTATATACAAGGAGAATAAAGAGGTTGGTGTAACAGATGCTTTGAATAGAACACTTATTTTTGATAAATTACCTGAGAAAATAGTGGTTAGTGGTAAAGGAGCTAGATACTTACTTGATATATTGTATCTATTTAAGTCAGCTCCTAAGAGAGTACTGGCGTTTGACGTGATGTTTAAGGATGATCCTATTCTCCAACTACTTGAACCTGATCTAGATAAGAAAGCCGTGTTTAGCGGAACACCTACCGTGGAGACACTAGTTTCTATGAGACCCGATCTAATAATTATGAAATCTGCCTTCAAGAAAGATGGAGACGTTTACGAGAATGCTGGTCTAAGAGTTATGTACGTGGATCCTGAGACACCACAGGGTTTCTTCAGAGATCTTATTAATATCGGTAAGGTAATGGGTGAGGAGAACCGAGCTGAGCAAATAGCTAAGTTCATGAGAGAGATCCTTGCCTACGTAAATAGTAAGATTAGTGCATCAGGTGTTGAGAGACCTAAGACACTCTTCCTCTACTATAGTGTTAAGGGATCTACAGTATCTGTTAAGGTTCCACCGAGTGGTTATTTACAGAACGTATTGATTGAGTTAGCAGGCGGAGAATCAGTTTCAAAGAATATTCCCGGTGGACAATGGGTTGAGGTAAATATTGAGCAAATAATTAACTGGAACCCCTCAATTATATTCGTTGCAACATACTCCTCAAACCCCTCACCAACTGATGTCGTAAATAAATTATTAAATGATCCAATGTGGAGAGATATTGACGCAGTTAAGAACAAGAGAGTTTACCCAGTTCTTGGGCTAGGATATGCCTGGGATATGCCTGGGCCCAAGTGGCCTATGTTCATCATGTACGCTGCCTCAAAAATGCACCCGGATCTATTCAAGGAGTTTAGTCTAAGACAATTCGTAGTTGATTACTACTCAAGAATATATGACGTTGATTTATCAATAGCGGAGAAAATTGCTACATATGATCTGAAGGGAGTAGTTAGTTGATGAAATCAACCCATGAGCTTATTAAGGAACAATACTCTGAGATCATTAAAAGAAACAGGTATTTTTTATACATCATCATCTCCCTATCTATTATTCTCGTCATTACTTACTTTGTCTCACTTATATTCATCGGTAGATACAGAGTGGATCTATTCGCGTGGTTCTCTGGGGATAGTAGGAGTATGCTTATTCTGAATATCAGGATCCCCAGAGTGTCTCTAGCCCTATTATCAGGTGTGTTACTCGCGGCCTCAGGAGCTGCCATGCAAGCTATATTTAGAAACCCCTTAGCTTCACCGGATATAATTGGTGTCTCGCAAGGTGCCGCGTTTGGTGCTGCCTTAGGTATTCTCATTATCTCTGATAACTACTTATTGATTGAGTCAATCTCTTTTTTATTTGGGCTAGTTTCTCTCATAGTCACATTATCATTAAGTAGATTATTTAGATACGGAGATGAGATCCTGAGAATAATCTTAGCCGGTATAGCGGTCTCAGCATTATTTAGTGCTGGGATTGGCTTCATAAAGTATATAGCTGATCCATACAACAAACTACCACAAATAATTTTCTGGTTGCTTGGATCATTCTCAGCTACTAAATGGATCGAATTTAAGATATATGCTCCACTAATAATAACCTCATTAATAGTACTCGTTTTAATGAGTTGGAGAATGAACATCTTGTCTCTAGGAGATGAGTTGGCTAAGGCTCTAGGAATTAAACCAGGTGTAAATAGATTCATTATTATAGTAGCCACAGTTCTCGGAGTCTCAGCAGTGACAAGTGTAGCGGGAGTAATTGGGTGGATAGGTTTAGTCACGCCTCACATAGCGAGATCTTTGGTTGGTAGCGAGAATAGAGGCGTGGTGGTAACATCAGCTCTCTTAGGAGGTTTACTGATGATCTCCGCGGATGATATAGCTAGATCTCTTATTGAGTCTGAGCTTCCACTTAATATAATTATCTCCGTTATAATGGTGCCCCTCTTCATATTTCTATTATCCAGGAGGAGGATCCTGAAGTGAGTAAGAGAGTAGTGTTAGAAATTATAGATCTATACTATTCTTATCAAGGCTCACGAGATTATGCTCTGAAAAAGATTAATATGAGTGTAAGTGAAGGCGAGATAGTGTCATTGCTGGGTCCAAATGGAAGTGGTAAAACAACTCTACTAAAGATAATAGCCAGGATCCTAGATAACTTCTCTGGGCACATAAAACTATTTGATAAAAACTTGAGAGAATATGATCCTAGAGAATACTCTAGACTAGTATCTTATGTGCCTCAGATCGAGAATATATCAACACCATACACGGTCTTCGAATATGTCTTGATAGGGAGATCTCCATATATAAATCTTATTAAAGTAAGCGAAAGAGATATTAAGAAGAGTCTCGAGGCTATACATCTAGTAGGTATAGAGGATCTTATTAATAGAAGAATAAATGAATTATCAGGAGGTGAAGCACAACTAGCCAGAATCGCAAGAGCACTTGCTCAGGAACCAAAGATAATATTACTAGATGAACCAACATCTCACCTTGATCTTGGGAATAAGGTGAAGATACTGAGACTTATTAGGAGCCTGTCTAAAAATGGATTCACTATAATATTCACTACTCACGACCCGAACGAGGCTCTAAGCGTGAGTAATAAGGTGTATGTACTCAGCAAAGGATCTGTAATAGCAAAAGGAGATCCCGTAG
>JBMFIR010000011.1:0-38854 GCA_049976205.1 Sulfolobales archaeon | reverse complement strand
CTCAACTAAGTGGCTCACTAGATACTTTGAAAAAGAGATAAAGTACATAACTAGAGTAGATCCCTTTGAAAAAATAAGATTCATTGATCAGATCGGGGACTCATTAATTATTCAAATAGGAAATAGCGTTAGAGATTATAGAGGTATTTACTCAAAAGTAATCTCGAGTGTACTAAATAATGAAATTGTTAGTGTATATAACGAAAACCTAGTAATTGATAGAGGAAATTACTTAGAAATAATAGATCGTTCTAATAATGTGCTTCAGAAGATCCCTAAGAGAGAGTTTATTAAGTGTATGGCATATGGAGAAGATCTGTACTGCTTAGATACGATAAATAATGTATTGTATAGAATAGATCTCTTAAAAAAAGAAACCATAGATATAGGATATCTGAAGGGGGGATTAGCTAAGGTCTATATAGGTAAATTTAGAGATGTTTTGGATATTGAGATAAAACCATCCATAAAATCATTACATGATAATACTCTCTATATATACACACCACTCAATCCTACCCAAAATTCAAATAGTATAGAGATTCATAGTATATTTATATTAGGAGAGTATAGAGAAAACATGGTTTTAGATACTCCAGAACCTATCATAAGGATCAAAAATGCCTATTTAAAGACCTCATCAAAAGGTCTCAGCAAATATTGTAGAGTAAAACCTTCTTTGAATATATATCTAGAGACTATTGATAGAGAATTAGCAAGTAAATTCAATTACTTAATTGTCTTAAGAAATTCTAGTTCTGATGGAAATTATATCGAGTATATTTTCTCGGGAAGTGATCTGATTCATAATGAGAATCACAAAATTACGCTATGTGTGGATAAAGATGTCTTGTATATGGGCAAATTATATGTGGACTTATACATCGTTGATAAAGATAATATAGAACATAGATATATCATTAACACATCTGATGTAAATATTATTCAAAGAGATATAGATATCTTATTTAATCAAGTTGAAGATGCTTTACATATCGAGATAATGGATGAGAGGAACGAGGCATTCTTAAATGAGATTAGAATACAATGTGGCCAAAATGGTAACATGTTTAAAGTTAATGATCCCATGAACAAGTACGTGATTTA
The DNA here is from genome assembly GCA_049976205.1 of Sulfolobales archaeon. Lineage (GTDB taxonomy): Archaea > Thermoproteota > Thermoprotei_A > Sulfolobales > AG1 > WYEN01. The sequence goes on along the minus strand of JBMFIR010000011.1, from coordinate 37,747 downwards.
TAAAAAAGATCTAAAAGATCTGTGCGAAAAAGAGGTCAGAATCGATTTATGGGTAGAGGATGAAGAGTTTATATGGGGTTTCTCAAGAAAGATAAGTATATCCGATAATAAGAGATTGTCATATTCGATACCTGAGGACAGAATACACACCGTTCTAATGAAATCAAGGCTTTCATCAAATAATAGATTAGTAGAGGATTATGAAGTTATAATACTACCTAGAGAAAAGATGCTTAGAGTTAAAGTACTCTCTGATTCATATATTATATATAGTGGTGATGGAGAGATCTTTTTTAATAAGCTTAGAAGAGGTCAAAATATTATCCCTCTCAAAGAAACATCAGAGGAGTATATATGGCTAAGGATCTTCGATGGTTTTTATCAGGAGAATCTAGTTATTAAAACAAGTAATTATATAAGAGACTTGATCTATGCTCATAAGCATGCCAACATTTTAAAAGAAGTTCTTATGCCAAGGGGGAGATAGGGTGTTAGAGAAATATCTGAGATATGTCTTAGGTGTTGACGAAGTAAAGATTCGAGGCAGCTACATAATCGGATGCGACAAAGTATCATGTGTAGCAAAGGGATTCCTGATCCTCAGAGATATTTCTAGATCTGCAGATGAATTTTTGGACAGTAATGATCTTGTTAGATTTCTTAACTCCTATATCAAGATACTATCTAAACCATTCCCAATTGAAATAAGAACTATTATCTTACCAGTAGATCGAGAAAAAATAATATCTAAAATTGATAATGCGATACAAACTAAAGAAATTATCAAACAAAGTGATCCTTCAAATGAAAGAATAGTTACAGAGATCGAGAGACTTAAAAAGTTAAAGAAAAAGATCTTGGAGGGAGAAGCTCCGTATAACATAGCAATGATCTTGACAGTATCTTCCGAAGGGAAAAACGAAAATGAAGCTAGGGACAAGCTTATGAATAGAATCAAAATCTTACAACAAGAATTAAGTGATCTAGGGATAGTTGTTGAAGAAATTAAAGGTCTTCATATCCTTGAGATATTAAACAGATTTTTTCGGGTTTAGATCTAGATTTCTAATAAATGTGCTCAGAAAATTCATTTATGATAATAAAAAGATCTTTTTCCCCGAGACCTCAATAATGTTCTCACCACTCATCAAAACAATATATATAAGTAGAAATCCACATAAAACAGGTATACTTATAGGAAGAATCATTAATGATGGAAGATTAGTTCTCTGGGATCCTCAGAAAGCTCTGAATCCACATATATTAATAATTGGTCCAAGTGGTAGTGGTAAGACAGAGTCCCTGATAACTATTCTAAAAAGAGCTCACTCTATATATGGATCAACGGTTATTTTTATAGATATCAGAGGTGATATTGTTAAAAGATTAAGAGAAAGAAATATAGATTTTCACCTAATCGATATCCCAAGAGAACCCTTAGGGGCTTTAAAGCCTTATCACACCTCTCCTTGGATTAGGCTATATCAGGTCTTCGATAGCCTTATTGAGAGCTACGAGATAAATGATTTGAGACTTCAAGGAATTATCTTCGAAATACTACGCGACACCTACGAATATAGTTACTCTCCTGAGTGGAGTGATGTACTCTCTAGACTAAATATATCATCTCATGACGGCTTAAGCGGTATTATTGAGAGAATTATAAGAGAGATTAATCAGTTAGATAAATACTCAGAAAAACACTACGAAATAATTCAAGGCTCTGTTAATGTTATTTCTCTGAGATCATTAACTAAAGAAAGAGAAGAGTTATTGAGATTCAGTATTAACATGATTTTCCAGGATGTAATGAATATGATGTCTAGAAACAATCCTGACTCATCAGTTAATACATTCTTAGGCTTAGATGAGGCATGGATCCTATTAAGCAGGAGAGGTTCGCGAAGAATAATCAACTTGTTAAGATTAGCTAGAGGTTACGGATTATCTATTGCTATGGCCACACAAAGCTTTAGGGATTTTGGGGATCTATGGGATCTTGTTGTGGAAAATACTGGTCTTCTCATAATTATGAATAATCCGAATAGAGGATTTTGGGAAGAGTCACTTAATTTTTTGAAAATAGGATGGAGAACTCTAGAAGATTTAATAACGATTATGAAAAGAGGGGATGCTATAATAAGGATCTTACCTGATCCTAGAGCAATACCAGTTTCTATAGAGAGGATAGAATAAATATAAAAAACTAGTTATATTATAAAAATGGAATTATTTAATCAAGTTACACTATATCTCTTTGAAGAATTTGTAAAGCAAGGGTTTGAATCCTTTCTTTTGATAGAAATCTACTGCTATCTTATTCATTGGTGGAAACTCTGCACTTACCAAGCTAATTCCTCTACCTCTCAAGACATTGATAGCCTCCTCTATTAATAAGCCGCCTACACCCTTATTCCTATAAACTGGACACACATAAAGATCTGTTATTACTCCCTCAAAGAGAGGCTGATAAAACACTCTTGATCTTATTTCAACTCTTATTAATCCGATTATTTTCTCCCCGCTCTCAGCGACTAGTATAAACACATCTTCTCTATCGAAAGAATTAGCTAAGTAGTTCTTGGTGGCATCAACAATATCTTCTCGCACGGCGTACAAAGGATCGAATTCTTCATTTAATTTCTTTAATCTTACTACTAAATCAACTAATTTATCAATATCTTTTTTCTCCGCGAATCTTATCTTGTAGGGATCTGGATTCATAAAATCTCCCTCATAATTGTACAATATCTTTAATAAATCCATTTTTAACCAATGTCTCGTACTTAGCCCTAGTATTTTTAATAATTCTGGAAGCTATTTCCTCGAGTTCTGGACGTGTCCTTGTTATTCTAGCAACACCTTGCTCAATAGCTTTTTCAGCTACTGCGACAGCTGTTCTTATGTATACATCGAACTCTTCCATAGTAGGTATTATGCAATCTTCATGAACCCCCTTCTCTTCAGCGAATTTCGCTATTGCTTCCGCAGCTGCAATAGCCATCTCATCTGTAACTGTCTTTGCTCTCACATCAAGTGCTCCTCTGAATATGCTTGGAAAAGCCAAGCTGTTATTGATTTGATTCGGGAGATCACTTCTACCAGTAGCAACTATTCTGGCACCAGCCTCTTTAGCCTCCCAAGGCCATATCTCAGGAACAGGATTGGCTAGTGCGAATACGATTGCGTCTTTATTCATTTTAGCAACCCACTCTTTTTTAATGACGCCAGGACCGGGTTTTGATGCAGCTATTACAACATCTGTTCCTTCGACAGCCTCTTTAATACCTCCTTTCCTCAGCTCTCCATTACTCTCCAGAGCTATTTGATATTTCCAAGGATTCTCGAAAGCCATTTTATCAACATCTTCTCTTTCTGGATGTAGAATACCCTTACTATCTACAGCAATAATATTTTTGGGTTTGGCACCATATTTGACTAATAATCTGTAAGTAGCTATGTTAGACGCGCCAGCTCCTATCAGAGATATAGTTACATCAGAGATCTTCTTACCAACAATTTTTAATGCATTAATCAAACCGGCTAATGTTGCTGTAGCTGTTCCCTGTTGATCATCGTGCCATACAGGTATGTTCATCTCTTTTCTGAGTCGATCAAGTATATAGAAACACTTAGGGCTCTCAATATCCTCGAGATTTATACCTCCAAAAGCAGGCTCCAATTTCTTAACTGTCTCTATGAAATCATCAGGATCCTTTGCTCTTATAGGTAGTGGTACAGCATCTACTCCCCCTAAGAACTTAAATATCAATGCTTTTCCTTCCATAACAGGGTACGAGGCTTCTGGACCTATCTTACCTAAACCGAGTACTCTTGTTCCATCAGTTACTACGGCAATAGTGTTCCATCGAGAAGTAAGTTCAAAACTGAGATCAGGATTTCTAGATATAGCTCTTGAAGCTTCAGCGACCCCAGGAGTATACCATACAGCGAAATATATAAGTTTTTCTACAGGAACCTTTGGTATGGTCTCAATTTTACCTCCATAGTATCTATGAGCATTAAGAGCTATCGAGTACCACTTGTCGACATCTTTAGAAGACATGATTAAATAACACCTACCATGTATATACTTAGTGACTGGTTATATAAATATATTTAAACAGATCTTATCTGTGTTACTGGGGGGCCGTTCACATAACCCGCTTTCTGTATGTAGGGCATTAGGCTAAGCGGCCTACCCACGCCTCGCACGGCACTCATCGGCGTTGCTCGGCCTTGCTCCACCGAGAACCGACTATTTCACCACGCCCAAGAAATAGTCAGGGGATCTGCCCCATCATCCACATACTTCTTGGGCTGTGAGTTTCTGTGCCGGTTCAGCGGCCTCTCGCCGCTCCTCTTACGAGGTCGGTTGCCGTGCGGAGAGCGGAGTTTCCTCAGAGGCACGTAGCCCCCGTAAGCCCTGTGAACGGCCCCCAATTATGATATAATATCTAAATGTTTATAAGATAAAAACTATACTGGTGTAGTAAATATTGTTTAGAGACACATTTGATTTCATTAGATACCTAGATGAGATCAGTGGAAGAAGAACTGAGTATATTGTGAGAGAAGAGATAAGGCCTAGTGAAGTGCCCCATGGCACTTATCCTTGGATGAGACCTCTTGAGCAACACATTAAACTAGGTCTAATTAATTTAGATAAGCCACCTGGTCCCACAAGCCACGAGGTGGCGGCGTGGGTTAAGAGGATATTAGGTGTAAGTAAAGCTGGGCACGCTGGGACCCTAGATCTATGAGGGGTAATCCCAGCGTGTCTGGGGTCCTACCGATCGCTCTTGAAGAAGCTGTTAAGATACTGAGAATACTCACTCATACAACAAAGGAGTATGTAGCTCTCATGGAGCTTCATAAACTAGTTAGTGATGATAAGCTTTACGAGGTTATCAATATGTTTAAGGGAGAGATTTATCAGAGACCTCCTCTCAGATCTTCCGTAAAGAGATCCTTAAGGATTAGAAGGGTACATAAAATAGAGGTAATAGACAAAAGAGATCGCTGGGTTCTTATGAGAATAGAGACCGACCCTGGTACCTATATCAGGAAAATAATCCATGACATAGGTCTATTATTAGGTGTAGGAGCTCATATGCGTGAATTAAGAAGAATAAAATCAGGTATTTTCACAGAGGATCTCAATATAGTTACATTGCATATGCTTTCAGAAGCTATGTATATCTATAAGAACGAGAATAAAGAGGAACTACTGAGAAAATACATTATGCCTATCGAAGTAGGAGTATCTCATCTTCCTAAAGTAATTATAGACACAAACGCCGTCGATCCCATTGCTCGAGGAGCACAGTTAGCAGTGCCAGGAATATCTGTGATAGACAAGAATATAGCTAGAGGAGACATACTAGCTATTCTATCTCCTAAAGCGGAGCTTGTTGCAATAGCAAGAGCTGAATTAAGTACTGAAGAAATAATAGCTAGAGATAAAGGTATTGCGGCGACCACACTTAGAGTAATAATGCGTCCAGGCATATATCCTAGATGGGTTAAGAGAGAAGGAATCTAATAGGCCGCGGCCGGGATTTGAACCCGGGACCTCGGGATGTCTACCCCCGGCCACACGGCTTATTAGGAGCCCACAGTCCCGCGCTCTTCCAGGCTGAGCTACCGCGGCCTCCGCCAATATATATTAATAGCAAGTTCCTTATAAAAAATTATTCAGTAGCGTATCAGCACTCGCGGAGTAGTATTCATCATGAACAAGATCATTTGTAATAGAGCATGTTTGTACTATATCTTGTTTTTTAAAAAGTATGTAGAGAAGAAGCAATTCCGCTAAAACATCTCTAACATCTGCTGGGATACATAGAGAAACTATAGTCTCTGTACCTATACTATGAATTAGATCTACATTAAGTTCTTCAGAACGTAAAATAGGTTCTACATATAAAAACAATTTCTCACGTACCTTCTCTACAACATCGCTGTAGATAATGCATCTAGTTCTTAACCCCTTTAGTAGCATAGATACCGGATGTGCTCTATAAATAGTTTCTCTAGGAACGATATCAATGACTCTCTCTGCTGAGGGATTTTCTGACTTAAGAAATATAAGGATCGGATTCTCTGAGCCACGTAATTCATCTTCTTCTTTAAGAAAATCCTCGACAGAATAGAACTTAATTATACTTGGGCACTTACATCTATTCCTAATATTGAACTCTCTGAAGAATTCTTTAAATACATCTATATAAGTATTCACGCAAGGAATGTACTCGCGGGTTCTTAGCCATAAATCCTCTTGAGTAAAATATCCTATTTTCCTACATAGTTTACTTGAGTATATTTTCTTATCATATTCCTCACAGTTCACAATAATTGATCCCATGCTAAATGCGATCCTGTATATTTTATCTAGATAAGAAACGTTGCTTGTGAAAGGTTCCAGGGACATGTATATTCTGCATTTAATCTGATAGAGATAGGAAAGTTCTTTAAAGAGATCTCTAATTAGATCTTTTAAATCTTCTCCATACGAGAAGGACACGATTCTAGGTAGATCTATGACGCAGGAGTATTTAGATATCTTAGGCATTATATCTCAATAAAAGATTTAACGAAAAACATTATTATTTAAAAGTCTTATTGTCACATTTAAATATCAACTATGGAGAGGCTTTGCTACATGGATCCCGAGAATATCTTAGTGGAGTTTATTAAGGAGGGTCTTAAATCAGCGGATCCTTATGAGGCTGTGACAAGAAACTTGCGTATTGATAAGGAGAATATAGTTATCAAAGATCAGTATAGGGTTAAGAGGAGAAAAACTCACGTAATAGGATTTGGAAAATCTAGTGTTGGTATGGTTAAAGCTGTAGTGGATTTATTAGGTAATGATGTTGTCGGAGGCGTCGTTATATCACCTGATAAAGAGTTTCAGCTAGGTTCTGTAGAAATTGTTAAGGGAGATCATCCTATACCCTCCACTAATACCGAGAGAGCATCTAAGAAATTAATAGAATACCTAAAGAACATTGATAAAAATGATTTGACGATAATATTAATATCTGGTGGAGGCTCAGCACTATTTGAAGTTCCTTTACCTGGCGTAGATCTCAGAGATATTGCAGAGATCTCAGAGATGCTAATGAAGGCAGGAGCGGATATAATTGAGTTGAATACTGTTAGAAAGCATTTGTCTATGACAAAAGGAGGCAGGTTACTTAAGTTAGTGAATAGTGAAGAAATTGTTTCGTTAATAATAAGTGACGTGATTGGAGACCCTATTAGTTTCATAGCGTCAGGGCCTACGGCAGTTGATGAAACAACCTATAGAGATGCTTACAATATACTCATTAAAAGAGGTATTTGGAGCCGGATTAGAGATAATGTGAAGGAGGTTATAATACGAGGTATGAGGGGAGAAATTGAAGAGAGTGTTAAACCAGGAGATCCTGTTTTAAATAAGGTTAAAAACATTATTATAGCTAGTAATATAATCTCCCTCGAGTCTATAGAGAAACAAGCTCTAAATCTAGGCTTCAAAGTTCTTTCATTAGGTCCTTACATCAAGGGTGAGGCTAGGGAGGTAGGGAAAGTTTTAGCTTCTATAGCTAGAAGTATCAAGATCCTTAGAAGACCTGTAGAGCCTCCGGTCGTATTATTGGGAGGAGGAGAAACCACAGTTACTGTGAAGGGACGTGGGATAGGGGGTAGAAATCAAGAGATGTGTTTATCAATACTTATAGAGATCAAAGATCTCCCTAATGTGTATTTTGCCTGCATCGGTACAGACGGAATCGATGGTAATAGCCCCGCAGCTGGGGCAATAATAGATCATAGAGTATATGAAGAAGCTATGAGAAGAAATATAGATCCTCAAGATTACCTAGATAGAAACGACTCATACACTTTCTTCAAATTATTAAATAGAGCAATAGAGACAGGACCCACAGGAGTAAATGTAGGAGATCTATATATAGGGTTAATACTATAGATACACATTTGTTAATATTTTCCATTAAATAAATTATTTTGGGCAGCAATGTCAACTGAATCTCCTAAGATCTTGGCTGAGATAAAAAGAGTTATGAGAACAATTGATGGAAAATATGAGTTAATAGCAGAATTAAAAATTCGTGAAAAGAAATACGCGATATATATACCCAAACTATCTAAGAAACCTGATAGTATAGTAGCTGTATCTAGAGGCAAAAATATTGAGCTTAAGATAATTAGTGGAAATGAAGGTTTCTGCACATGTATTATTGATTCAAATAAGATCCTCAGCGGGTGCTACTCGATCAAATGCTTAGGACATGTAGGGGTATGGATCTATGATGAGGATATATTGCGATCTCATCGTATTGAAGAGATCTCCTAGAGAAAGAGCTCTAGGCCTTCTTGGTACTACTGCTGTTTTTTCTTGAATGGGCATATAGAAGCAAATGGACAATAAGAGCACTCCCAAGAGTATCTTGGTGCACTAATATATTTTATTCTATTTAAAATCTCTTCTTCCGAAATCTTTTCTCTTACTCTATATTGAGTTATTCTATCATATGTTGCATAAAGTAATATTGTCTCTTCCAGATCAAATAACCAGTTATATATTTTTGCTTGATCTATATGATGATCCATGGGTATATTATAGTCTGTTCTGCTACTCTTGATCTCTACACCTACCCTCTTTCCATTCTCTAGTTTAATTATACCATCACTTCTACCTCTTATAATAATCTCGGATCCCTCTGGAAGCAAAAGTCTTTTTTCTCCCTCAACCTCTACTGATACTCTTTCTCCAAATATTTCTCGGAGTATATTCTGTAGTCCTTTGTGAAGAAAATCACCCAAAACAAAAGGTGGGTAGAAAATCTCGTAAGCACTTAGATCAGGATACAATACCTCGTATTCTCTCTTAAGCGAGCATCTCACAAGATCTGTTACATAATATATTTTGGGATCTCTGACATGTTTTTCTTTTTCCTTCTTCCTCCACGAATATATTTCTCTTACGAGATCTAATTCTATCTCGTTCAATAATACCCCCTAAGATTCTCTATATCTAGATGTGTTCTCTACTAAAAATCTTGTAAAATCTCATTAAAAACTTGGCCTATTAAGTAGTTTCCTATATTACTTCTATAAGCGCTTTATTGACTCTCTTGAGTAGTTTCCTCGTAATGAATCTAGATCTAGGATGAGGTCACACAATTATAAGATATTAGCTCTAGACAAATTATATAGATATGCTATGAATACAGAGGATAATTATCCACCTTATGATTTTGAGATTGAACGTCTAGTGAATTACATTAAGGAGAGGAATTATAAAAAAATTCTGATACAAATACCTGATGGTTTAAAGATCTATGTTCCATATATCTATAATGAGTTAAAAAGAAGACTTAGAGATTATGTTGAGATTGTTTTTTCAGGAGATAGTGCATGGGGTTCCTGTATGTTAATTGATCACGAGGCTGAAAAAGGAGATTATGATCTTTTAGTACATATAGGACATATAGAGTATCCGTACTACAAATCTTCTTTTAATACCCTTTATATCCCAGCATACAGTCTTCTAGACGTGGATCAGAGAACCATAGAGCGAGTTATAGAGATACTAAGAAGCTATAATGCTAAGAGAATAGGGATATTCTCAACGATACAGCACGAAAGACTTTTACCTAAGATAAGAAATGAATTATCTAAATACTTTGATATAATATCTTCTGGAAAAGGATCTGTTGTGATGGGTTGTGAGTACTCAGCTCCTTATTCCGTGATTCATAGAGTAGACGCTTTCGTTATTGTCTCGGGTGGAGTGTTTCATGGTTTGGGACTAGGTCTCTATGAGATTACTAAACCAGTAATTAAAATAGATCCTTACGAAGGAAAAGCTATTGATTTAACGCAGGAGATACACAGGATTAGACGAATAAGGTATTATAAGATTATGCAAGCCCTAAATGCTAGGCATTGGATACTAATTGATGGCGTAAGAGGTCAGAGAAGAGAGTGGTATAGGAAATACTTGGAGAAACTCATTAGAGATAAAGAAGGAGAATACATCACCTACATTTCCGAGAATATTACTAGAGAACTTCTACTCAATATCGATACCGAGTGGGTTGATGCATATGTTGTCCTAGCATGTCCTAGAATACCTATAGATGATCTATCAGATTTTCACAAACCTGTTCTCACACCCGCTGAGGCTCGAATGGCTCTTACTGGAAAAATAGATAAATACTCCTTCCCGTGGTGATCTCGTAGGGAATATGAGGTGCCTGAGTAAGATAATCTCGTAAGAGGGGTTCTGGTTTCACTATGGTTTTGTTTTACCGCTCGCCTCATCACCCCCTATCTAGTCTCTCCACTCACTCTTCGTGAGCCAGTCTCCCTCGAGCGAATGAGGGGCTTCATAGAAGCTCATCCTCCCTCTCGCAACTATTCATCGAGTTCTTAGTAGGCTTCTCAAAATACTTATTACAGAAAAATTATGAGAACCTCCTCGAGAATACTATAATAGCCATAAACCAACATAAAACCAAAGACAGTAGCCAAGGGCGAGGGATCCTCACCCTTCAGAGAGGAGAAGAGGGTCAGCTGTATATTGTAGTAAATGCTGATACTGATACAGTTATTTTAGTATCTCATATAATCCACTTGTTATTCACATAATCTCTATGATATCTCATCAAAAAACTTTTCGAGCCTAAAGAGATAAGTGAATTATGTGGATAGTTGTTTATATTCACTATGTTTCTGAAAATGTGCCTATATAATAGGTTTCGTAGCATATATGGTCTTGTCTGGTAGACCTGCTTCTTTGAATGCTTTTGCTCTATTAATACAGCTTTCGCATTTTCCGCAGTGTATTTCACCACTCAAGTAACAGCTCCAGGTCTCGTAGATAAGATCTCCTACCAGACTATAGCATTTTATGAGGTTCTCGTGTTTCTTAAGTCCTTCTCTACTTGGGCTCCATATCTCTATATCTCTCTCGTCTCTGAAGTGACATATTCTGAATGTTGTTTGAAGAGTCTCTATGCACTCAGGTGAACAATCTGGGTAGAGAGGTTCCCACGTATCTTCTCTTGGTTTCACATCGTTATATTGAGCACCATAAATCACGTATATCTTCTCCTTAGTTGCTGATCTTATTGTATATGCGTAAGCTGTGGCTATAGAGAGCATAATAACGTTTCTTATAGGCACCACAACACTAGGAGCATAGCTCTCCTCTATCTTAATTTCTTCATCTGTTAATTGTGTACCTCTCCAAAGATCCTTCATAAAAGATAAATCAATTATTTTATGCTCAATAATTCTCCCCCAATTCTTCTCGGCAGCTATATGAGATAATTTCCTGATTAAATTCTTAGCAACATCAAGTTCCTTAGAACCTTTCTGACCATAATTGAAAGAAAGGACATGAGCATCACAACCCATAGACAACCATTTAACAAGATAACAAAAACTATCAGGCCCACCACTAACCACGGCCACAACTCTACAAGGCTTAACGATGAAGGGTGTTTGCATAATCATATTGACACACCTCTAGTTCTACTTCAGAGAGAATTAATAAGGATAAAGCTAAATATTCATTGATTCTTAAATATATCAGCTCTATAATATCATTGAATCTTCTCTTTTACCTGTTTACTTCTTCTCTTTCTTCTCCTCTTCTTCTCTTTTTTCTTCTTTCTCTCTCATTTTTCTCAGTGCGTATCCAACCATTATTGATGCGTATATATGTAGTTTCCATGCCTCCGGTCTATCTCCATACTCATCAGTTACTTTCCTGGCTAACTCTCTTAATTCAAGTGCCTCCTCGAGACTCAACTCATCTTTATCTAATAATTCTTTGATTCTCATCCACTCCTCCTTAGTTATCGGGTTCATAGTGGCTAATTTAATTATTCTCGAGGCCTCATTCTTAAGCATAGAAGCCTCCAGGGGCTTCAGAAGATTCTGAGCAGATAAGTATTCCACAAAGAACTCTTGATAAGATCTATATGCCTCAGCTAATCTAGAGACCCTATTATCTATATATGTTTTAAGTTCATCGAATTTAGTGTCAACGTACCTCTTTAAATTATTGATCTCTTCATCAACATAAATTCTTAAATTATCAATTCTTTTCTCTATCTCTTCAAATCTCTTATCCACTAACTCAAATCTTTTGTCTATCTGATCAAATCTCCTATATATGTCCTCGAATCTTAAATCTATCTCAGTAAATTTTTTACCAAGCCAATAGGTTATTCCTCCAAGTGCTGAGAGAATAGGTATTAGAGTCGCTAGTACACTAATTATAATTGCTTCGTCTACCATTATACTCCATATATGTAGATGCTACATGAGTTAATAATGCTACAGCCTAAAACACAAAAGAATACGAGATCAATGATTTGTCTCTGCTAGGTTTCCGCTAAATTCACTTTGTTTCTTAGTATTTAATGATTTAATACATACTTGTAATGTTTAATAACACTGTTTGAAATCATTATCATCCGATCAATAAGGTTGTTCAATAAATAATTTTTTGTCTACGAATAAATTATAAGGATGATAGTATGATTAGGAGAAGGTCTTTTCTTGATAATATTGATCTTGATCTTTTGAGAGTTATTCAAGAGAATCCTAGGAGGAGTCTTAGTGAGATCTCTAAATTACTTAATATGCCTAAGACAACGATTTATTATAGATTAAGTAGACTAGAGAGTGAGGGGTATATTAAGAGCTACAGAGCCATATTGAATGCTGAGAAGCTAGGTTTTGAGTATGTAACGATCACCTTAGTTAGAGGGAGATATGGGAAGGATTACCATGATCGTATTGGGCAAATGCTTTCTTCTCTACCATATGTTCAATCTGTATACTATGTTCTTGGTGATATTGATTTTGTTGTTATTGCTAAGAGCCCCTCAAGAGATGAATTCATGAAACTTCTTAACGAGATGATTAGCTCCCCGTACATTGAGAGAACATCAACTATGGTTGCTGTAAAGATCTATAAAGAAGATCCTGTTCTAAAAATATGAGATAAAACTCAAAAAACCTTCCTATACACGATACCCATAACCAAGCCAAGGATCATTAGTAGCGCATAGTCTCTCAAGATAGCCGCGGTTCTAGGATCAGCATCACTCGGGATCTTCTGCTTAAATAGCTTCACCAGCTTAATCACTCTGGGAATAATGAGTAATGTGGCTAGTGTCGATATAGGCAGTATCCCGAGGATCACGAGAGCAATCTGGGACAAGTAAGCTAGTAAGTAAAATACTTGGTAGAGAACAAGTGATTTTTCGAGACCAAGTAGATTAGCTAGTGTCCTAACACTTCTCTCAAGATCAGTCTTCATATCTCTAATATTATTCGCGAAGAGCACATTAGATATTAAGAAGCCGAGAGGAACACCTATCAAGAAAGCTCTTGCATCCAGCCCACCGGTTAAAGCATAGAAAACCCCTAGCGTGAGTAGAGGACCAAAAGCTACGAAGACCAAGACCTCTCCGAGTGCCCTATGCTTCATATACGGATAGCCGCTGTACATAAAGCCGATCATGAAGCCTAGCAAGCCCAGGGGAATAATAAACCACCTACTGTAGACATATGATATGTAGAGACCTATTGATAATGATAACGAGAATAGTAACATGGATCCTAGGAAGAGTCTATTTGGTATAAGAATATTCTCAACTAATGGATGAGGTCTATACATTACCGTGCCAGTCTCTAATCTATCTACACCTTTGACGTAGTCAAAGTAATCATTTAACCAATTAGCTACTCCATGAAGCAATAACACACCTAATATAATCAGGGTCAAGAGGAGAAGATCCACGTAATAGCTTAAGTAGAGCACATATAATGCGGAGATCAGGATAACGAGCAATGACATAATAAATGACCACGGTCTCATAGAAAGAAAAAGTGTCAAGAGCCCTCGACTAAAACTCACTAAATCTCTACCAGAAATAAAAAAATTTCAAATATTATAACATTATCTCTCAACTAATTCAAGAGCTTTATCCAGTGCCTCAATAGCTTTATCAAGTTTCTCGTATGAGATCACTAGCGGTGGTTGTATTCTAATAACGTTTCCATAGATCCCTCCGACACCTACTAAGAAACCAAATTCTCTCATGAGAGATTTTACTCTCTTAGCCTCGTGAGTAGCGGGCGTCTTCTTTTCATCTCTTACTAGTTCTACACCAATCATTAGACCAAGACCTCTTACATCGCCTATTACTCTATGTCTCTGCTTAAGCTCTTCTAATCTCTTCATTACATAGATCCCCTTCTCCCAAGCCTTCTTATGAAGCTCTTCTCTCAGAATAATATCAATTGTCTTTATAGCGGCAGCGGCTGAGACAGGGTTTCCACCAAATGTTGAGAAGTGGTCTCCTGGCTCAAATGAGGAAGCTATTTCCTCGGTAGTTGTACACGCACCAATTGGTAATCCTCCTCCTAGTGCCTTAGCGGTAGTCACTATATCTGGCTCAACGTTAAAATGCTCTATTCCAAAGATCCTTCCAGTTCTCCCGAGGCCTGTCTGAACCTCATCAACTATTAATAGAGCATCGTATTTATCTAAGATCTCTTCCTTGAATATCCTCAGATAATTCTTTGGCAGAGGAATAATACCTGGTTCACCTAGCACAGGCTCAACTATGAGAGCAGCTACGCTACTCGTAGAAGCCTCCCTAACGAGATCTCTCGCAATCTCTACATAGACTTTACCACACTCCTCCTCATCATCCGCGAACCTAGATCTGTAGCAGTAAGGGGCTGGGACAAATATTACTCCTGGTAGAAGAGGTCCAATACCTCTTTTCCTCCCACCCTGACCAGTCACACTCAGAGTAGCCAGTGTTCTACCGTGGAAAGATGGTGCTAAAGCAATAAATTCGTATCTCTTCGTATATTTCCTCGCCAGTTTAAGAGCGCATTCATTAGCTTCTGCACCACTATTGCCAAAGAATGATTTAGTTAACTTCTTCGAAGGCATTATTGATGCTAATTTCTTAGCTAACTCAACTAGCACAGGCACATAGTAGTAGTAAGATATATGAGCATATCTCTTAATTTGCTGAGTAACTGCCTCTACTATCTCATCTCTTGAGTAGCCAATATTCATAACAGCTATTCCGGAAAAGAGATCTATGTATTCTCTACCATCAATATCTCTTATTACTGTTCCCTTAGCCTCGGAGACCACTACAGGAGTTACCTCATCAAGTATATTGAGAATCAGGTATCTATGGGCTTCGGAGATTATTTTTTCTCTCTCACTCATAGTTATCTCAATAAATCATTTACTTGAATAATATTAAAATAGTTCTTTGATTTATCGGAATATTATTCCTGGATCCTGTGGTAGGATTTATATGTTATTCGATTAATAGGTTATGATGAGGTGTGATATATGGCTAAATCTTTTGATGAGCTTAGGTTCTCTGAGTATTATGGTGAGTTGCCTAATTACATAGGGAATAAATATGTTGCTGTCGCAATAGACAAATTCTACGATTCTTATGATCCGGGCACAGGAAAGATTATTGCCAGAGTCCCGGAGACGCCTTCTGAAGAGATCGAGAAAGCTGTTGAGGCAGCTTATAATGCATATGAGAAATGGTCTCGTTTACCGATCTATGATAGACTTCAGTATCTCGTGAGACTTAAGATGGTAGTAGAGTCACATCGAGAAGATTACGCTAGACTACTTTCACAGAGTGTAGGAAAAACTCTTAGAGAAGCAAGAGGAGAGTTCTTTAGAGCTATTCAAGCAATAGATTCCGCACTTGGAGCGCCTCATCTATTTGCATTGACTAGGAAAATCATGAATATTGCTAAAACAGAGCCTGAGATTGATATGGAGGTTGTGAGAGAACCTCTCGGTGTATTCGCAATTATCTCACCATTTAATTTCCCTATAATGATCCCTATGTGGTTTATTCCTTGGGCGATTACTCTGGGTAACACGGTGATTGTTAAACCAAGTGAGCAGGATCCCACGCCACTAATACTTTTCGCTAGACTATTCAGAGAAGCCGGTTATCCAGAGGGTGTGGTTAACGTAGTTAATGGTGGTGGGGATGTTGGTAGAAAATTAATAACTCACAAAGATATTGTAGGAGTAGCTTTCGTGGGATCTACAGCTGTTGGTGAGAAGATATATGCTGAGGCAGCTCAGCATGGAAAGAGAGCACTCGCACAAACAAGTGCTAAGAATCCTGTTGTTGTTATGCCTGATGCTGATGTTGATAGATCTATTGAGAACTTCGTTGGCGGATTTTTTGATATGGCTGGTCAAAGATGCTTAGCGCCAGGACTTCTCATCTTAGTCGGTGAGGCATATGATAAATTCCTTAACAAAATAATTGATCGTGTTAAAAAGATACGTGTTAATTATCAATTGCTTGAGGACACAGAGATGGGACCTGTAATAAGTAGCAGAGCCAGAGAGAGAACAATTAAGATGATTAATAGAGCCGAGGAGCAGGGAGCTAAAATACTTGTTGATGGCAGATTATTTAAAGCACCTGAGCAATATAGAGACGGCTTCTACCTGGGACCAACGGTTCTCTTAGCTGATCCTAATATGGAGATTTCTCATGAGGAGATCTTTGGACCAGTCATGCCTATTGTCAAAGCAGAGAATTTTAATGAAGCGATTGAAATAGCTAACACCAGAAGATATGGAAACACAGGAGTAATATTCACTTCATCAGGTAAATATGCGAGAGAATTTGCTAGGAGAGTTAATGCTGGGAATATAGGTATTAACGTAGCAGTTGCTCAACCAGATCAGTTCTTCCCGTTCCCAGCTAGGAAAAAGAGTTTCTTCGGAGTGCTTCATGGTCAAGTTGATGCCATAGATTTCTTCACAGATAGAAAAGTTATTATTCAGAGATGGTGGTAAAAAACAAAAGATTTTTAGTGTATACCACTTATTACTTATTTTTATAGTGGCGTGAATGTGTCTGTGTCTGAGTGATAAATCTCTTTATCAACTATGACGTATTTATCTCCTTGTTTCTCGACTACCCAAATTGAGTAGTCTTGATATCTTCTATCATTATTCTCGTCGAAGGCGTTTAGTCCTGTTACCCCATAGTATGTTTCAGCAACTGTTTTTAATGCCGCAACTAATTTATCCATATCATCAGTTTTTCCACCGGTGGCTAGGAGAGCGAGACCAACAAGCCACGCGGCATCGTATCCATTGGCTGCGATGGGGAACGGATCTTTGCCATATCTAGATCTATACTTCTCGAGGAACTGTATATACTTAATTGATGTGACTGATGTTGGGAATGTACCCATCCACTTAACAGAGTAGACGAAATCACCTATTTCTTTTGTCTGGAAAAGCACCTCGGGGAGCCTCAGGGGCTCAGAGCTGAACCATCTAACAGATCTCAGCACAGGATCCTTTGATGCGTGTCCCAGGATATTAGCGCCGTCTTTCTCGAAAGCTATTATGACCACAGCAGTTTTTGCGTCAGCACCAAAGCTCTTTATCTTATCAGATAAGGTCCTTACTTCAGTAGCGTAATCGGGTTGATCAGGGTTGTAAGCTATTAGCTCAATAGCTTTGCCACATTTACTAGTAAAGTACTTTCTCGTCATCTCAGCCAGTCCTGCTCCATAAGCATCGTTTCTGTATATGACAGCAGCTTTTTCAATCCCCTCTCTACAGAGTAGTGATGCCAGCGCCTTCCCCTGCAGAGTATCCGGTCCAATGTTTCTGAACACGTACTTCTTGGGTATAGCTAGTGCTGGGCTGGTTGAGTAAGAGCTTATCACAAGAATCTTGTTTTGCTCAGCGAATGGTCTCATAGCCATAAGCTCTCTGCTGAATTGTCCTCCAAAAACAATTCTCACATCATTGTTCTGATAAACCTTTTGAAGAGCCTTTAGGGCCTCATCCGGATTCGTCTTGGTGTCTTCCACAAAAGCTTTTAATCTAAATGGGGCACCTACGCTATCTAAGAAGCTATTTACATCATCAATACCCATCAGGATCCCATTCCCAATATGAGTTCCCTCAACAGATCCCTCACCAGATAAAGCCACCAGGACTCCTACAGGAACCTCTACCACGCCCGTAGGAGATGTGGCTGTTGCCACCGCCTGCTTCGGTGGTGTAGATGATAATCCGTAGAAGTATCCTCCTACAAAGCCAACGATTAGTAAGATGACAGCGACTATAGACATTAGAACTGTAGATTTATTCATAATATCTTCCTCGCCTAATAGTATGTTCAAAACCTTATAAATTTTTTATTTATTAAATATTTCATTTGACTGAAATATTATCTAAAGTCACGAGTTATAGTATTGTAATAATCATTGCCAGAGACATAATGTAGAAGAGAAGAGTTAAATTTTATAAATTATTATAGCATAAAATTCGTAGGAGCTGATTAATAGTGATTGATCCCTCAATCCTTCTAATATCTCTTCAATATGGCTTGTTGTATGTTTTGATGTCCCTCGGTCTTACCCTTGCCTACTCGATAGCGAGATTCGCTAACTTCGCCCAAGGAGAATATGTTATGGTGGGAGCCTACGTTGCAGCTCTGTTATTTAATCTCTACGGTTTCTCCTACTTACTGTTAATACCTCTAGCAGGTGTTATAGGAACGGTCTCTGCGGTTCTTAGCTACTTAGTTTTCTATAGACCTATGATGAGGAGAGGTCTCAGCTCTAATATGCTTATGATTGGTTCAATAGGAGTTATGCTGATCTATGAGTACATAATATGGATATTTACAGACGTGATTAATAATCTGCTTAAGCCAAAATTCGATCCCAAGAGACTGCCCGCCTCATCGGGGGGTGTAGATACTTTGTCTATAATAGTTGCCACGAGTATAGTAGCTGTTGCGACACTGGCATATATCTATGGATCTACTGGTATCGGGAGATCATCACGGGCATATGCTGATAACCCGTATCTAGCAAGAGTATCAGGTGTTAGTGAAGACAAGGTGATGTTCTTCATGTGGAGTATAGCAGGGTTCTTAGGCGGATTAGGAGGAGGATTATGGGGAGCCTACGTCTCTCAGGTGACACCGAATATGGGTTTTGAGAATCTCTTGAGAATGTTCGCTACAGCGATCCTTGGTGGAATGGCCAGCTTCTGGGGAACAATAGTAGCTGGCTTAACTGTTGGCTTCGCTGAGAACCTAGGGATCTACGCATTAAACAAAGCCTTCGGAATCCCCACAGTGTATAAGCCTGTTATACCATTCCTAATAATTATATTCACTTTACTACTGTATCCACAAGGCCTTGGCGAAATATCAGAGAAGGGAGTAGATAAAGCAAAGAGTCTCTTAATGAAATTTATTAGATAATAGACGGAGGTGAATCTATTGATCGAAACAATTGTGGGAATAATATATTCTATAGGAACATTCTTCGTAATATACGCCTTACTTGCTCTGAGCCTAAATATCGAGTTAGGCTACGGAGGATTATCAAATTTCGGTAAGGTAGCTTTCTACGCGATAGGAGCATTCGCCACAGGAGCACTAGCTAATAGAATAGCTTTCTGGATGATTGGTAAAGTGTTTGATATAACCTCATCCTATGATCCTAGTAAAGCTGATGTATTCAAGTTAGCTGAGGTCAACAGCATGATCATATATATATCCTCAACAATGCCCTTTGTAGCAATAGCATCATTCATAATATCAATGTTAATTGCGATAGGGGTGGCAGGGTTGTTCGGATTATTAGCCACATATCCCACTCTCAGATTAAAGATTGATTATTTGGGAATAACTCTACTAGTCTTTGGAGAAATAGTGAGAATAATTGGTGTGAGTTATGAGCCAATGGTAGCAGGTCCGCACAGCATGGCTGTTATTAGACCGTTCGCGTGGTTAAGCACCTTAGGCGTGCCATTTTACATACCTGATTTAATATACTTCTTATTTACACTAGCTATATTCGTAATAGTGTATCTTATACTAGAAAGGGTTCTCAATAGTCCATTTGGTAGAGCGCTGAAAGCTATGCGAGATGATGAGATCGCTGCTATGAGTCTTGGTAAGGATCTTGTTAAATTAAAGGCTGAAGCTATGGTTCTTGGATCAATGATAGCAGGCTTAGCAGGAGCACTCTACGTAGGCTACACAGGAAGCATAAGCGCCAGTGAGTACATTCCATTCGTAACATTCATTATATGGACAATTGTTTTATTAGGAGGATCAGGAAATAACGTAGGAGTTATCTTAGGAGCTATTATTTGGATGATCCTTGATAGAACTCTTAGAGTAGTAAAAGATCTTTTTCCAACATTACTATTCTCAGAGGATTATCTAAGATACTTATTAACAGGTGTGTTTATAGTGTTACTAGTAACCTATAGACCCTACGGAATATTCCCTGAGAAAGAAATTAAGACACCTTCATGGAAGTATCTTGAGAGAGTTGTGATCTCTTCTTCGACATCAACTAGAGGAGGTGGTGAGGAATAGGAATCATTCTACAAACCAGAGAGGTTTCTAAGTACTTCGGGGGTTTAAAAGCTGTGGATAAGGTATCTATTGAAGTTAGAGAAGGAAGCATAACTGGATTAATTGGTCCTAATGGATCAGGTAAAACAACTTTGTTCAATGTGATATCTGGTATATATAGACCTGATGGTGGAGAAATTTACTTCAGAGGTAAGAGAATAGATGGTTTAAAACCTCATCAGATATACAAGATGGGTCTCGTAAGAACATTCCAGATCCCGAGACCTTTCTGGGGATTAACCACATATGAGAATGTTCTTACCTCAGGGAGAGATAATCCTGGTGAAAATCCTTTGAAAGCACTTATGCAGAGGTTCTGGAGAGAAAAAGAGGAGGATTTATCTAAGAAATCTATTGAGGTAATGAAGATTTTAGATATGATTAAATTAGCTAAACTAAGACCCACGGAGTTATCAGCCGGTGAATTAAAGATCCTTGAAATCGCGAGAGGATTAATAAGCGATCCAGTTCTATTAATGCTCGACGAACCTGTCGCAGGTGTAGAGCCCTCATTCGCTCATGAGATATTTAAGAATATAGTTAGACTAAGAAGTGAGTATGGGATCACATTCTTCATAATTGAGCACAAGATAGATATTTTATTCAACTATGTTGAGGAGGTCTATGTAATGGATAGAGGCAAGGTTATTGCGAGAGGAGATCCATCAACTGTTTCAAAAGATCCTAATGTTATAGAGGCTTATATTGGGGGTGGTAAAAAGTGATTCTCGAGATAAAATCCTTAACCTCAGGATATGGTAAAATGAAAATACTTCATAACATAACAGCAAATATGAACACAGGAGAAGTATTGAGTATCGTGGGTCCAAATGGTGCTGGTAAAACAACATTGCTTAACTCAATTACTGGAAACGCGAGAATATTCTCTGGAAGAATAATATTTGAGAAATCAGATATAACAGGTAGAAAACCGGAGAATATGCCTTATATAGGGATCTCTTATGTTCCTCAATTAACAAATATTTTCCCAACACTAACAGTTGAAGAGAATCTCCTGGTATCAGCACAGATCCTCCGAGACAAAAATTTGATAAGAGAGAGATTAGAAGAGGTATACTCACTATTTCCAATTCTCCTAGAGAGAAGAAGACAGAAAGCAGGTACCTTAAGCGGAGGTGAGAGACAGATGCTAGCTATAGCGAGAGGACTTATTCAGAGACCAAAATTACTGCTTCTAGATGAGCCAACTGCGGGTTTAGCCCCTAAAATGGTTTCTATAATAAGTGATAAGCTTATCGAGATTAAGAAAACGAATATATCGATAATACTTGTTGAGCAGAATCTCAGAGTTGCCTTAGACGTTGGAGATAGAGTCTCTGTGATCGTGAGTGGCAGAATAGTTGCTGAAGGTAAAACCAGTAGTTTTTCGATAGATGATATATCAAAACTATTTTTTGCAAATACTAAGTCGTAGTGTCCTAATGCATATTCTCGAAACATATATATTTCTCTACTCAATATTCTATGGGATCTAATAAGATTTAAGGTGTCGAAATCTTGAGACATGATTTCTTAGTTACTGTAGTTGTAGGTGTCCCTGGAGTAGGTAAATCAACAGTTGTTTCTGAGGCACTAAAAATATTGTCTAGTTCTAACTATAATGTTCTTATTCTGAACTACGGGGATTTTATTTTCCAAGAATTAAGAGAGAGTGGATTAATTTCTTCAAGAGATGATCTTAGAAGACTTCCTCTTAGGATTCAATTAATGCATCAAACAAGTGCAGCGAAAAGAATCATTGAGTATGCCAAGAATTATTTCTCTCTTAAGGATATCGAGAGAAGTGTTTTGATAGTTGATACACATCTCTGGATAAAAACTAGAGCTGGGTACTGGCCCGGTCTTCCTCATCACGTGTCTCAGGTGCTAATGCCTGACCTTATAGCTATAATAGAGGCTGATCCAGAGGAGATCATATTGAGACAATCAAGAGATCCAACGAGATATCGAGGTGATTATGCGGATCCTAAATTAATTGAGGAGTTGCAAGAGCTCAATAGGAGAGAGGCTCTTGTGGTAGCTACTTTAACAGGTGCCGCGATAAAGATTATTAAAAATAGAGAGGGTGAGGCTGATAAAGCAGCTAAAGAATTAGTTGATGCAATAATTAGTTTAATGCCGCGGGGAATTAAATAACTTTTTTTATTCTCCCCAATCCTTTTAACTCTAAGTAAACACCTACGTACCCGAGTACTTGATATACTGTTTCTCTATATGCTCTGAATTCTACACCGAATATCCTGATCCTAGGGATCTTATAGAATACCTCAATTAATACTCTGTGGTCTCTGAATGGTGAGAGTTTTTCCGGATCAAATCTGAAGTCACTTAATTTCACGGGATCTATTTCTACGGCTAATAGACCTGACTTACCATTAATAGAATTCGGGATCCTCACAAGTCTCGATATATCTATCGTAACCATGGCATCAATAGGTATCTCAGGAGATACCTCGGGAAGGCCAATATACTCCTCATAGATTTCTTTAGAATATTTCATCAAAAGATCTCTTGCCTCAATATTATCGCTTATTAAATATTTTCTTAAGACCTCGCTATCTGTTTTATCAATTATTTTTCTAGCAATTCTTCTTCTTAATCCACCATCAAATATTCTTGGGGGCAGAGGAAGTGTCTTATTCCCCACAAAATCTTTTTTCAGAGAAGATTTCTTAGCTAAAATGTAATCAGCAATAATTCTTCTCTCCTCTCTACCTAAGGATCTGAATCTCTCATCAACTACTCTTACATGAAATCCTCTGTTCCCTGAGAACATTACTCTAATATATTTTTTGCTTATACCAAATTCCTCAATTAATACATCAATTAGATCCTGTGTATATTTCTTAGTGTACTCAATACACTCAGGCTCAATAATATCTATTGTTTCTCCAGAGCAATTAGGACACTCCTTCTCGGGTTCTTCACTCAATGATTCGCACTCGGGACATATTCTAATTTTTCTAATCAGATTATTACTTATACACTCAGGTACGTGGTCTGCATCTATATCAAATAGTAGATCTGATCCTCTCCAACCCTTAGCCTCCATATCCTCCACGTATGGGTAGAGATATGTTGCTGCAGAGTAGTAGAGGTGGAGAGGTGGTTTTGATGTGAAGTACATTATTACTTCATCGCGTGTTTTAAATGATAGATGCCTCACATAGCTCTCTGAACCAAATGGTTGATACGCGAATTCTCTATACTCTAGATCATCTGGTAATAGAAGATCTGCCTTCGAGTAATATTTCTGAAAAAAATCTTTAACTAAACTACTCTTGTCTTGGTGCGACATATAGTACCAGCCAAGCTCCTCTGGGGAGAGAAGTTTTTATTCTGACAGGTATATCCTCCCCAAAATACAGCTCTACATTATCAGCGATCATAGCTAATTTAGATACTTTATCAAAATAATCAATTGAGTATCTACCTCTCTGCTCTTTGTCAGCATTAAATTCATATGATGTTAATAAACCTGATTCTTTGGTTAGATCTATCTTAACCTCACTTAGCTCTGATTGCGTGGACATGACTAGCTTCTCGCTATCAGCATACAACTCAATAAATTCACCGACTTCTGAGAGAACCTTATAGCTACTCTTAAAAGCCTGCGGGATCATAGATGCTTTAACAGGGAATTCTAGAGAGAGTTCAGGAGGCTCCTCAACAGCTTCTGGTGAGAGAGATGCTGCTTCAAAATATCTCTCAACTCCCTCAGGAGATATTAAACCTATTCTTAGATCAGGTGGTTGATAAATTAACTCGATCTCGTCTTTCTTACTTGATCTTCTAAGGATCTTCATAATAACCTCTAGATTAGCATAGATCTTTGTTTCTTTCTCAACATCAAATATATCAAAACCATCTCTAGGAATACTAAACTCGATCATTGCAACATGAGCAGGATCCATTGCTCTAATAGATAAACCCTCCTCAGATACCCTGATAACAGCTGTTTCAACAAGATCCTCTAAAGCCGCTATTGAGTATCTCCATGTTCTAGCATCAGCAAATCTTATTCTCATAATTTTCACCAATCATAATTTCTTGTCACGTAAGAATTAATATAACACTTATTCAATAAATACATTCTCTACGACTAATAAAATTGATCTCAGCAGGCAACCTCCTATTGAAACGATAATAGAATCACTGAGCACTGGTAATATTAGTTATATGATTTAAATACTTGATCCATATAATTAATAATGATATTCCAGAAAGTAAAAGGTGTGTAAAATATTGATCACGAATATAAGATCAGGAGTATTGGAATTTTTGTATAAGTCTGGAGGGGATTAGAAATGAGAAATATTGATCCTGTGATCTATGATTTCAAAAGATCTCTTCTTAAGAGATCAACACTATTAATTCTTGCTCTAGCTATCTTAATGGGTATAGGATTATCATACTTACTATTTGGATTTCTGCTACAGAGTACTACTTTAGAGGATATTAACGTTAAGGCATATATGATCGCTACAATAAACAAGATCTATCTCGCTGGAACAGCCTGTAATTCAAAGGGGGAGCCTTTGAAGGATTCAATCGTGAAATTATATCTAGGAGGATCATTAGTTGCCGAAGCAAAAACTGATAGAAATGGATTCTTTTCAGTAGAGAATAACTACAATTTAGCACAATCCAACACGACTTCGACTCCTATTCCACAACTAGTGGTTTCTAGTGGAGAAAAATCTGTTAATGCAACGGTTTCAAAGATGCAGCCTTATATGGGTAGTGGGGGCGTATTGTTTGTAGCTGAGTTCAGTCGTGAGAGTCCTTATGTCAATGGTCTAAGTCTCACATCTCTAATTAATTCAACAAGGAGTTATATTCCACCACCTGATAAGTATCTAAGCTTCATTGTACTCGGTAGAGAGGGAGATAATCTTAGAGTAATGATCCTTGGATTAAGCTTAATCAATGGATCGTTTAAACCTCTAGATGAACCATTATATTACTCTGTTGCTAATGCAAGCGTTTTTATAGAGAGTACACGAAATATCACTTCTCCACTGCCACTTATGAGTATTGAGGTAGTGGGCTTAGAGACGCTAAACGCTTCAAGAGTAGGGGAATTGAGATTTAGTTCTCTAGGTGAATTAAAAGAGCTTGTATCTATTAAAGCCATAAGTGTTGGGGGAGTCGCTACTAGTGATAATGTTCTCATCTTAGCTACACCACTCGATAAGGATGTGTATTTATTCTCAGCTGGACCATTTTCAAGATATAGCTACTTAGACAATCTATTGATAACTAATTTATCATCTTCGGCAGGAATATTCTTCTTTATGCTTAGTATAGTAGTATATTTCTTAGTTAATTCATTAATAGCTAAACCAAGATCATCTGGAGAACTAGAGTTTATATTATCTAAGCCGCTGACTAGAGATGATCTATATATCACGAGATATCTATCAATACTATTAACCATAATCTTTATGGTCGCTGCACTACTGCTAGTCTTAAATATATTTATATATATTTTGGTGGGCGCAACATATGAAATCAGCATAGTAATAAGATTATTTCTCGGTATAACTGGTTCTCTAGTAGCACTCTTATCGCTTTTCTATTTCATAGCAACAAGTCTCAGATCAGGGCTTTACACAGGAGTTGCGATAGCTCTATATGTCGTGTTAATTCTTTTGTGGGATTCTATAATGTTTGCGATAGGGATAGGAGTTATGCGACTACAATCATTTGAGGAGATCTCTAGGTTCACTGATGAAACTATGTACCTCAATCCCAGGATCTTGGTGAGATACATTCTTGATAGCTTAACCTCAATAGTTGTAATGAATTATAAACCGGTTCTAGAGCTTCCCTATGTATTAATCTCGTGGGCTCTATGGACTTTTGCACCATTCTTTGCCGGGTTATTTAGGTTTAGGAGAATTAATTTATCAGCATAAATATTTGTTGTGTCTATAAATGAATTAGCAAGGAGTTTTTAAGATGATTAATGTTAAAGGAGATCTACAGATCCACACAATATGTAGTGATGGTAGATCATCCGCCGAAGATGTTGTTTATGAGGCTCTTAAGAAGGGTCTGCGAGTAATTGCTCCAACAGATCATAATACTTTCAAAGGATATTATCTACTTATGAACTATCTTAAGAATAAGAATATTAGTCTCGTTGTTGTTCCGGGAAACGAGATGAGAACTGATCTTGGGGATCTAATAATTCTATGTAGAGAACCATTGGATGATAATAAGATCCCTAGAGAGGCTTACTCATTAATTGATTATGCACATGATAATAATTGTATTGTATATGCTCCTCACCCCTACGATCCTCTTAGACTAGGTGTTGGAGATAATATTAAGAAATTAAAGATTGATGCTGTCGAGATCTTTAACGCGTCAGCACCACCATGGTCCAATAAAAGAGCTCTTAGAGAAGCTAAGGATCTTGGGATCACTTTATTAGCTAATAGTGACGCTCATATACCTGATTTTATTGGAGCTGCATATAATATAATTACCGTAGAGGAATTCACTGTTGAGAATGTCTTGGAGAGTATTATTAAGAGAATGGTTACACCTGTTGGTAAGAGACCTTCACTTATTGCTTATTTAAAAGATCTTTATCACAGTATTGAGTTAAGATTTAGGAAAAGTAATAAGAGTTATACTCATTGCAACTTCTAAATATCTATTCTCTGTAGGTAAGCAATTGAATTAAGTATCACGTATTTAATAGCTTTTCTCCTTATGTTGTAGTAGGATACGGAGTTTCTCCCAGAGAAATTGTTTTCCATAGACGAGATTCTTAGCTCGTATATCTCGTCTCCTTTAATTAAGCTCTCAATTTTCTCAATACCATTGGCTACGATATCTCTAGCCCTAATAATTATCTTCATATGCGGTGAGCTACTATCATTCTTAACTGCTACCTCAAATAACTCGTCTTGATCCAGCGGTTCAAAACTCTCGCTAAACAACGGATCCTTGATGATCTCTTCTATATCCTCGAGAAGAACCCATCTAGTCTCATTAGAAGCAACATCTCTAAACTGAATAACTGTTAGCTCTGGATCTCGCTTCATCTCCTTGAGCTTACTCTCAACTAAATCCACAGGTAGCTCAGCGATCTCCGCAATCTCTTGAGTTGTTAATGCCATATTCTTAAGTGTCTTATATACACTGTAAGATATGTCTCTTAACCAAATCTTTGTTGGGGGTATAGATAATATTCTATTCGCTATAGGTGAAGGCTCCCTAGATCTAGTCTTATGTATTTTTATTCTCCCTCTATAGAGATCTCTTATAAACTCCTCCGGAGAATATATGTCTCTTAGCTCACTAATTATCTGTTTAATAGCTTCATCAACTAAGTACTCATCGTTTTCTGCGCCATAGACACTACCAAAACTAAACTGTATCTCCCGGATCTTTGCCCTAAGCCTAGGACTTCTAGCAATAGCTTTCCTAACTGCTTCCTCAACTCTATTCTCGCTAGCAATATTAATTAGGAGTTCCACAGGATCTGCCTCACTACCCACTAGAGATATCCCATACGCGCTTATTCTGACACCTACACCTCTACCACTTCTCGAAATTGCTTCATTAAGAAGCACGTATCCAATTACCTCGGCTAATTTATCACCAAATGGGTATAGGATAATATATTCGCCATTAACTTTTTCTAGAACTAGATTATGCTTATCTGGTATAGGAATCTTATTTCTGATAAACCAATCTCTTAATTTATTTACGACAGCGTATACTTTCTCTAAGTTGTTGCATAAAACAGATCTATTTTCGAGATCAATTCCTTTTCTCAAGATCTCGTAGAATTTTTGAGCTAGAGTATGACTTTTATTAACTATTTCACCATTCCATATAGGTATTAGACCCTCTGTATCCTCGGTGGACACAACTTCGATAACTCTATTAGCATCGTCTATCTTAAGAATCTTCCATAGTTTGCCAGATAGCCTAATAACATCACCAGCTCTAAGAAATCTGTAGACAAATACATCATCTAACACACCTATAACCTCACCATCATTTCTTACCTGATAAACATCTGTGTCTCCTATGTAAGTGAAAAATTCTGAGAAACTCTTTGAACCAGGCTTATTCTCAAAACTCCATATGTTATAGAACCTTCCATTCAGCTTAACACTGTTATCGGAGTATCTCTCAACAATATTATTTCTATTTAATTCATCAACTACATTCATAAACTCCTCAAATGATAAATCTCTGAACACATATACTCTCTTAAGCGTATCATAGATCTCTTCGATATCAACAAGATTTCTCCTCATAGCAAAACCTTGTATTGTTCTAGCAACAACATCGAGCGGTTTCTCAAATCTCTTAACACTCTCTATATATCCCTCTTCTAATAGCTTTATTATTGCTGCAATCTCCACTAGATCGAGATCATTATCAATTATAATTGTACCCTTTGATACTTCACCTAGCCCATGACCTGATCTACCTATTCTCTGAATAAAAGATGTTACTTGACCAGGAGATCTGTACATAATAATCCTTCTCACATAACCCAGATCAACACCTAGCTCAAGAGTTCTTGTTGAGACAACTATATTTGCCTTGCCAAACTTTATTTTGTTTTCAACATCTTCTTTGACTTTGCTAGAGATAGATGAGTGATGTACATATGTATCCATAACACCGATCTTTTCAAGCTCCTCATGGATCTTCTCAGTCATGTATCTACTATTGACAAACACTATAGTTGTTGGCTCATAATGCTTCTTTATAGTCTCGGCAATTTTCGAGAGACCTGATCTATTCTCAACATATTCTATATCTAAATATATTTTCTTTATGTCTCTACTAGAAATAACCACTCCAGGTCTCGAGGAGGAGTGTGTAAAGAATCTTAGGACGTAGCAGGGATCACCTATAGTAGCTGATAAGAGAATTATTTGGGGATCTTGACCTGACAACTTCTTAAGTCTCTCTAGCAGAACAGCTAATTGAACACCTCTCTTACTATTCATTAACTCGTGAACCTCATCAATAATAATGTATTTGATATCTTGGTAGTATTCTCTAAATCTAATTGACCAATCAAGATCTATCTGAAGACTTTCTGGTGTGATAATCAGTATATGAGGAATTTTCTTTAGTCTTCTGATCCTCTCGGTTCTAGAGACGTCACCATGTTTTCTACTAACCGTAAAACCTAGTTTGTTAGTCCACCAAGAAATTCTTTTATACAAATCATTTATCAATGCTCTCATTGGAGTTATATAGAGAACGTATACCCTATTATCACTAAGTTTCTCGGAGAGCATTACGGATAGAATAGGTAGTAGCGCTGCCTCTGTTTTCCCGCTACCGGTCGGAGCTGTTATGAGAACATTAGAGTTCTTTAAAATATGCTGAAAACTCTTTAGTTGCAGATCTGTTAAATGCTCCCAGCCTTTCTCTCTGAGGAGCTTGATAATTTCACTTGATATAAAACCTTCTCTCTCGATGACGTCTAAATCATATAGGGATTCTTCGGCATAGATATATTGATAATTAGAGCAATAATTCTCAGTATTACTGATATCATTAATGTCACTATCCTGTGTCAATTATAATCCATATGTTTCTTTTTAAAAAGCCTTATATACTTGTCGGTTAATAACCAAGAAAAAGATCCTAATTAAAATTTATCGGTGACAAAACACCAACTTAATCGGGGAAATATTTCATGATAAGGTTCTTTCCAAGAAAATTTTCTTATCTACTACTGATTTTATCAATCATTAATATTACTAACATAATTACTTTTTCTCAAAACATCACATTTGAATTAAAAGATGTCTCAGTGGTGAACTCAGCTGGGTACAACGAGATATACCCTGGCAGTAGAGGAGTTATGGTTAATATATATGTACTATATACCGGGGATCAGGATCTTTCCTCAGTATCAGGATGTCTCTATAATATCCCTCAAATAATAACACCTAGAGCAAAATGCTCTCCAGCTAGAGACCTTAACAATACTATGGCCTCTGTGGTGAGAACAGGAGACATGATCTCGTTTTCATATACAGTTGATATTAGCAGTAGTGCTCAACCTGCGACATATGCTTTAGGTTTAAATATATCATATAGAGTAGTATCTACTAATCAATTAGGTTATTATTTAATGAGCTTTGCTATTACAATTTCACCGTATCCTCAACCAAGTATTTATGTAGTAGATTCTTATCTCTCACCAATCGCATATCCAGGGACTTATAATACGAATATATACATTGTGTTAGAAAACAGAGGAGGGTCTGATCTTGATTCAGGAGACGCTGTAATTTATTATCCTAGTGGTTTTATTTATCAAATGAATAGAGTCTCTATAGGTTCTATTCCTAGGAATTCTAGAGCAACTATTACCGTATCCGGGGTAGGTATATCTCCTCAAGTAAGTCCTGGAGATTATACTGTGACTTTGTTCGTGAATGCTTCTATGAGAACAACAGATGGGGTGAGTTACTCAGCAAATATATATATTTACGCAACAGTAAGTGTCACAGAATCTCCAAAGATAAATATTGAATTAATTAGAGGTGAATGGGCGACTCCGAAGATATCAGTAGATTCTATAGGGGCATCTTATAGAGTAGTGTTTAGAAATAAGGATCTTGCCACATTAAATAGTATAATAGCTCAATTAATATTGCCTCAGTGCATGTCCTCCGAGAATAATTCTAAGGTAGTTTATGTTGAAATTAATAGAGCTATTTCTCAGGGAGAGATATTTGAAATAGATTTTAATGAAATAAAAATTTCGAGAGACTGCTTATATGAATCACCTTACTTCGCTGATTTAATACTGGATATATATGGTTCTTTAAAGGGCTCAGAGTTCTATTCTAGAAATATATATAAGGTCCCATTAATAATACCTAATTTATCGATTGATCTCAGGATAGAAAATATTTATTGGGAGATTAATCCTGTTTATCCTGGATCAGTTAATAATCATTTAATAATTGAATTAGTTAATAGAGACTATATGGATCTAGAGAGTTTAACAGCTTGTTTAAAGACGCAAATACTGTATCCCGAAGAAAATTATTATACAACAAATAATTTAAGATCAGGTGCAAAAACACAACTGGTATTTACAGAGTCTGTTAAAACTTCTACTAGACCTGGTGTTTATAGTGCTGAATTACTGATCACGTATATTGCCTCAAGCGGATCATTATCATTTATTGCCTCAAGCAATTATTATATTAATATAATAGTGAATAATCCTCCCAACCCATTACTAGAGATCCTTAGTTATAGATGGGTTTATGATGATGCTTATACATCCTCTATTGGTAATCAATTAGAGATCTTGGTTATAAATAAAGATGTTATTAACATAAGATCTCTTCAAATAACCTTAAGAACGCCTGAGAACATATCTGTACATAGATCCAAGGAATACACTATTAATGGAGGTTCTCTCAATATAGGTTCTGTGAATAATTATGTTTTTGACGACATTGATATTTACATAAATAAATCTGGTAGGTACCCATTCGAGATATTTTTACAAGGCTACGCAGGTGATCAAGGGAGAGAGTTTTGGTTTAACTTATCTTACATGATATATCCCGAGATTAAAGATCCCTCAGATAAAATAGTTTTAGTAGACTATGGATGGAATCAAGCAGTTGCTTACGAGAACACTAGTAGAGCCTCAATATACATAACTCTAAGATCATTTTTAAAACAGCCGATCCTAAGTATAGTAGCTGAGTTAGAACTCCTTAATGCAGAAACTTCACAGAATAAAAGAATAATAGTATCAACATATATGGGAACAGTAAACTACGGCGATATAGTAAGATTAGTTTTCGGAGATATAGAGATCAGAAACAAGAGTCTTGAGTCAATTCTACATATAGATGCTATCGCCGGATCAGGTAATATGAGATATAACTTATCTACATCTAGGAGAATAGTTCTGGAAACTTCTAGGGAAAATGTCTTAGATGTATCGTATATATATACGTACTATCAAAATAATATTGCACCTATATTACCTACTGCCAGAGGAGTAGTTATTAGAGTAGGAATGATTAATACTAAGCCTGAAGCAATATCTTCCATTGCTATAAATGCTACTGCTCCATCTATAATTTATGTAAAAGGCATCGGCGGAACATGCTTATCTGGTGTTGCCGGTGGTGGTCAGTGCTACATGGATCTCTACATAGATGTTGACGCCTACGCGAAGCCAGGGATCTACACGATCTCCCTTACAACAAGAGTTTTTAAGATAATTTCTAATTCACTAACATCACTTGATCAATTCTTTACACTACCTATTGAGATCGAGGATCCGGCAAAATACAGTGGGGAACCTACTGTAGCATCTATTTACTGGGGCACCACAAATCCCCAACCTGTTTTTATTAATAGCAGATATGTTCCACTGACACTTAAAATAATTAATATTGGTAGATACACAATAACTGGTCTACAGATAGAAGTCTCCTCAAAGGATCTTTCTCCAGTAAAAAGTAGTGATGCTTGTACAACAAATATTGCCCCTGGAGCTACATGTACTGTAACCTTATACTTTGACATAAGAGGATCAGAGGAGAATATCACTATATATATTAATATGATATATATTGTTTCTCAATACGGTGCATTTGTAGAGCTTAATAAAACAGAGATCTATTTGATGAAAATAGAGAGGCTTAATTCCACAGAGACTTTACAAGGATCTGTGGAATTCGTCACTAGCTATTGGATAGAGGGATCTGTTGATCCTTGGAGTTTCGGAAATCATCTCGTTATTATCTTCAGAAACAACTATGTTAATCAAATGAGAGGCGCATATCTAATCATAGAATTACCTAGTGGTATGAGATATGCTTATGATAACTCATCAGTAGCCAGGATCCCGCCGACACTAATTACATCATATATTAATCCACTAGCAGTAAGCACTCAACAGCTTCAAGAACTCTACAGATATCTTCAAACAACAACTACACAAAATATCCAGAAAGGAGACTTTATTATTTTTGTGGCACCTATTAATGTGTATAACATATCTATCGGGATCTACAGCGCAAGAGCACTATTAATATACACTGATGATATTGGTGTCTTAAGAAGTTTTGAGACACTAATAACAATTCCTGTGCTGGGATCATCGAAGTATATTAATGTGTCATTTCCTGAGCCCTTGATAATTAATCAATCATATATAGATACTAAAATGCTTATCACAAACATAGGTGGTTCACCAATATATAACGTATACATACTCATATACCCATACTCAACAGCACCATTAGTAATTGCCTCACCATCTGTTACATACCTCGATAAAATAGATCCGGGCGAAACCAAGGAATTAACTATTAAAATAGCATATAATCCCTACACAACATATCAAACATCAATTCTATATGGAACATCTCCACTCATGATCTCCGTAGTATACAGAGATCCCTCGGGCACACAGAGAATATACAATACTACCTACGCGGTAGTAGTTCAACCATTTATTAAAATAATCACTAGAGATATATCAGCTGTGTATATGTTAGGTGAAGGAGTCAGAGTCTCTGGAACACTAATTAATTTAGGATCAGCAACAGCACAGAGAGTAGAAGTCTCGGCATGTGCTGAGAATATATGTAAATCATCTTTTGTGGGAGACATGGATCCTGGGACACAGACAGCTTTTAGAATAGAGATACCAATAACTCAATTAAGAAACAATACACTAAATCTCTACATAAGCTACTACAACATCTACAATGTAAAGGAGACAATTAATTTATCATACAAGATATATAGGATCGAGACAACAGCTACATTAACCACTCCACAAGGTCTTATTGCTGAGCTTGACATCTACAAGATCATTGTTTCAGCAATTGTTATCACAGCTGTGCTTGTAGCTTTATACATGATCTATAGAAGTGTCTCAAAGACACAGAAAACATCAAAACAAGTCTAAGGTCTATACCGCAAATTGATTATTGGTTCCTTAAGATTTTGCTCTAATAAGTCTCTGAAAAGAGGTGTTTGCCACGCATAGAATTCTCCGACACCTATCTCTTTGTCAGGAGACACGTAGCTGTGATCTATTGTCATCCAGTTCTTATATATCACAAGATTTCTCTATACAAGGATTTGTTCTAGAAGATCAATTTCGTGAGACGAGATCTTAGAGAGATTATCAATATCCTCCAGAATCAACTCTAATTCCTTCACCAGATCCTTCCTCATTAATTCAATCACTAATTCTCTTAAGATATCTCTGTAATATCTAATCATAGTATCTATGTCCCAACGCCATAACCATGCTAATTCAATTAGTTTACTTAGGTCTCCACCGAATAGAGACCATACATCATTAAAATTCGTATAACCAGGTGGATTTAATTCGTAGAAGAGCTCCTTGAATCCTGATTTATCTAAATTCCATATCAGATATATAGTAGCGTGTCTATGTCTAGCAACGAGTCTTCTGCTAATACTCTCAGAGGTTGTTGCTATAAAATTCACTGCTTTTGGTTTGTATTCCTCTGATATTTTCCACATCAACTCATATAGCCATTTAATATACCACTCAATCTTATCTACTCCAATAGCTCTTGATACATCATCTATGACCACAAGAACATGGTTATTCTCATACTTCTTTTTAATAACTGCTTTCTCAAGGATCGTTGCAATATTATTAGCTAATATTACACCAATTTTAAAGCCTGAGAATCTCTCAATTAATGAGATTAGTGTTTCCTTACCCAATTGAGCTGTTTTAGATGTCAAAATAGCTTTATCAATAGATTCTCTCTTCATGGCATCAATATAGATAGCTACAGCATCTTCCCCAAAGAATTCATCGAATCTCTTTATAAACTCCTTGAATAATCTTGTTTTACAACTGAAAGCCTCGCCCTTTTAAGGCGGGGATGAAAATTTATAGGCTATGTGTCCTCTAGTATCTCTGATGATGATTGATATGAGTGTGAGTCTCGGGGGCCAGTCTCTAGCAATACTCAATAGATATACTGGATACACTAGGCTAAACCTACGTCCCCCGAGGCAATGATAAATCAATAGCCCCGAGCCCCGAGAGGGGCAGGGGTAACGGGTCCGGGGAACCCACCAAGAGATCTTCTATAGAATTGAAAATAGAATTGAAAGAAGTCTACTGTCTCAAAGTACTGATCTCATTGAATCGATTTACGAACCTTATTTCTCTCACTCAGAAGCATCTTCTGTGCATCTAATTTAGTTTTAGTTAATGAATTAATTAGTTTCTACGTACCTTGATCTTTTAAAAATTTTAGGCTTAGAGAGTCTCTTTATGTGGTAAACTAATGATTAGAGAGAGAGTAGATTATTTAAGGGATCTTATGAGATTGGCGATGAGAGCATTAACCGAGAAGAGGCTGCGGGCTACATTAACAATAATAGGAATTTCTATTGGTCCACTCATCATGGTTATGATGGGATCTTCGATAGCTGGATACACAGACTACATAATTACTCAAATCACTTCTCTGGGGCAGAACGGTATAATTATTTTCCCAAGCAATAATTATAAATTGAGCGATAATGATCTATCATACATAAGAGATCTGCCTCACGTCGTGAGAGCGGAACCTTTCTACTACACTCAAGGAACAATGTATATATGCGGTGAATCAAAGAAAGTTTATGTGTACGCAATAGATCTCGATTACATATTTCAAGTGGTGAAAAACGCTGAGATTTTGAAAGGATCACTTCCATCATCCACAGATCTCTCTAAGAGTTTAGTTGGGTACAAGATAGCTTATAATGATAAAGGTGAGAAATGCTACGATCTAAATGATGTAGCTACTGTCTACGTAAATATTTATCAAAACGAGAAAGGTGTTGTTAAAAAGAATATTAATCTTATGATATCTGCAATCTTAAAAGAGTATGGTGGAGCACTATTCTTTAGTCCTGACAGCACATTATTCATAAATTTTGATGCAGGGAAGAGACTACTAGGATTCAAAGAATGGTCTGGTATAATAGTATTAGCGGATGACCCAGCGAATGTAAAGAACATAACCTTAGCACTAAGAGAGTACTTCTCTGGGAACGCTGACGTAATATCATTCTCAGCTATCGCGGAATCAGTTGCTAGCGTTGCTCGAATAGTTGATTTCATAAATTTCACAACCTCATTATCAGCTTTCGCTGTCGCGGTCGCGGGTGTTGCTGCGACAATGATAACGTCTGTGGTTGAGAGAACAAGAGAAATAGGTGTTATGAAAGCTATTGGGTATACTAGCAGAAGTATTCTTCTTCTAATAATACTAGAATCTATTATAATGAGCCTTATTGGAGGTGGGATAGGTATGACGCTTGGAGTCGCAGGAGCATATATACTATCAAGTGAGGGAATAACTTTCAGAGGATTCTTAAGTGAGACCACAATAAACATTTACGCTCCACCGAAGATCACACCACAGAATCTATTAATAACAGCAT
This sequence comes from Sulfolobales archaeon, assembly GCA_049976205.1. Taxonomy (GTDB): domain Archaea; phylum Thermoproteota; class Thermoprotei_A; order Sulfolobales; family AG1; genus WYEN01. The sequence goes on along the minus strand of JBMFIR010000011.1, from coordinate 719 downwards.
TACTAACGACCTCGGTAGGCGTCTTGGGAGGTGCTATGCCCGCGTATCGAGCATCAAAGATTCCACCGGCGGTAGCACTTAGATACGAGTAATTCTCTAAGTACCTCTGTTAATTATCTCTACATAAATCATTTAGTATCTCATGTGCTCTGACGATAGTTTTATCTATTATTTGTGTATAATGTGATTCATATTCATGGCGGTATTTGCTGATTGTGGTCCTGTATTTTTTAGTTGATTCACAGATATCCACAAGATGTCTCATGAAAATATCTTTATTTAATGGTTTCTCCCCTTGAAGCTTAGGTGCTCCTTCTCTAAAGCCTTCGGGGAAATACCAATCTTTTAATCAAGGAAACCATTTTTGAGCAGTAAATATCCTAGTCTCGTCAGATGTGGTGGGACACTTAACTCAAGAGCCTTCATGGTCTCATGATCGTATATATATTCAATAAATATACTTTCTCCAGACCCAATATACTTCGATAGACACTTAATAAATCTCTTTTCTCCGACTGAGTCTATGTATACATACTCGGAATCTTTTAGCTTAATACGTGGGACTACAGCGTATAACTCAATCCATTTCCTGTATAATGGGGCTGAAAATATCTTGATGTTTAGAGAGGGAAGTTTATATGAGTTGATAATCATCGTGGCGATTCTATTAAAGCTTTATAAGCTCCGAGAATTACAGATTTATTGATGAACCACCTGGG
>JBMFIR010000010.1:0-39131 GCA_049976205.1 Sulfolobales archaeon | reverse complement strand
CACACATCTACTAGTACCTTAAGTCTTTTTCTTCTAATATCCAATCCGACCCCCATAGATTTTTTTAGAGGGAGGTAATAGTTCTTATTCGCTGAGAATATTTAAAAGAATTCATATGTATTGTATCCTGTGAAAAACTTGAGAGAGATCCTCGGATCATTACTCTTAATATCATTAGTGATGATAGCTCCTATAAAGATCTATGCAGAAGCCTCTGAACAATACAGTTTCTCTTATACTGTCTTCATAGACTTGTCTCACACAAATAGTTCCACAGGCATCGAGATCTTAACGCGTGAATTATTTGATGGAGCAGTATATATCCTCTTCAGATCACCTGAGGAAACAGTTTCACTAGATCCCTCGATTAAGTATTTTGCCAAGATAGTCTATGGAGATCTATCTAATTTCACGCTGGGAAACACCTATTCTTCGCTAGATAAACTTAATCCAGATATCACTATCATATCAATTGCGTCCTTGAGAAAAAGTTTTTCTGTTGACGAGATCGATACTTTGAAGAAGTATTTAGCTAATGGTGCCAGAACTCTTTGGCTATCAGCTAAATACATCGAAGATCCCAAAGCAGTCTCCGAGATCAATAGACTACTTAGCTACTTGGGTAGTAATTTAGCTATTGACTACACATACATTGAAACAAATAGATCAGTTAATAAACTTGTTGTCGAATCCTCGGTCAGGGTAACAGCTGAGACATACTCTCTCACGTATGGTGTCGAGAGAATCTTGGCATACGCGCCTAGTCCAGTAGCTCTCAGAAATATTACCACAGATACTTGGAGACCTCTCACAGAATCTGTTCTAGGAACATTCAAAAACATCAATATCTTGGTTGTCTCAGGAGAAAATACTTCAATCTCGAGAGAAACCTCCCAAGGAAAAGCATATACATACAATACTTCACCACCGTATCCAATAGTTGCATCAGAGACTCTTAGAGAACTCGGAAACTCTACAATTATTGTTTCAGGAGCCTTACCAGTAGGAGGATATGCGCCATTGATTACTTGGAGATTTGGTAACGAATTCTTTAACGGCCCAAGATTTTTAAGAAACATAGTGCTTCTATATACTAAATACGAAGGTGAATTAAGATTCTTTACACAGATCAATACGAGAATATCTAATATCTTAAACGATGTGGCTTCCCTAATAGGAAATATTAGTGGAACTATCTCAGTAATTAATAATACATTAACTAGTAGAATAGATTCTCTTGTGGCAAGAGTAAATATGTATGATCAAAAGATTAATGAAGCTAAGATAAGAGCAGAGAATTTATCTGCTGAAGCAGCTCTTATACTAACTAAATTAGATGATCTAAGATCTGAAATAGGTATCATCAAAACCTATATATACATGAGTATAGGATTATCGTTAGCGGCTCTAGCACTATCAGTAGCTGGTTTTATGAGGAGAAAATAAGATTTGAATCAATGAGTTAAATTTGCTACAGGGAGGTTATTTATCCATGAGCTCTATAATAGGCATATAGTCTAGCTTTCTCAATACACTCCCATAACATTTTTGACGTATTTTCCTCTCTAAATAACCTATCTATGTGCTCAACTGTATTATCCCTAATATTTAGAGCTATTTTAGGGTACGCCTCTATTATTCTCCTGATCCCAGGATCTCTAATATTGCTTAAGAGATTAATTTCTCCACAATCAATCGCCTGTGTTAAATATGTTAAGGCCTCAATAGATAGTGCTAAACCTCTTATATCCTCTAGATCAAAGAACAGGCCTGTCCCCCCTGGATCATTTCTTAAGTCTCTTATAGTCTCCGAGAGACCTGGGATACGACTAATAACGACTGGTGAACCAACTGCCTGAGCCTCAACCGATGAGAGACCGAAGGGCTCATATCTCGATGGAACCGCCACAACATTTGCTAAGTAATTAAACGACTTGAAGATCCTGTGATCAATGTTATTACAGGTTACGAGGAATCTTCCGAAAAATCTATTCGCCAGAGATCTGAGGTAGTTTTCATACTCTGTATCTCCCACGGTTATTCCTAGAACGAGTAACTTGAATCTATCATCAAGAAATTCTAATGCTCTCGCCAAGTAGTCAAATCCTTTTTGAGCTGATAATCTGCCTCCAGAGACTACTAGGAAGCCTCCAGGCTCTATATGACCTATACATGGCTTAGCCCCTGCTATATTATCTATGTAAAATCTCCACCGGAGAAAACATCTATTATCTGAACCATATCTCTCACGTAGATAATTCCTTACTTCATCTATTCTCCAATCAGTTGAGTTATAGATAACACATGTCTTAGGAGTTATCCAGTATCCTGCTCTCCTAGTAATCTCATCCATGTACCCATAGCTAACTGATGCCACAACATCTGCAACATCTATATTAAAGAGATCTGTGTAACCTCTGTACCGATCCCATAGATCTCTTAAAGAGATTTTTTCATGTCTCCAACTTCTCCATATGCTAATTAATTGATCCGGTAATCCTGACCATTGATCAGATATATAGTGATAAGGAAAAGATGCTGATGAGAGCAAATGTATAAAGTATATATACGGTATTGAGAGACCCTCACTCTCTAAGAATATCCTCGTCGCAGAAGCCACGAGACCACTATGCCAATCATTACCTATTATTAGATCAGGTCTTTCCCTAGTATAATTGAGCCAACACCTAATTCCTCTGATCATTAAAGAGACTTTCTCGGGTGCATTGCTATATATATCCCATGTATCCAGGATCTTACCAGTCTCATAGTCTAATCCTATGAAAAGAATTACCTTAACTTCATTATTTAAAGATCCTTTATAAGCACCTAAACAATATCGATACTCGTTACCATCTAATCCATATCTTGATCCACAGCATCTGAAATCTTCTATGAATCTTAGGCCTAATCTAAGTCTATGGCCCTCTGAAAAATGTCTTCCGTGGGAAGGCATGAATACTGTTACTTCAGCACCTCCTCTGGATAAAATATTTACGTGTCTCAAAACAGCATTTCCTAAACCTCCTAATCTAGCTATATTCTCTAGTTCAAAAGTGAATACCCAGACTCTCTTCACAGATGCCGGAGCCCACAAGATTATACACCTCACATATCCTTAGTTATCTTCATATGAAGATTTTTATAATTTAGATTAAAAAGATCAGATTCTCCGAGAATAGTAGTAGAGAACCATAAGAGCCTTAGCATACGTCTCAAAGGCAATAAATGGATTCTCATGATAAGAGAAGTAGTCATGTACCGCTAGACTAGAGTCTCGAGTATAATACAAGTAGTGATAATGATCTGCCTCACCAAGTACTCTCCAAATAGTGAGAAGATCCCGGTTATTGCTTTCAAGAATTGATTTACTAACCCATTTATAGAGTTCGAAAGCTCTTCTCTGAAGCTCATTTCCTAGCCAAGCCGATAAATCTTTTCTCTCATTAGCCCAACTAATAGTCTCATCAATAGACAACTCTCTAATAGGTCGAAATAATTTAATGGCTTCACTAAAAGAGATCATCTTTATGTCTCTCTTACTAAATTCTCTTGGTAGATACCTGAGGAACTCTAAGATCCCTGTCACAGGCCAGTGATGTTCACCGAATGTCTCGAAATCCACATATACAACAACAAAATCTCCAGGAGAATCCTTGATCCATGAGGCGTATTTATCAGCGGTTAGTGGATACTGATCCCATGAAGTCATCGAGAATCTAAATGCTATATCATCACTTAATCTATATTGTCTAGCGAATAGTAGTATTCCGCTAGAGTCTTGATAGAGATTATTTGGGTCTCTTGTAAGGAATATTCTTTCTACACCCTCTGTAACAGTGTATTTAAACCCTAGTTCTCTTAACCATCTCCCAACATCGCTTCTATAGATCATCTCAGTATTCACAGCTCCAATTGGTGAATAATTAAATAATTTATTCAGGGCCTCTATTGACAGCTTGATTTGCTCAATAAATTCTTCTTTTGATAATTCAGAAGCTAAGCTATGGTAGTATGGTTCCGCAAGAAACTCTATGTATCCTCCAGAGACGAGATCTCTCAATAGATCAATTATGTCTGGAGCATATCGAGAGAATTGCTCGAGGAGCACTCCTGAGATACTGATATTTATAGATGGTTTATAGCTTTCTTCAGAGGTTATCTTATCGAATTCCTCTCCCAGGATCTTGAGAACAGGTCTATAAGATTTCTCAGCTACTCTCTCTAGGACTAATCTATCTAATTCCTCATCTAATACATCATATAAACCAGCCCTTGGGTCTATAGTACTTTTTATTCTATATGGTTGATGCATTTCTAGAGAGAATAATACGTAATTAACCATTAGAGCAACCCTGATCTACTTAATAGCCATATTCTCAATAACTACTTCGGGATCAATTTCTTTATGAGGCCATATCTTGCATTTAATTAATTTGCTCTGATTCCCTATTTTCACATTATCCCCTATGACAGATCCCTCTATAAATACATTCTCGCCTATTTTCACATGTCTACCAATTATGCTATTCACTATATGCGATCCTTTGCCTATGTAGGATCTGTCCATTACAATAGACCCTTCAATAACAGATCCTTCTGAAACAATAGTGTAGTTATCAATTATGGAATCTCTTATTCTACTATAATCACCTATATACACATGTCTACCAACTAGTACATCTCCTTCGAATATTAGTTTCTTCTCCTCAGCCCTGCTAATAATTTCTTTATGAAGTGCCTTAGATCTAGCACTGGATCCCTGGAATTTTACTCCGTTCCAAGTGTCCGTTACCTCGAGCTCAGCAGGATCCAGGTTTCTCAGGAGGTATAGTGATGCCTCGAAAAGTCTCTTCGGGGTCCCCACATCGAACCAGTACTTTATCTTCTTGAAGCCGTAGACTCTTCTATTTTCTCTAATAAGTTTTGGGATAATGTCTTTACCAAAATCCATTTCACCTCTCTTGCGCATCTCAAGTATCTCGGGAGTAGATAGTAGAGAGACCAGCTCCTCGGATAATAAATAGATCCCTGTATTAACACTTCTGCTAGGAGCATCCTCGAGTCTCTTAGGTTTCTCAATAAATCCTCTGATCCTCATGTCTGGGTCTAAGAGAGCTACGCCGAAATCTTTTATATCCTCAATATTCTCCATGTCTTTAAGAACGATTGTCATGAAAGATTCTTTCCCAACGTGATAATTCCATAGATCCAGTAAATCCATGTCAAAAACAGTGTCTCCTTGAACAACTAGCAGAGGATTTTTTAAACCATAGTACTCTACAACTATTCTAACAGAATCAGCGTTTCCAACACTATCTTCAAGTGGTTGATACCTTACTCTAAATGATGCAGGTAAGCCATACTTAGCCGATAGTCTATAGCCTTCGCCGAGGTAATCATATATGTTTCTGTAATTAATGTATCCGCTCACGCCTAAGTAAATCTCTTTTACACCTTGTTGAACAAGTCTGTATATTATGAATTCAATTAGTGGTCTATTAAGAAATCTTATCATAGCTTTCGAGGTCTCGACAGTTAATGGATATAGTCTAGTTCCTAATCCTCCTAGAGGAATTACCGCATATTTTATCATTTTCTCACTCTGTGTCTCATAAACTTTTGTTCTTAGAGAATTAATATAGTAGAGAGCCTTAAGTATCTTCTAAAATAAAAAACTAATTTTTAAAACATGAAAAGCGGCTTGCCAGTAGTACAGCTATTTTCAGTAGTTAGTATTTTGTTTAGATCACAAGATAATTTCAGGGAAGACCATGGAAAACATATTTTTAAGGTTCTGTTGAGATAGGTTATCTTAGGACTCCACAAATAGTGTGGGACGAGAGATGACTAAATCAGTATATAGTTATATGAATGAGTTGTGGAAAGATCGAGAGAGTAATGAGTTAAAAGAGATCTATAGTGAGAGACTTATTAAGTGGAGAAGAGAAGAGGTGGTTGTTAGAATAGATAAACCAACTAGATTGGATAGAGCAAGAGCACTAGGTTATAAAGCTAAACAGGGATTTATTGTTGTTAGAGTAAGAGTTAGTAAAGGCGGTAGAGAGAGACCTAGACCAAATAAGGGTAGGAGACCTAAGAGAATGGGTGTATATGGATATGCTCCAGAGAAAAGTCTTCAGTTAATAGCTGAGGAGACTGCTGCGAGGAAATATAGAGGTCTTGAGGTTCTGGGAAGCTACTATGTAGCTGAAGACGGATTATATAAGTGGTATGAAGTTATTTTAGTTGATCCTAATCACCCAGCTATTAAATCAGATCCCGAAATAAACTGGATCACAGATCCCTCACAGAGAGGACGTGTATTTCGAGGAAAAACAATGGCTGGTAGAAGAATGAGAGGATTGCTGAGAAGTAGAGGATTGAGAGGAACACATCACCATAAGTGGAAGAAGAAGCAGAAAGAGAGAGAAGAAAAGAAGAGACACGAGGCCTCAAGAGGAGCTCGAGTTATACTACCTCAAGAAAAATATGAGGAAATATTTGGAGAGAAGAAATAGAAAAATATTTTAATTTATTTTAACAAAGCTCTTTTCTAGAATGAGTAATAAATCTAGTAGATTACTACTAGCAAGAGTTCTTGTGGAGATTAATAAATCCTTAGCAGAACTTAAAATAATTAGAGAGAAGATTCTGAGGAGAATAACTATAGATACGGATCAAGAGATGATTCTTGGGAACATGCTTAAAAAAACTAATAATTACATATTTAGTCTCGAGAGATTATCAGAGAGGATCCAAACAATACTATCCCTTGATCCCACACTTAGTAACTTATCTGAGTTATATAGTCTTAGAAAAGAGTTAAGAGAATTAGAGAAAGAATTGAGAGAATTTAATTCTTTATCCGCTCTAGGTCTCAGAAAAGCACTTGAAGAACTTGATAAGTTTAGATATGAGACATTGTAACCTTCTTATATTCCAGAGATTTCAATAATTATTTGAGGGTTCTTATATGGGTTCTACAGGATCGAATAATAAGATAGTTTCAATATTAATCACGATCGGGGCAGCACAATTTCTATTTATGATGCATTTAGCAGAATTTCTATTTCCCTCATATAATGTGTCTAATAACTACATAAGTGATCTGGGAGCTATGTGTAGAGGGGGGGTATGCACCATTTATCAACCATCCTCACTAATATTTAATTCCTCAATAATTGTTCTCGGTATAATGATCATGATCTCTTCGTACTATATACATAGATTGTTTCGATCCCTAGTATTATCAGGAGTTGTTTTCTTAGCAGGCATAGGCTCCGTTGGGGTAGGAGCTTTTCCTGAGACATATGGTGTGCTACACACTATCTCCTCTATAGTAACCTTTGTACCAGCTTCTCTTATTCCATTAACTACCTCGTTTGTTATAAGAGATAGTTTCTTTAGAGCGTTTTCGGTAGTAATGAGTATACTCTCTATACTCTCACTAGCACTCTTTGTATCAAGAAATGATCTGGGTCTTGGGATAGGTGGGATCGAGAGATTAATTGTTTACCCGATATTGTTTTGGGCACTTTTCTTCGGAGGATTCATACTTAAATACAGATAGTACCATTAAGAGCCGTTTGAAGCTGTTTTGAGTTTCATATTGGTTTATAAGGTTTGTTAGCGATTTTTCTATAGAGCCTCAGATGCGGGTGGGGATAGAGACCTAAGCGGGGCTCATATACGATCTACAAACCAGGATGCGGGGGTTTCCCCACAGCGATGAACCAGAGGAATCAATGAAGACGGAGCTGTGGGCTGGGGTCACCCCGAATGGGCGGAAGCCAATGATATGGGCTCCGATGAAAGAAGCTCTGAGGGCAATGAAGCCAAGAGTAGAGAGCTTGACATCAAACAATATAAAGCCCTATGAAACCCGAACCCCTAGCATGACCATGTTGGTTCTATATCGACAATAATAGCTGTTGTTATCAGAAAGGTAGGCAGATGGATCCATCTCCTAATAGGTAGACCAACAAGTAGACCAGATGCTATGTGATACGATGTGAACGGCATATAAAATATCCGTTTGTCCCTTGACACAACCAAATACGAATTAAAAGAAATGAATGTCAAGGGGCAAATGGAGACAGCCTGCCCCACTTATTAAAAGCCTCATAGGCAGAGTCAAATGCATGCCTAATATCATCTACAGTAGCTACCGACACCATGGAAACCCTCTCCCTAGTATCAGCAGGGTTCAGGGTGATATACCTCTGATCCCTGTTAACGGTGACACCGTCGATTATAGAAGCCAATAATCCCTGAGCAACACATCAATATCAATAAATAATAAATCATTATTACTCGCACTCAGCACTGAGAATGAGAAAAATAAGGGTTTAGGTAATTAAAAAAGGGTTAGGGTGTTATAAGCATTCTCCCTATATGTAGGTTCTTATGCATAAATTCAAACGCCTCATTTATTTCCTCAAGTCTCCATCTTCTTGTCACAAGATCCTTATAATTGATCATCCTCTTTTTAGCTAATGCAACCAACTCTCTAAGATCCGCTATAGATCCCCATAGGCTTCCCTGTATCGTTATCTCATTAACAACTAGATCCGGTATTGGAAAGCTCCCCTTCATACCACCGAGACCCACTACCGTGTATACCCCTCCAGGGGATAGGAGGCCTATATATGTTGATATTGTCGCCTCTGTTCCCACGAAATCCACTATTGCTATGATTTTCTTACTACCAACAATCTTTTTTATGGCATCCACTGGGTTCTCTTTCTTAGCGTTTATCGAGGCATATATCTTGGCGACCTTGTTAGCTAGCTCGAGGGCCTTTGACCGCTGTTTTGGGTTTTATGTTGGTTTATGGCTTTTAATAATATTCTTGAGAAGGATAGTGCTCATAAACTTTTTTGTTCATTAAATATATTGAGGAGCTCACTATGAACTCGATGAGCAGTTGTGAGGAGGAGGAAGAGCTTCTATGAAGCTCCTCATTCGCTCGAGGGAGACAGGCTCCTGAAGAGTGGGTGAGGAGACTAGATAAGGGGTGATGAAGCGAGCGGAGATATCAATCAACACAAACCGCAATGAAACCAGAAACCCCTCATCTCTCACATCTACTGCTATCACGTTTAGATGAGGCGCCAGGATATTTATAATTTGGACACCGAAGGATCCGAGACCTCCAACGCCAGGAACCACTATGAAGTCGTCTGCCTCCGCATATTCCCTTGCAATATTAAGGGTTCTTTTAACAGCCCTGTACGGTGTTAACCCAGCATCTGTTAATACAGCTGCTGCAGGGAGATCCTCGAGGCCCTCGGCGCTTACCAAGTACCTATAGCTGGGGACTATGAAGTACTCTGAGTAGCACCCGCCATAGAGTCCATAGGCCCCTGTCCAGCTCTGGGCTCTTTTTCTAGCAATCTGGTTAGCCCCTTTAAGGGTGTATATGTCTTCTTCCACATAATATCCACCTTGCACCAACACTGGCATACCGATCTTTATGTGATCTGGCACTAGCTCACCTTTTGCTGCAACATATCCTGAGGGCTCGTGCCCAAGAACAGCTGGTATCTTTTCAGGAAGCCCCTGTAGTTCGCCTAACCATATATGGAGATCTGTGTGACATAGGCCGCAGCCTGCGGTTCTTACGAAAACCTGTTCTCCTCTGACTTCTGGAGGCTTGATCATCTCTATTTTCATCGGTTCTCTGTGCTTATAAATAACAGCAGCCTTATATGGGGCTATGCTCATATGTTTCACAATAACTTAAAGGATATATATATGGATGATTTAGTTAAACAGTGTTTTATAGTGTCTCTCTAGGCATCTCTTACATTTCTTTGTTAGAAACAATTTGGTGTTATAGATCCCAATGATGTGATACTAAGCTCAAATCCTCTTCTTCTGTGAATACAGGGCTTCCCCTCACAGAAACACTAAGAAAAATAGTTACATCATTATGTTATGATGCTCTATTGAGAAGTACAAAAAATGTGGCGGGCCCGCCGGGATTTGAACCCGGGACATCCGCCCAAGAGCCTTGGCCTACGGGTTAAAAGCCCGCCGCTCTACCTGGCTGAGCTACGGGCCCCGCCAAATAATTATCATTTCTACTGAAGCTTAAAATCTTTTGTTAAAGTACTTACTGATTATATCTGACGCTGGACTTATTCTCAGCATCATTGGATGAACATAGAATCTAATTATATTAAGATACTTTGGAAGATCCTTTATAATTGAGCCCTCATGCTCAAATATTTTCTTCTCGGATCCATCTCTAGATCTCACAGTTATTGCCTCATCTTCTCTATATATAGCTATGTTCTCGATAACGGGTATATAGTATAGGGAGTCTATACCATATTTATCCATTAAGTAAATTACTTCTTTAATCATCTTGATCTCTTCGCTCCCATTCTCTGAATTAGTCATGGGTTCCTCAGAGAGAATTATTTTATCATATATTGCTTTATATCCTCTTCTAAACAAGAACATCTCAGCTATTTCACGTATCTCTCTACGAATATACTGATCATTTGCCACAGAACCTAAATACGAGACTATGGTATTGTCATCAAAATATTTGTAGAGTCCGTCAGAAATCATTTTTTTAATAAAAACAAAATCTTTGTATCCAGCTAAATCAGGTCTTTCTCTAAGAACTCTCTCCCACAATTTAACTAACATGAGCTCATATCCATGAACAGTCTTGTGGTAATAAACTGCTCTATACATATGTAATCTAGCTAGGTAGAAGTTTTCTACAGCAATTAATCCCTTCTCATTTACACCTATTCTTCTCTTTCTATCTACTTCTAGAGTAGATAGTATTCTTCTAAGATCTATTGATCCGTAGATCACACCTGTGTGTAAAGAGTCTCTTATTAAGTAATCCATTCTATCAACATCTAGATCTGATGAGAGAAGAGAGTTGTATAAGGGATCTTTGTGTCTTCCATTTATTATATCAGAGATCTCTGAGGGCTCAATACCCTCGTTTTTCAAAAGATCTTTTAAATCAGGATCTTCTCTAATCACAATTGAAGATAAATACTCGTGATTAATCTTGGTTTCAGAACCTAGAATATTCATATAGTAAGTCTCAAGAGCGTGGCTATAGGGTAGATGCCCGATATCATGGAGAAGTGATGCGGCTAGTAAAATATTTATTTTATCAGGATCTATGTAGTCTCTTAATCTACTAATAACACTCTTCATTAAATGATATACTCCTAAACTATGACTAAATCTATTGTGAGTAGCACCTGGATAAACATACTCGGCAACTCCCAGTTGCTTAATTCTTCTAAGTCTCTGAAAGATTGGAAGAGAAATTATTTTCTGAGCCAGAGAATCAAGCTCTATATATCCGTGGACCTCATCGAATACTCTCTTAAGTCTCTCTTGAGAACTCATGTAAGCACCTATTTAATCATTGTGTTTAAAACATAATATTCAATTAGTATCATTAATAAATTGGGAAGATTGAGTTATTGGAGAGAGAATCCTCAAGAGAATAGCTGAGGAGATCTTAGGACCTGAGCTAAGTAAGAAGATATGGGGTAGAGTAGATATAGTGGGAGACATAGCTATAATTAGAAAACCATTTGATATAGAAGAACAATTACTTAAACCATTAGGTGAGGCACTTATACAGAGAATACCATATATAAGATCTGTATGGCTAGATCTAGGCGGGGTCGAAGAGATAACTAGAGTAAGAAATATCACATGGCTTGCAGGTGAAAAAAGATCTGAGACAATATACAAAGAACATGGATGCTTATTTAAACTAGACATAGCTAGGGCCTACATCTCTCCTAGACTGAGCTACGAGCATATAAGAATAGCTAAACTTGTTCAAGAGGGTGAGATAGTAGCCAACTTATTTGCTGGGGTAGGAGGTTTCTCAATTATAATCGCTAAACATGCTAAACCAAGGAAAGTAGTCTCCATAGACATAAATGAAGACGCGTACAAATACATGGTTGAGAATATTAAGTTGAATAAGGTAGAGAGTATCGTGTCACCTATTTTAGGAGACGCTCTTGAGATAATTAAGGGGTACAAAGACTTCTTCGATAGAATACTTCTACCACTACCACAGTTAGCTCTAGCCTCTCTTAAAGTATCTGTAGAGGCTTTGAAAAAACAAGGTTTTATACACCCCTATGATTTTGTTTCAGCAAACAGTAAGAGAGAAGCCTTGAGTGCTTCAAGAGAAATTTATTCGAGAGAATTAGAGAAGATAGATCTTGTAAAAAGATATGAGTTAAGTAGCAGTAGAGTAGTAAGAAGTGTTGGACCTAGGAGATATCAGGTGGTTCATGATATATGGATAGTGAAGAATTAGAGATAGCTAGCAGAAACGTAAGACCTTTATTCGGCTACTCATTCTTCACAGTATCCAAGGAATCTTTTGACTATTACATAGTATTTGAATACGAGGATCCCCTTAAATATTATTTAGCGATCATGGATAACGAGGAATTATATGAAGAAGAAATAGAGAGGCTTCATCAAAATATGCAGAATATATTGGATCAGGAGATAACAAAATTTAATGATGATATTATCAAACCCAAGGTAATTTTCGTTGATATAGGTTTAAAAGAGACCGTGGATAGACCATATATACTTTTCAGGGTCTCCACAAATATTAGGTTAAGACCTGGTAGAAATATTTACGAAAATATATACGAGGCAGCAATTGCAGAATATGACTACGTATCATACTGGTCTTTTCCAAAGAAAACCAAGATCGAGTATGTAGAGATAGATGGTACTTGGGAGATAGAGGACTCAACACTAGTCATATACGTTAAGAAAGGTTCTAGGATCAGAGGTCGCGAAAAAATAATTTTTACATTAGCTTAAATATAAATATTGAGTTCGTAATTAAATAATAGATCGGGTCTGAGAGCTATTGTCTCATTATAATGAGAAAGAAGAAGATTCTTTAGATAAACTCTTCTTAAGTATAGATGAATTCGGTAGAGTCCTAAGTGAAGTTGTCTCTAACATTGAAGAATACTATATCGCCACTGAGGATCTTAAATTAAGTGGCCATAACATACTTTACTTATATTTATCACGAGAAGACCTTGATAGAGGAATTTTATTATTCTTATACGTGAATCCTTATACAGAGGAAGTTTACGGATTTGGATTTATGATTATCTATAGTTGCTCCACTGGAGAGAGTAGAGATGTTTCATTTGAGGAAGTATCTAAATTAGCTGAGAGATTAGGAGGTTATGTAGCTAGTTTTCATAATTGCTCTATCATAATAAAAGAGCCTAAGCCAAATAAGAATTTCATAGATCAATTGAGAGAGATTATTTCCTCTGTGAACAATAGAGAGATCTCAGGTAAACTATACATAATCAATTACTCATATGATTTATTAGAAGAATTAACAGAGATATATATTCGGAGAGAATAACCCACGGTAAATTAGAGATGACAAATATAGTGTTTAAAGTAAAGAAATGGTTGGATGACGAGGAATTTAGCGAGCTTCTTAAGATCAGTGATTATCTCGGGAGAGAGTATGGGTACTCGGTATTTTCTCTTAATATTTCTAAAGCGGTGAGAAACGGTCTCTATGAGGATGATATACTTGAGATCTTAGAAAAACACAGTGTCTCACTGACTCAAAAAGAACTAGAAGCTTTAAAACTGAAACTTTCAGAGGAATTAGAGAAGAGTTTAATCAAGATCGAGTTATCTTATAATGATGGAATGATTCTTATTAAACCAGACAAGTACTTAGGAGACGCTTTAAGCGGTATAAGAGATCTACTCATATACGATAAGATAAACAAGATCTTTAAGACATATCCTATGCACTATTTAAGAGTAAAGGAGTACTTAAGCTCTCTGAATACAAAATTAGAAGATAAGACAGGCTTCACAGAAAAAAGTTTAATAATTAAACCAGTTCTCAGACTTAATTTACGCGACTATCAGTTAGAGGCTCTTGATAAATGGGTCTCTAATAGATATCGAGGAATAGTGGCTCTTCCAACAGGCTCGGGAAAAACAATTGTTGGTTTAGCAGCAGTTTCTAAATTAGGTAAGTGGACTTTAGTCGTGGCATTCACTAAGGAGCAGGTTAAGCAATGGAGAGAACATTTTATAAAGAACATGAATCTATCCTTATCCGATGTAGGAGTGTTCTATGGCGAGGAAAAGATTATTGCTCCAATTACTATCACAACTTATCAAACAGCCTTTAGGTATATAAAACAGTTATCTCCATACTTTCCCACGATTATCATTGATGAGTGTCATCATTTACCAGCTGATAAATTCAGGGAAATTGCTGTTAGATCTTTTGCACCTTATAGATTAGGTCTATCAGCAACACCATTTAGAGAAGACGGTAGACACGAAGAATTATTCCCTCTTCTCGGGGGATTAGTCTACTACAAGAGTGTCAGGGAATTATCGGAGAGAGGCTATCTAGCCCCGTTCATCATAAGGATCATCAAAGTTAGTTTAACACCTGAAGAAATGAGAATTTATAGAGATCTCAAGAAAAAATATGATGAGCTCTCTAGGGGATCGAGTTTTCAAGAACTTTTAGCATTAGCTAAAAGAGGAGATATGGACGCTATTGAGGCTCTCAAGATTAGAAGTCAACTAAGATTACTTGTTCATACATCAAAGGAGAAGATTAATGCTTTGAGAAAAGTTTTTCTTGAGGAATTAAATAAGGGTTCTAAAATCATAATATTTACTCAATATATTGACCAAGCAGAGGAGATAGGTAAGCTACTTAATATTCCTGTAATAACTGGTGAAACAGATCCTTCTACAAGAAAAAGAAATTTCGACTTATTTAGATCAGGATTCTATAAAGCTATTGTATTAACTAGTGTTGGTGATGAAGGTATTGATGTACCAGACGCTAACGTAGGTATTATAGTTGCTGGAACAGGATCTAGGAGACAGTTTATTCAGAGACTAGGTAGATTACTTAGGCCAATGGGAGGTAAAGAGGCTGTCTTATATGAGATCATTGTTAAAAACACCTTCGAAGAGGCAGAGTCTCGTAGAAGAAGATCGGCTTTAAAAGAGCTTGAGAATAACTTTAACTTATTATATCAAGGTGATGAATTAGAAGAATCTTAAAATATTTAAGGATATAAAATTCTCTTTATATAGAGCTGGAAAATATGCCGAGACCAATGTACAGATCCAGGTCTCTGAAGAGAGTAAAGGTTAGAGTTCCTTCGGGAGTATCAGTAATTCATTATGAGAGAAGAAAAAGTTTTGTGCCTAGATGCGCTAGATGCGGAGCTATTCTAGGAGGAGTCCCTAGAAAACCTAGCGAACATAGGAAGTTATCTAAAACAATGAAGAGACCCGAGAGAATATTCGGGGGCGTTTTATGTCATAAATGCTTAGAGGAGGTCTTGAAAGAAAAAATAAGATCAATGTCTTTCGTATCCAGCTGAGATAGACTTAGCTAATAATAGATCTCTACTATTTTTATATACTTTATTAATTGAGGAGTTGTAAGGATATGACGAATTACTGTGATAAAGATGATATTTCTGTAAATAATGTGTCAAGTAGCTATTCTTCGGGAAAAAGTAGAGGTATAGTTATTGTTGTCAGTGGTCCACCAGGTTCAGGAAAATCAACGTTAGCTAAAAAATTAGCAGAGAGATTTAAATTACGCTATCACTCAACGGGAGCACTTTTTCGTAGAATAGCTATGGAGAGAGGCGTGGATGTAGCTACACTGGATGAATTAGCTAAGAAAGATCCTTCTATAGATCTCGAGATTGATAGAGTTGCTAGAGAAGAAGCCGTTAGAGGAAATGTTGTTATAGATGCTCATATAGGAGGATGGCTACTCAAGGATCTAAGTGATTTATCTATTTACGTAACAGCTTCTTTAGAGACTAGAGCTAGGAGAGTTTCTAAGAGAGATAAGAAGAGCTTTGAAGAGGCTCTGAGAGAAATATTGTCTAGAGAGAATGCCATGAGATCAAGATTTAGAGAGATCTATAGCATCAATATAGAGGATCTGAGTGTCTATGATCTCATTATAAATACAGAAAGAATCAATGAGGAAACGATGATTGAGATAGCTTCTGCCGCCATTGAGAAAATTATTTCGTTTAAGAAATTCTTTAGGTATTAAGATCCTCAGAGTATTTTTTTCTTTTAGAATAAATTATCCTTAAATACTAGATTAAATGGTAATATGGAAATAGTTTACAAAATATACTCAGGAAATAAAGAGTTAGATGAGATCCTTAATAGCAGAGATCGATTCTATTTAATTTACGGAGACCCTGGTACTGGAAAAACGAATCTAGCGTCAAAAATAGCTAGAGAAAGCGTGTTAAGAGGCTCCAGCGTAGTGTATATATGCACAGAAGGTAGCATTAATATAGCGAATTTATTAAGTGATCCTGAGATTATAGATAGAGACATTAAATTCGTTTTCCCTAGAACACTCACGGAACTTCTGAAGACAGTAACAATCTTATTAGTAGAGAATCATGACATAATTATTATAGACACGATCAATTATCTCTATCGTATCGAGGGAGGCTATAGCTATAGATCTAACGAGATATTCACCTCAATAATTTCTATGCTACATTATATCTCTAGGATCCTAGGTAATTATGTTTTAGCCATAGCACAGGTTCGAGAAACAGAGGAGGGATTAGAACCTTCTGGAATAGTTTTCTTAGATTTTTACAGACCTTATGTTATCAGATCCAGTAAAAAAGATATTAATCTCTTCGAAATCATCCTAGAAAGAGATAATAAAGAATTTCTTTTCTCTATAGATAAAAGTAATTTGGTGTGGAGAAGTGCTTTATGAGATCATTAAACTCGTAATAGAGACCCTAGTGATATATTTTCCAGCTATGGCTGCCAATGGCGCTCCTGTTCTATTAGTGAAAGGAGTTCCTATCGATAGAGGAGCAATATTCATTGATGGGAGAAGATTACTGGGAGACGGGAAAACTATTGAAGGTTCTTTATTATTCTTAATAGTAGGTGGCGCTGTCGGATCCATATATTCAGCATATACACATAGCGTGTTTTATCATATCTACGGTTTGTTATCAGGTTTAGGAGCGTGGTTAGGAGATATTATTGGAGCATTCATTAAGAGAAGGCTTGGGATAGAAAGAGGAGCACCAGCACCAATACTAGATCAAACACTTTTCTTAGTACTTGCCTCTCTCATAATCAAGATCTCTGGAATAGAGACCCCACTAGGTCTAAACATAGATCTTAAAATATATTTATGTGGTGTATCAATAGCATTAATACTTCATATAGCAGCCAACTATGGAGCATATTTACTAAGACTCAAAAAAGTACCTTACTAAAAACTGAAAACGGCGGCTCCGTGTGATGTGTGTATACATATAGAGAGAGTTCCCCAGACCCCTAAACTCCCCCCGTTGACCCATGAACGTCGGACGTCACGGGTTAGGTTGCTGCCTTCCGGCCCTAGCCAGGTTCCCCGTGCAAAGGCGGTTAGGTCTCTCCTCCGAGAGACCTTCCGCCACCGCCGACCCCATGGGGCGGGGTTCATAGCGGGGTCAAGGCTCTCTCTATATGTATACACACATCACACGGTTACTGGCCCCCGCCTTACGCCCAATTCGGGCTTGGGGGATGGGCGAGTCCCCGGGCCCTACCCGCCAATAAATTATTATGTGTTTAAGTTTTTTATTTATGCTTAGATGTTGAGGATTTGAGTAGAGGCTGTTTAAATGATATACGAGAATCGGAGAGCATATATGACTTACTCAATTATACTGCTTAATGTGTTGATCTATGCAATTTTTTCATGGAAGAATAATTTCTTGTATATAGATCCCAGCATCGTGGCAAGATACGGATTTTCCCCAGCAAGGCTCTATGAGGTAAGAGATTTAGAGACTCTAATTACTTCAATGTTTATACATGGAAATATTTTTCATATCTTCTTCAATATGTATGTACTATATTATTTCGGAAAAGAATTAGAGACTTTATTAAATAGACATAGATACCTGCTACTTTATCTACTATCGGGAGTATTTGGATCACTGTTCTACACGATAACACTTCCTATGCTATATGGGGGGTTTAATATATATGCTATTGGTGCTTCAGGAGCTATAAGCGGTTTATTAGGAGGCTACTTCATGGTCTATCCACGTAGAATATTAACCTTATGTATATTTGCTCCAATACCTATATGCGGATCTTTTACTGTCTCTATCTTTCTAATCATATGGATCTTTATTAATCTCATCTATGGTCTATTCATAGGAGGCAATATTGCTTTTTTCGCACACATAGGAGGCTTTATCGGAGGAGTAACATTAACATATTTATTATCTAGAAAAGTTATTAGTGAAATAATTTTAATGAGCCGATCTTTATTAAATATTGATGAGGAGTATGAGAAGAGAGGATTAGGAGTTTTCTCTAAGGCACTTATTTTACTGCTTATAGTCACACCTATGATCATTATAATATACAATTCCTCACATATACTCTATTTATCTCTAGTATATAGAATATTTTACCAAGTATTGTTTTCATTAATAATTTCATTAATAATCTCTATAAGCTCTATTTATATTGTGTTATTCAAAGATAAAGAGTTAGATATCAGCTGAGATCGCTCATTATTTAATGGAAAGCTTATATATGATAAAGAGATTTCTATATTGAGATATGTTGGTGCGAATAAATTGGATCAGGTCAATGAAATAGAGGTTATTCTCGGAGGACCCCAAGGCGGAGGTGTAGAGACAGCTGCTCAAGTGTTCATAAGAGTATTAGCAGGATACGGGTATTATGTCTATGGGAAGAGAGAGTATTACTCGAATATAACTGGTAGACACAGCTACTTCCAAGTAAGAGCTAAAACATCTAGAGTGAACTCTGTAAGAAGCTATGCTGACATCGTCGCTGCGATGGACGCTGAGTCTGTGGCTACTCATTTCAGAGATATAGCTTCTGGAGGAGCTATAATATACGATCCTAGTTTCGAGAAAATTAAAATAGATTCTTTACCTATGATGTTTGAAGTTACTAAAGAGAGAATCTCTCGAATATTAATGGACAACGGCTACCCAGATACCGTGGAGGGCGCTTTAAGATATTCAGTAGAGAAATTAAACGCTAAATTATATCCATTTCCTTACCAAGATATTCTAAAGATCGTTGCCGAAAAACTAGGAGCCCAGTCTCTAAGCACTGTTCAAAGATTTTTAAACACCGCTGTATTAGCCGCAATAGCATACACCATTAATATACCTCTAGAAGTGTTTAGAGGTGCTCTAGAGTCTTATTTTGGTTTACGAAGACCACAGGTGATACAACAAAATGAGTTAGTTGCTAAGATAGTATATGAGTACGCAAAGGATCGATTCAAAGTCTTTAAATCTTTAGCTAAACCAGCGAATAGTAGAGATAAAATGGTTCTTGTGAACGGTAACGAGGCTATCGCTATAGGCAAGATACTAGGCGGATTAACTGTACAGACTTATTATCCGATAACACCAGCTGCAGATGAATCCTTCTTCTTAGAAGGGTTTGAACTAATTGAAGTAGATCCAGAATTTAAGGAAGAGGCCGAGATCCTTAAAGGAGCAGGAGTTCTAGTTTTTCAAACAGAAGATGAGCTAGCCGCCATAAATATGGCTATAGGAGCCGCCTTAACAGGCGCGAGATCGGCTACAGCAACTAGTGGACCCGGCTTTTCTTTAATGGTTGAGGGTCTGGGATTCGCTGGAATGAATGAGGTTCCTGTAGTAGTAACATACTACATGAGAGGAGGACCTAGCACGGGATTACCGACGAGGGATAGTCAATCAGATCTTTTGTTCTCGCTTTTCGCTGGACACGGAGAGTTTCCGAAGATAGTTATTGCATCAGGAGATCATGAGGAATTAGTATATGACGCTATTAAGGCTCTTAATTGGGCTGAGAAATATCAGCTACCAGTTATACATTTAGTCGATAAAAACCTAGCCAATTCCTGGTCCCTAATAAATGTTCCTAAACCCGATGACATAAAGATAGAGAGAGGAAAAATTATTGAAAGAGGGGGATGGGATTACAAGAGGTTCAAATTAACGGAGGATGGCATATCACCAAGAGCCTTCATAGGGTCTCCAGAAACTGTTATGTGGTACACAGGGGATGAACACGACGAGAAAGGACATATAACAGAGGATCCTGAGATTAGATATAAGATGTATGTGAAGAGATTAAAGAAATTAGAGACAGCAGATAAGGAGATAAGTGAGAAAGAGAGAGCTGTGTTATATGGTGAGGAGGGTAGTGAGATACTTATAGTAGGTTGGGGAAGTGTTAAGGGTGCCGCTGTAGATGCTTTAGAGACATTGAGAAGAGAGGGTTTAGATGTAAGTTTTCTGCAATTAAAAGTGTTCTCACCATTCCCGAGAGAATATGTTAAGAGAATCCTTGAGAGAAGCAGAATCATTATTTCAGTAGAAAATAACTATCTTGGTCAAGCAGCTAAGTTAATAAGAATGGAAACAGGTATTGAAATACCTCATCTAGCTCTTAAATGGACTGGTAGACCAATTACAGAGACGGAAGTTATCAAGTCTGTAAAAACAGTTTTAGAGACTAGTGAAAAAGTTATTCATTTGAGAGATGGAGAATAATTAATTCGAATATTTTTAATATTTAATGATGATTCTAACGTTGAATTTCTAATGTCAGTGATCCTGATCTATTTTTCTAAGATCTCCTTCTTTACTTCTGATAATAGTGAATATGCCTTATAAATAGATGCTGAAGCTATTGGGGAGAAGATTAATGAAGTACCTGAGACAAAAATCGAGAAGAATAACGGATCATCGATTTTATGAATAATTTCTTCACTGGAATACTTCTCTGCATAGGAGTTAAGGAGATATCTGAAACATTTCTTTATAGCACGATCTTTTTTAAATCCTTTCATGAGATACATGAAATATACAAATGTAGAGAGATCCCATGTTTTAGCAGTATTTTCTTTACAAATACCTGCCTGCTCAAGATCTATGTAATATACCTCCTTAGAATCATTACGTGATACAACTATGAAATTCCTGGGATTTGCGTCTCCTAAACAAATATCTTTTGAATGTAATAGACTTAATTGATCGCCTAATAATACACACACACCTCCAAGATCTCTCTCGCTAATATCACTACTAATGTATTCTGCGATGTTTACTCCATCCACATAGTCTCTCACAAGAACATAATTCCATGGATCAAGAAATAGAGTTCTTGGTGTTTTTAACCCTATTTCTCTTAATTTAATTGAGAAGTAGTAATCGTTTGATAGTCTCTCCAAAGGATCAGTATATAGCCTAACACCAACTCTTCTCAGTAGTTCTATTACAGGTGCGGAAAAGAACCATTTAACCGAGGTAATATCTAGATACCTCTTCTCCACGACTCTATACTCTTTATCATTCTCTCTATATGTTTTTATCTTGGCTGATGAAATTGATCCGAGGAATTTTTCTACTAAGCCTCTGGGTCCCTCCTTTTTAGCTCTCCCAGGGATCCTTACACCCTTTAGTACTGAGCCTTCATATAATATAATTAGTGTCTCAGGTCTAGGCGGAGACCACTTTAGATCTTCCCTGAATCTGATCTCTCTAAGTATATTTATCATAGGATTAATACTTTTCTCTAAGACATTACTTAAGCGATTCATTGAAGAAACTACTTTACTCCACTCAATTCTTATTCTTATCAAAAAATCTGTTTGAAGATCTCGGTATTTATTAAGAATCCTAGAAATAATTTCTTTATCTATATATTGATCCTCGTAGCTCATCTCAAGAGATTTTTTGATCAAAAGATCTATGTTATATATTCTCTGACTATCCTCATTAAGATATCTATAACTAATTACTCTAAAAAGATCTATATCACGGAATTTTTGCATTAGATCATATAACCTCTTATATAGTATATACTTCACATGAAATTTAGCTAACTCCTTTATTCTTCCGAATAATACCAAATCTTCAATAAATTGTGAAAATAAATTATTCCTTAAACTTCTCTCAAATAGACCCGGATCAAAATATTTTTCATCTGCGTAAAATAGGTAAGCTACACATAGTGAATAGGAGAATATATTAAATAAACAATCGTATTCCAATAAATTCTCATTAATGACAAGTCGTATTTTACCGGATCTTTCATCTATATAAAGTCTTGGCAAAATAGATCTTTCACTAGATATCTCCACAACTAACTTGTGCCTATATACATTATTACTCAAAAATCTATCTCCTAATTATAATGTATCCTTTCTCTAAATATTTCTCTAATCTATCGTAGACATATTGAGACATTACATTAGCTATGTTCTGAGCAGGAAATTTTTTGAGGCTTATATCAATCTTGTTTCTCTTAGCCCAACTACTAATTTCCTCAGCGCATAAGTTAATAATAGCACAATTACTACATATAGCCTCCAGATCCTTCCATTCTTGGGATACGAATATTAAGCCGTATCTTTCATCAATGAATATAGCTCTATCTCTATTTATTTCGAATACGATACCTTCATCACTTCTACTTAATTTATACACTAGGTATATGGCTGAGGATAATTTAAAATACTCTCCCTCTTTCTCTACTAATCCTCTACTCTCTAGATCCTTTAAATACTTGTATACTAAAGCTCTAGTTGATTTTAATGCTCTCGCTATCTCCGAAGCTTTGAGAGGACCTCTTGATAGTAGTGTAAGGATCTTTACTCTATACTTATTAGTTATAATAGCTATAAAACTTTCCTCGGGGATCATTACCATTCTCTTATACTTGAGAGAAGATCTTAGGCTATCCAAGATACCCTTAATACTCATCTTAACTCTTGTTTCATCTATTGATTTTAACGAGATCTGAGAACCCTCTGACTCTAATACTCTTTAAAATAAATTAAAAATTAATAACCTGAAGAGGATCGAGGATAGCTATTTATTAGCTTACTAATTCTTCTTCTCTAAAGAACACCGAGATCTCGTACGATGCCGTCTCAGGCGAGTCTGAAGCGTGTATAACATTCTCTTGAATAGATAATGCATAGTCTCCTCTAATTGTTCCAGGAGGCGCTTTCCTACCATCTGTTGAACCAATCATTATTCTCATGACCTCTACCGCGGACTCTCCCTCAACAACCATCACCACCACGGGTCCACTAGTGACAAAGCTTACTAGATCCTTAAAAAACGGCTTGTCACGATGAACACTATAGAGCTTCTCAGCTTGCTCTCTACTCATTTTAATAAGCTTCATACCAATTATTCTTAATCCTTTTCTCTCGATCCTTGAAATGATCTCTCCAACTAAGCCTCTAGAGTAACCATCTGGTTTAATCATAACAAATGTTCGCTGAATAACCATTGATGAGCACCCTTACTTCCTTCTCCCAGAAACACCCTTTATATAAGTTTTTGTCCATGGAAGCCTCCTCGGATCTCTTCCCAGCTTAAAATTCTTGAAACATTTAGATGAGCAAAACCACATAATAACACCTTTATTAGAGACATACATGATTCCTTGACCCGGCGGGATTTCTCTACCACAATAGTCGCATTTTCTAATCACTACCATCTGAGGCACCTAGTAGTAATCCTATTACCTCTTGATGTAGGAGGCTTATAAGTCTTCTCTACTAAATAATTATCTAGGATGTCTATGAGTAAAGAATTCAATGTAGTAGAGGAAATAGGTTTTCCAGCAGAGGTTATTCAGATAATTGGTAGAACAGGGGTCACAGGCGAGATCACGCAGGTTCGAGTAAGAGTGCTTGAGGGTAGGGATAAGGGGAGAATAATTACTCGTAATATTAAGGGCCCCGTGAGAATAGGTGATATAGTTATTTTAAGAGAGACTGAGAGAGAAGCAAGGAAGCTCACAGCTAGTAGGTAGATTTTTTGAAAATACTTGTCACTGGAGGAGCTGGTTTCATAGGTTCTCATATATCTACCTACTTATTTAAGAAAGGTTTTGATATAGAGATCATAGATAATTTAGAGAGATCTTCACCAGAGAACCTAAAACGTATAGAGGAAAATAATTTAAGGATCCATGTATTAGATCTCAGAAAAAGTAATCTAAGAACACTTTTAGAGAAATATGATGTAATTATACATGCCGCCGCCTATGTAAGTGTGGAAGAATCTGTATACAATCCTTGGATCTACATAGAGAATAATTTCTATGTAACCGAGAGATTAACCAGATATCTAAGCAATAGACAAAAAATTATTTACTTAAGCTCTGCAGCAGTATACGGAGAACCTGTTAATATTCCTGTGAAGGAGACAGATCCTGTTAAACCTAAATCACCTTATGGATTAAGTAAATTATTAGGAGAGAAATCAGTTATAAGAAACTCTGTGTGCAATAGATACAGATATTTTATATTTAGAGTCTTTAATGTTTACGGTAGTGGACAGAATAGAGCATACGCAGGCGTAATAACGGTTTTTCTAGATAGATTAAGAAATAATTCACCTCCTATCATATATGGAGATGGTAGTAACACGAGGGATTTTATACATGTAAGAGATGTGACTAAGGCTGTGTATTTAGCTCTCGATAAGAATTTCTCTGGAATATATAATTTGGGTTCGGGGAGAGGTATAACTATAAAAGATCTTGCTGAAATAATGATTAAATTAAGCGGTAGAAGAGATCTGACACCTATATATGGTGAGGCTAGACCAGGCGATATTAAATTAAGTATTGCTGATATAACAAGAATTAAAGAAGATCTAGGGTTCACTCCTGATATAGATCTTGTCGAGGGATTAAGCGAATTATTTAGAGAAGATCAGGACTCAAGACCTTAATCATCGATCATGTCTCCCGAGCTCATCATCACCATTATTATTAGAGAGTTATATTAAAATATTTTTTAAACGACTCTAAGTTTAGTTAGGTGTATCACTCCAAAAAAAGGTGAGTATATGAAAGATACTGATACTAAATACATTCCCGGCGTCACTAAATTAATAACCAAGATACCTGTTGAGAGAATAAAGGTTTTGAAAGGAACTAAAGGGGAAAATATAAAATTTTTAGAAGAGAGATTAGGCGTGATCATTAATATAGACGAGAATCTAGGTTCGATATCTATAGAGCCTAGATCAGGGGATATGTCTAAAGAGAATCTCTTAAGAGCTAAGAACTATATTGAAGCTGTAGGAGCCGGATTCAGCCCAGATGTGGCCGAGAGGGTTTTAGAGGAGGATCAGATTTTATTAATAATTGATTTAAAGGATCAACTACGTCTACCGGAGAATCATCTTAGGAGAATCAAGGCTAGAATAATAGGTGAGGGAGGCAGAGTTAAAAGAAATCTTGAAGAGATAAGTGGATGCTCTATTTCTATCTACGATGATCTTGTAGCTATAATAGGAGATTATGAAAGTGCTAATGCGGTTAAAGAAGCAATAGAGCTAATAGTGGAAGGACGTGAACACTCAACAGTATATAGACACTTGAGAAGATTAATAATATCCTCAAAGAAAAATTTTAAAAAACCTAAATAGATCATTTATATCTGTGATTCTTCATATATTAATTAACCGAATATATTTGGTGAAATCTGGATTTTCAAACAGATCTTTTAAGTATCTAGCAAAATTTCTCATCCATAAAATATCATCTATAAGAACAATGTTTATCTTCAAAAGAGATCTTTTTCTTAAACGTATTACGTCCTCAATAAAACTTCTCAACTCTCTGTACAAATCTCGTAGTATAATCTCCTCATCACTTGAGAGAACAGAGTATTCATAGTGAGAATACGGATATGTTTCTTCTAATTCTCGAGGAACAATACCCATGACAGGTGTATAGTAGAATATACATTTATTCCCGAAATCTTTTTCTTTCACAAGTTCTTTGAGAAATTCAGAGACTTTCTTAGAACTTGAGTAAGGCTTCTGATCTGGATCTCCAGGTAGTAAGAATATTTCTTCACAGATATTTCTCTCAAAGATGTAATTAATTAAATTCTTCTTTTTTCTCCTCGCTATAATTATCTGAGGTCTTATGATATCTATATACTCTGTTATTAAAATACCTCTTCTACCTTTTGAGTATGGAGTGTATTTAGATATAAAATCTATCTCTTCTGTGATGATCCTGAGTATACTTCTTAATTTAGGGTGTGAATGAGATCTCTCTTTGATTAACTCCCATAATCTATTCTCTCTGATAGCTGTCTTGATCCTTTTAATCTCTTTCATAATAACATATAAGTTATGTAATGCTAATAGTCTAACTCTCTCCTTCTCACTCATCTCCCAAAGATCTTTGGGCGTGTACTTTGAGCACACAGGACATGAGCAAGGAAACTCTTCTAATTCTTCTAGTCTCTCTGTACCGTACTCTGTCAAGTACCTATTCTCACGAGCGTAAAGTAAGTAACTGGCTGAATCAAAACTATCTACACCTAACGCAACCGCGAATGACATGATCATAGGATGTCCGGCACCAAACAAGTGCACCGGTTTATCAGGTGGAAGAATCTTCTTAGCCACTATGACACTACGAAGGATTTTGTCATATTCGTAATTTTCTAAAAACGTCACCGGGCTTCCTATTCCATACATATTATATTGGGGCATATTCATAGCTTCTTTAGCAGATAGTTCTACTAGATCTACATAAGAGCCTCCCTGGATTGGAAGAACCCAGATCTTGTCTGAACTAGACACTATATCAAGTACCTCTCTTGCTCTCCGAATCGTTTCTTTGACGCTCTCTAGAGCTTCATTATATGATACGTCAGATCTAGTCGGTATATCAAGTATAACCGCTATATCTTGATCCAATTTCTCTTGATACTCAACAATAGATCTATTATCAACATCTATAGAGCCATATCTAAGTATTTGGTAAGCTCCTGAATCAGTCATTAAAATACCTTTGAAAGATAAGATGTTTTTCAATCCTCTTTTTGCAGCTTCTTCTCCATAGATCCTTTTAACTATATAGGCATTTGTAATTAAAGTATTGAAGCCTATCTTAAGAATCTCCTCTACGGTAATCTCCTGAGACTCTGGTGAGGGATGTATAACAGGGAAAAAAACAGGCGTTTCTATTTTACTGCTTTTTGTATATAATACACCTATTCTTCCTAAAAGATCTCGATCCTTGATCTCGAAGACACTATCCAAAACCTCTACCTCAAGTTTTCTTAGCCTTTTTATTCTTCATATATTCCTCCCACAAATCATATATTCTAGTAGCTAAAGCACCTGAACCCTCCACACCATTAGCAGAGATCTTGTATCTATCTAAGATCATCACAACACCGATATCCCTCATTACCTTAATATTCACAGGGTTTATACCAAGTCTCTGAGACGCTAAATTAGCAAACTCATCAGGATCAAATAAAGGCATCTCTTCAATAAGTATCTCTGAGAACCTTGTTCCAGAGATAAAGACTCTATAGTATCTATTACCCTGCTCATCTTCAGCTTCTCCTAAAACAAGATTCATTGTGGGTTGGTCAACCCCTAACAATATGCCTTTATAAACTTTTCCATCGGTTAATCTAACAATTATTCTTCTATCGATAATATTATTTAATTCAGTAGCGAATCTCCTCGGTCCCTGAGCAATACTCACTCAAATACACCATTTAATAAATTTTTAAAACTCCAATAAGAATATACGTTTCAATAATGAGATTAAGATCCTTAAAAATTCTTATGGAGCTAGATTTCCTTAAATTCCTTCACTTTAACAATGATAAGATTTGTTCTTGCCGGAGCTGGTCTTTGAGAACAGGCTAAGCTTCCTTGATCATCTATATAGTAATATTTACAAATCTTTTCTTTATCAGGTGGTGGGGACAGTATGTGGACATATGATCTCTCACTAAGAGGCATTATGGTGAAACAATTCTCACTACTGCACATAACAGCTACTAATGTAGCAAATCCTGTTGCTCTGGAGATCATGTATATAGCCATATCATCGAAATTCTCTAAATATATTCTGAGAACACTCATTTTATCTTGAGACATTTATTTACCCTCTATATACTTGTTAAATAAGTCTTATAACAATAAATAACATACAATTAATTTCTGAGCAGAATCATACTATTATTTTCTCGCCACAAAAAAGATTCTCTTGAGACGCTAATTTCTTCGCGTAGTTCGCTGACACGAACAATAATTTGTCTTTTGAACAGATAATTCTTAACTCTTTCACTAGATCGTCTAGATTCCTAATCTCGTAGAGATACACAGAGACGTCAATATTCTCCGAGAGATAATCTCGTATCTTAGTCGCCCACTGACTCGGTTTTCCGTCAATTAAGATATAGAGTTTTTTTCCGGCTATTCTAGACACTATAAATACTTCTCGAAACAAAGAAGGATTCTTTTCTAATTCCTTAAATGATATAACTAATATACAGCCACGATAATTTTTTATCTTCTGAATATCTCTTAATAGATCTGTTGTAGTCAAAGTAGTCTCAGTATTTTATGTATCTCTCTGAGTAATAAAGCTTATATTATTCTAATAATGAGTCTAAAAATAGCTGTTGTAAGAATACTGAGATGATGTGAAATGGCTGAGAAAAGCGGATTTAAGCATGTTGTGAGATTAGTAGCTACAGATCTAGATGGTTCACTACCCGTACCATACGCGTTGTCTAAGATAAAGGGTGTGGGATATAATTTTGCTTTAGCTATTTGCAAGATCCTTAATATAGATCCTAATATGAGACTAGGATACTTAGATGAAGAGACCTTAAATACTATTGAGAAAATAATTAGAGATCCCGCTTCCGCAAAAATACCTATGTGGTATTTTAATAGAAGAAAAGATATTGAGACAGGCGAGGATAAACACTTGGTTGGTTCAGAGCTTATTTTAGCAGTTAGAGGAGATATTGATAGGATGATTAGAACAAGAAGTTGGAAAGGTTTTAGACACTCTCTAGGACTCAAAGTCAGAGGACAGAGAACAGCTACTACAGGAAGAACAGGAGTAACAGTAGGTGTTAAGAAGAAGAAACAACAGTAACTCTGGGGTAATAGTTTTATGGGTGATCCTAGGAAATCTAGGAAGAAATGGGAGCGACCTGGACATCCATGGATAAAGAGTAGATTAGAGGAAGAGATGAGATTAATAGGAGCCTATGGCCTAAGAAATAAAAGAGAGATCTGGCTTGCACAGACGCTTTTAAGAAATATTAGGAAGAGAGCTAGAATGCTTCTTTCTCTACCAGTAGACGTGAGATCCGTTGAGGAGAAAAGACTCATCGAAAGACTTTATAATATGGGATTATTAAAAAATTCGACAGCTTCTCTTGATGATGTATTAAGTCTAACAATAAGTGATGTTTTAGAGAGGAGACTACAAACTATTGTGTATAGGAGAGGTTTAGCTAAGACTATACATCAGGCTAGACAATTAATAGTTCACGGACACGTGGCAATTGGCGGGAGAAGAGTTACTTCACCAGGCTATTTAGTGTCTAGAGAAGAGGAGAATATGATTAGTTTCTACCCAACTTCACCTTATTATGATAAGACTTCTATAAAGGGGTGATCTGATTGTCTCTTCATTCAAGAGAGATTAGATGGGGCATAGCTCATATATATGCATCTTATAACAATACACATGTCCATATAACAGATCTATCGGGTGCAGAAACTATTTCAAAGAGTTCCGGAGGAAGAGTTGTTAAAGCTGATAGAGAGAAACCCTCACCATATGCCGCCATGATGGTTGCTTACCAAGCTGCTCAAGAGGCTATGGAGAAAGGTATATCAGCAATACATATTAAAGTGAGAGCGCCTGGGGGGCATGGGCCAAAGATTCCTGGCCCAGGAGCTCAACCAGCTATTAGAGCTTTAGCTAGAGTAGGCTTTATTATTGGACGAATAGAGGATGTGACACCTATACCACACGACACGACTAGGAGACCAGGTGGTAGAAGAGGTAGGAGGGTCTGAATGAGTAATACTGATCAGGAGATTAATGTAAAAATTCTTAAGTTAACTGACACATACATAGAGTTACTATTCTCAAATATTCCTCTACCGATCCTAAATGCTATTAGAAGAATTATTCAA
Organism: Sulfolobales archaeon; assembly: GCA_049976205.1. Lineage (GTDB taxonomy): Archaea > Thermoproteota > Thermoprotei_A > Sulfolobales > AG1 > WYEN01. The sequence goes on along the minus strand of JBMFIR010000010.1, from coordinate 9,003 downwards.
CTGGAAGTTCCTACTTTAGCAATTGACGAAGTTATTTTTTATGAAAATTCCTCACCTTTATATGATGAAGTCATATCTCATCGGCTAGGACTTATACCGCTCAGATCCGAGGAGGCTATAAGAAGATATAGACCCCCTGAAGAATGTGCAAAATGTATGGAGACTTATTACGCTGAGATCCCCGAGGAAGAGGCTGCAAGACCTAAAACTAGTGAGTGCGAGAATTGTTTTACTTATATTAGAGGTTCAGTCGAGAACCCTGACACATCATCTGAGCTAAAAACTTTTTATTCGGGAGAACTCCTATCAGATGATCCATATGTGCAACCTGTTTACAAGGAGATACCTATCGTGATTCTTGGTCCTGGGCAAAAAATATCATTCGACGCTAAAGCTAGACTTGGTAGAGGTATTGAACACGTTAAGTGGAGCCCTGTTTCTGTAGCAGGTGTGAGATACGTTGCTAAGATACATACAGAGATTTTAAGCGAAGAAAAATTCTCTCAAGCAGAAGAATGTGTTAACTACTGTCCTGTGAATATTCTCTTTTTCTCTAGAGAGGAGAGAAGAATTATTTCTAAAAATGATCTTGAGTGTATATTATGTAATCAGTGTCTAAAGAGATGTCCAGAAGAATCTATAAAGATTATTCCTCAAGAAAATCGCTTTATATTATTCTTTGAATCAGTTGGGCAATTATCTGTAAAGACTATTCTTATGGAAGCTCTTAATATGCTTATTAACAAAATAGATTATCTTCTTAAACAGATTGAGACAGAGGTGAGTAAGAGTGGTTAAGAGAATAATTTCAACAAATATTATTCTGAGACTACTAATTAGTGATTTGAGAAAATACGCGAATCAATATAAGGCACCTGTGTGGGATGCCGTCGCAGACATATTAAGTAAAAGCTCTAGAAAGAGACCCGCCGTTAATTTATCAAAAATATCTAGATACTCCGAGGAGGGGGGCATAGTAGTTGTTCCGGGAAAAGTTTTGGGTTCAGGAACACTTAGTAAGAGAGTTACTGTGGCAGCATTTAGTTTTTCTGAGACAGCTCTGAACAAGATCAAGGCTAGTGGTAGTAGAGGCATAACTATAAGAGATCTTTTAAAAGAAAATCCTGAGGGTAGAGGGGTGAAGATTATTATATGAAGATAAGGGACTTTATAGAAATCATCGAAAAAAACTATCCTAGAGAATCTATTCTAATAATTGATGGAGAGAACCATATACTTGGTAGATTAGCTAGTGTAGTTGCTAAACTCTTGTTAAAGAAGTATAGAGTATATATAGTTAACGCAGAAAAAATAGTATTATCTGGACCTCGAAGAAGAGTTGTTGAAGGCTATAAACTATTTCTTGAAGTGAAGACTCACAAGAATCCTTATAAAGGTCCTAAGAGGCCCAGAAATCCTGTTAATATAGTTAAGAGAGCTATTAGAGGCATGCTTCCGAAAGAAATAGATAGAGGTTTTAAGGCTTATAAAAGACTCCGAGTCTTCATAGGCGTACCTGCAGATTTAAGAGATAAACCTAGGATAAAGATTCCTTTTGCTGATGTCTCAAAACTTAAGGGTCCATATGTTTATATTAGTGAAGTTGCTAAAGAATTAGGGTGGAGCCCAAGTGAGTGAACAAAAAGCACAGAAAATAGTTATCGCATCCGCCTCTAGAAAAACCTCTATTGCCAAAGCTGTTATAAGAGAAGGTAAGGGGAGATTTAGAGTAAATGGTATTCCTATAGAGATCTTTCCTAACGAAATGACTAAATTAATAATGCTAGAACCTTTATATATTGTGGGGGATAAGATAAGATCAAAAATAGATGTTGATGTATACGTGTCTGGAGGCGGATATGTTTCTCAGGCAAAGGCTGTGAGAACAGCTATTGCCAGAGGAATCCTAGAATTCTTCGATAATAATGAAGTAATAAGATCTCTGTACATGGAGTATGATAGAACTCTACTGGCCGGAGATCCGAGACAGACAGAACCTGAGAAATGGATGAGATACTCAGCCAGAAGATTCAGACAAAAATCCTATAGGTGATATCTAATGATTATTCCTGTAAGATGCTATACGTGTGGATATCCAATATCTAGACACTGGGAAGAGTTCAAGAGAAGAGTTTCGGCTGGTGAAGATCCAAAGAAAGTTTTAGATGATCTTGGTATAAAGAGGTATTGTTGCAGAAGAACCTTACTAGCTCACGTTCCTCTAATAACTGAGACAGCTTATTATAGAAGAAAGTTGTAGGTGATAAAATGAGCTCGTATGATTATGAGGGCTCCGAGGAAGTAAGGCAAGAATCAACTATGGTAGCTAAATATGCAGCTGTAGAACTTTTAGTACCTATAGACGTCTACTTATCATCTGGGATACATATAGGTACCTATTCCTCGAATAAATACTTAGAGAGATTTGTTTTTAGAGTAAGGAGTGATGGTCTGTACATCTTAGACGTGAGGAAAATAGATGAGAGAATAAGGATCGCTGCGAAGTTTTTAGCAAGATTTGATCCACCAACAATACTTGCGGTAGGCGGCAGGCAATATAGTTTTAAACCGGTTGAGATGTTCGCTAAGTTGATAGGTGCAAAAGTTGTTTTGGGGAGATTTATACCAGGTACACTAACTAATCCTCATTTACCCACGTATATCGAGCCTGAAGTAGTGGTTATATCTGATCCACGAGTAGATACACAAGCATTAACCGAGGCTATAGAGACAGGGATCCCGGTAGTGGCGTTTGCAAGCACAGATGCAAAGATTAGTGGAATAGATATCGTTATACCAGGCAACAATAAAGGTAGAAAATCACTAGCACTTCTATATTATTTACTGACGAGACAAGTATTGAGAGAAAAAGGTTTGCTAGGCCCAAACCAGGATTTGGGAGTCTCTGTAGAGGATTTCGAGACCAAAATAACAAGTATATAATGATATTCTCTGTCTCTTAAGACTTACTAAATAATCTGTTAATTAAATGTTTGGTTACAGCGATATCGAGAAGCACTGTGCCTACAGACTTATAGAGCTTTATATCTCCAAATGAACAGTTAGAACCTTTTAATAATTCACCTATCTCTAAAAGTATCATATTAGAGACATCTTCACTTTCTCTAATAACACCTTCAATGGTATCCACTAAAGCACACCTAGCTCTTCTCTTAACAATGTCATCTAGTTCTCTAACGGGTTTAGGAGCACCAATTGATATAACAACAGAGCCCTTTTTAAGATACTCACCTTCCACAACAGGTTCTCGTGAATTTGTTGCTGCTATAACAACATCTGCTTTCTCTAATAACATTCTTCTCTCGGTATAAGATACTTCGATATCAACTAGTCTCTTTTTCAGATTCTCTATATTTTCTCTATTAATATCATAGACTAATACTTTACTGAGTTCAAATAATTGACTAAAGATCTTTAAATGATAGTATCCCTGAAGCCCTGCGCCAATTAAACCAAGTGTCTCAATAAAACATTTCTTCTCTAATTCACACTGAAGAAGTAGTTTAGTTGCCAATGCTGATGTTGTAGCTGTTCTCCAACCAGTAGCTGATATAGCATCAATAACGTATTTAATTTCGCCATTCTCTAGATCAAAGACGAATATATATCCTCTAACTCTGGGATAAGCTCTTGGGTAGATCCCAATGATTTTTATTACGAAACCAGCTTCGTTATCAATACCAGGCATTAAACCAATCCATTTGTCCATATACTCAATCGAGATCCTTTCAATTATGTAAGGCTTCTTTAAGTAAAGATCCTTAATTACCATCATTAACTGAAAAGGATCAATTATTTCATTAATATCTTTCTCAAGAAGAATCTTTATATTAGACATATATCAACACCTTTTTCTATGCTAGTTAAATAATTTATTTTATTTAGAATTATTCATATCCAAAAGCTTTCTTATGAATTTTATGGATGCTGACGGCTCCCCGCTCTAAAGGGCGAGGGTTCTTCCTCTGGGGTGTCCCTCATCCTCAGGCACCCCTCACCGAGGAGGCATCACCTACTCAGTCCCCGCCGCCAGCTTCGGGGAGACTGAGACTCATTCTCTGCTAGAGTCGCCTCAGCCCAACTCACTTAAATCCTAATAAAGTATTTGAGATGAGTGAAGACAATACACCACTCCACTAGGTGAAGTGATTGATGCATATGTTAAACATGGAGGAAAGAGTATTAAGTTAAGATTCTTAATTGATTCTGGTGCCACCTACACTGTCTTAACCAAATCAGTTTGGGAGGAATTAGGTCTAAAACCACTAAATGAAATAGAGTTTATACTGAGGCGGTTCTAGAGTTCCCTGAATACGGTGAGAGGCATACTCCCGTAGTCTTAGGTGGGAGTGAGGATGAGAATCTACTGGGGGTGGTGACCCTAGAGATCTTTGGGCTTATCCTAGATCTCTTCAAGAGAGAACTTAGACCAATAAGACCTTGATGAAGTAAGACATGTTTATAGTTCTACACTGCATGAGACTTGAAGCATATTGATGCTTTATCAATTAATGTTTACATAGTTCGCGGGAAGATACTTATATATATTGATGTCGCTAGACTCTTTCGCACAAACTAAATTTTCTACCACCGACGGCTGCTGGTAAAATAGCTATTGCATCATTATCTGATAAAATAACTTTATCCGGATCCTCTTCTCTAATCGCGTTACCGTTTAATAATATTGCAAATCCTGCTCTTCTAATTCTCCCATTTTCATCAAGGATTCTTCCTGATATATTTATATTGAATTTATTATCTATAGCTTCAAGTAACGTTTTGAAATTCGCGTTATTAGATAATGTAATTTCTATCTCTCGTGTATTTATTAATTCGTAGAATACTCCGTAGAATCTCACCTTAACTCTCAAAATAGTTTCACCATTAATAAATAGAAGTGGTTAAGTTAATAATTAAGCTAATAAAAATGTTGTTGAGATGAGTAGATTTGTATTATGATGTAGTGGTAATTGGTGGAGGAGTGGCTGGTGGCGAAGCCTCGACTCGATTGGCTAGATCTCTGAATAAGAAAGTGGCTTTGGTTTCTTCTACACCAGTTGTTTATAGTAGAATGACCCTCTCCTATGGTCTAAAGAGATCTATTAAAAGCATTACTCCTTTCACACTCTATGAACCTGATGATCTGAGACGTAAGGGTGTCTCATATATATATGATAAGGCTGTTTCAGTAGATGTTAATAACAATACTGTGTATCTCGAGAGTGGTCTAAGGCTGGAGTATGGAGATTTAGTGTTGGCTTCTGGGAGTAAGCCTAATATACCTGATATCGAGGGAATAGATCTGGGGAACATATATACCTTCCAAACATTTGATGACATGATCACACTAGATAAGATTGCTGAACCTGGTAAAAAAGCGTTAGTTGTTGGTTCAGGAATGATTGGTTTATTAGCGTCGGACGCCCTCTCTTACAGAGGCGTTAAGGTCTACGCAATTGATCTCTTGCCTTATCCCGGTCTAACAGTTTTTGAAGAACCCCTGGCCAAGGAGATGCTTAACAGAATGAGCTCCAGGGGAGTGATTTTCATGGGAGGAGTATCTGTTGAGAGATTAGAGGGCGATAGTAGTGTTAGAAGAGTTATTTTAACAGATGGAACTAAATTAGATGTTGATTTCGTGGTTTTTTCAATTGGCGTATCAGCTAATTTACCTAGGGGGCTCGAGAAAATCTCAAGGGGGCAGGGAGGTTCTGTATTAACTGATGAGTACTTCAGAGCCTCTGTAAAAAATATCTATGCTATAGGGGACTGCGCCACTATACTAGATTATCAGACTAAGAAACATATGTATAGACCCCTAGGTATACTAGCATCCTATGCAGCAAAAAGATTGCCCGAGGCTTTCAGAGGGGCTAAGTACGATGGATTTTTGATATATCAAGTGGAGGAAGCTTTTAATTCGGTATTTATACGTCTCGGCATTAATAGTTTTGAGGCCAAGAGACTCGGAATAAACTACTCATATGCCTACATTAGATATAAGGCTCCTGGCGTCGGTTTCAAAAAGGATCTTGTTATCTTCGAGAAGGGAATAGATATAATTATTGGTTGGCAGAGTGTAGGTGCTCATCTAGTGTCTTATAAATCAAGAATATTTGAAGAATTAATTAGATCTGGGGCAAGATTAGAGGAACTGGAAGAAAAAAAGATCAAAGTTTTAGAAATATCTTAGACTGGTCTAATCCCTGACCATGTTCTTTTTGAGATATCAGTTTTTGCTCGCAATGTAGTCGCGTATTGATATGCGAAGCCCAAGCCTAATTTCTCCACGGGCTCATATCTGAGAGCTCCGTATGGGCAAGCCTTTACACACGCTGGATCTCCATCGCATAGATCGCATTTAATAACTTTTCCATCGCTACCTATGGAAATTGCTCCATATGGGCAAGCGTACACACATGCTTTACAATTAATACATCTCGAGTAATTTATGCGTACAGCGCCTGTCTTAGGATCTCTGTATATTGCATCAACACCACAAGCCTCCATACAAGGTGCTGGGTCGCAGTGGTAGCATCCTAGTACCACGAAATCTCCTGTGTCTCTCCAGCTGAATACTCTGATCCTCGCGTCTCTTGTTCCAAAGATCTTGGTTTTAGCATAATTACATGCTAATACGCATCTCTCGCATCCTGTGCACTTACTTGAGTCGAATACCAGAACTTTATAGCTGCTCATTGTAACCACCTCGCGTGTTTAAATACTTCTTCGTCTACTCCTACTCGTTTAAGTATCTCTTTCGTGGGCCTGCCCTCTTCATCCCATCCTCTTATTTGGTAATATTCTTTCTTCATTTTCTCAAACCATTCTCTAGGTAGCACTCTACCCTTCGTGGGCCCAGAGATGTGCGGATCTTCATGGATTCTTGGTGGAAGAACATCATCTTTACTAGACATTCCCTCACGTACATTAAATACTCTTATTAAATTAACTATTCTCTCACCTGTTAACTCGAAGTGACGAACATCTCTAAACTCCTCGAAGCCTGTTATCGCCCAAGCTAGTAAACTGAGCCTCTCGTTATCCCAGCAACAAAAGTCGCATACTCCTAACGCGAATTTTGCGGCATATTGATGCTCTTGTTGAACAACTATTATAGCCTTGTTATCTGGACTAAATCTCTCAATTGATATTGGTTTAGCACCTAACCAGTATCTACCTAGTACTTCAGGACCTATAGGCCATGATCTCAGGTGATCTCCTCCTCTATCCGCGACTGCATAGCTTAGACCCATAGCGGGTGCAGCCCTAGGATCATATGCTGGTAACTCTAATCCTTTTACATGTACAGCGTATCTACAGGAGTCTCTGCCAAGTTTCTCGCAGGCTCTCTTAGTTCCCTCAGCCAGTAGATCTGCGAAAGAAGTTTTTCTATAAGCAATTAATTCAGTTAATTGAATAAAGGAGTCTGCTAAACCAAATCCTAACTCGATCCCGCCTGTGTCTTGTGAAGATATTATTCCTCTCTCATATAGCTCGGCTGCCCAGCCCAATACTCCTCCTAAGCTTATGGTGTCTAAACCTAGTTCATCAGCTAAGTAATTTAATTTAGCTAAGGCACCGATATCTCCGTTTCCTAAATTGGATCCTAGGAGAGCAGCTGTCTCGTACTCAGGTCCCTCAGTTATTGTCCCCGCGTACTTACCACTCGGTATATAAATCCAGTTGTGACACCCTATCGGACACTGTCTACATGCTGCTCTCTTAACTCTTACTCTAGAGACTGCTATGGCGTCAATATTACTCCACAACTCAAAACTACCTGTTTGGAAGTTTCTTGTTGGTAATGCTCCTGACTCATTAGTGAACCACCCAAGTGATATACTACCCCACTTAATACCGAACTCGGCCTCAGGGTTCTTAAAGATATCTTTTTCTTCGATCTCAGCAACAATCTTCTCAAATTCTTTGGGTAGAGCCACGTCAATAGATCCTGTTCCTCTAACGGCTATTGCCTTCAGATTCTTTGAGCCCATAACAGCACCTGCACCACCTCTACCATGTTGTCTACCCTCCGAATCCACTAAAGCGAATCTAACAAGTCTTTCTCCCGCAGGTCCTATACTCATTACTTTTATCTGTGGATCACCTAACTCCTCCTTAATAGCTCTCCTCGTCTCACTAATCCTCATCCCCCACAGATGTTTAGCAGATCTGAGCTCAATTGATCCATCATCTATATAGATATAAGTGGGCTCATCAGCTCTACCAGCAATAATTATACCATCAAAACCAGCGTATTTAAGCTCAGAACCGACGGCACCTCCGGAGTGAGTGTCCAGCCAGAAACCAGTTAGCGGAGACTTAGTCACAATAGGATACTTAGGAGAAGCAGGAGCACCAACACCATTAGCAGGACAAGTCATTACGATAAACAAGTTATCTGGAGACAAAGGATCCGTGTTAGGAGGTAAGTACTCCAGTAGATACCTTGCACCGATCCCCTTACCACCTAAATACAGCTTAGCCCAAGACATATTAAGTGGCTGAACAGACACCTTCTTCTTAGAGAGATCAATGAATGCTATTTTACCAACATAACCATTAGGCAAGATATTCACCTCACTATATTCAAAAATAATTTTAATTAGAACTATTTAAATATTTATATATCTAATTTGTTTAATCGTTATCACAACATAAATAATGTATAAACAATTGTTACTATTGTTTATGCGAGATAGTGTTTAATTAACTCCTCTTTAGCCGTTATATCTTTTGACTCAGCCTCTAGAACAATTCTTCCTCCTCTCACTACGTATGTTCTATCAGATATTGAAAGAGCGTCCTTAACATATTGCTCAACTAATATGATCCCTAAGCCTTCTTTCTTAAGATCTTTTATTACTCTAAAGATCTCTTGAACAATTTTTGGGGCTAATCCTTGACTAGGCTCATCGAACATTAGCATCTTTGGTTTACTCATGAGAGCTCTCGCGATAGCTAACATTTGTTGCTCAC
>JBMFIR010000009.1:0-39891 GCA_049976205.1 Sulfolobales archaeon | reverse complement strand
CTATTAGGCATAGCCCACATCGGTGCAAGAAATCATCCTTTATAAAAAGACTTCTATTAACATGAAAAAAGATTCAGTCCCTAGTTACTTCTTCCTATACCTTAATACTTTACTAGTATCAATTTACTTGGTTTAAAGAGATGTCTCTCGAGAATTTCACGGATCAATTCATTCCAAAAGTTAATAGCTACATAGATCATATACTGAAGTGTGATATAGAGATACTGGAGAGAGCTTCAAAACATCTCATAAAAGCAGGCGGAAAAAGACTTAGACCGGTTATGTTAGGTTTATTCACTAAGGCCTTTGGGGGAGATCTAGAACTGGCAGCTTTAGCAGGAGCATCTATAGAGATTTTACACAACTTCACTCTCGTACACGATGACATAATGGATAGAGATCAATACAGAAGGGGAGTACCAACAACCCATGTAGTCTACGGAGAATCTATGGCTATTTTAGCTGGAGACTATCTATATGCAAAAGCTTATAGAGCCTTACTTAATCTATCTAGTAGAATCAGTGGAGATAAGTTAGTGATGATCATAGATCTCTTAAATAGAGCATCAGAGATCGTGGCTGAAGGTCAAGCACTAGATATAACCTTACCGAGGTTCTCGGAGGTAAGCGAGAGAGATTATATAGAGATGATCTACAGAAAAACATCCTCTCTATTCATGGCAGCTGCAGGTATCGGAACCATGCTGAGCGAGAGGTCGAGTAGGGAGGATATTGAGAGATCTATTGAATACGCTAAGTACGCAGGTATAGCTTTTCAGATAAGAGATGATATACTAGGTGTGTTTGGAGATCCTAAAGAAACAGGTAAGCCTGTATTAAATGATCTTAGGGAGGGTAAGAGAACTATTCTTGTAATTCATACTTATAGTAGAGCTAGTGAGAGCGATAAGGAGTTTCTTAATAAGGTTATTGGGAATAGAGAGGCTTCTTTAGAAGATCTTTACAAAGCAAAAGATCTAATAGTTAAATACGGTGGACTTAATAGAGCTGAGGAGCTGATAAAGGAATACGTAAATAAAGCACTAGATCATCTGAGGCATATAGAGTCTCGAGCAGTTGATCGTGAAGCAGTTAATCTCATCAGAGATCTCACAATAAGACTCTCGTACAGAACTAAGTGAGCAAGGAATGGGTGTATAAATATTTCCTCTTTCCCATACGTGCTAATCGAGGAAGATTGCGAGAGTGTTAGAGACTCAGAGTATTGTTATTGTTTAGCAGATAATGTGATAACAGGATCCTGTGAGAGATGTGAGAAATGCTATCTTGAGTATCCTTATGAAGAAGCATATAAATATATTGTTGATCTCGAGAATCATTCAATTAAAAAATCTTTTATAGTTATTCCACCAGGTTCGGTAGAAGCACTATACGTCCCCAAGAACACTAGAGTGAATATTATAGAGATCTCAGGAGTAAGTGTTTCTCTACTAGTTAAAGAAGGAGATGAAGTTAATATAGGAGATAGAGTAGCAAGGATCCTTACATCTAAGGGAGAGGTCAGGAGTCATAGAGTTAATACCGAAGGATTAGTTCTCTATGTAACAGATCTATTTGGCGGATCTTCAGAGAGAATACTTATATTAATTGGGGATAAAAATTCGTTAGGAAGAATAAGAATTGAGTCTCGAGGATCTTAAGGAGAAGATTAGAGAGACAGCGTATAGATACGCCTTAGAAAACGCTGTTAAGCACGGTGGTAAGGCCCAGCTAGGTCCTGTAATGAATAAGGTCTTGGGAGAGTTCCCGGATCTCAGATCCAGAGCTAGAGAGATTGCTCAAATAGTATCAGAGATTGTTAACAAGGTCAATTCTATGTCTCTCGATGAGCAGAAGAGAGTTTTAGACGAGTTATTCGGCGGAATCAAAGAGAGAGTAGTGGAGGAGAAGAAACTACCACCTTTACCCGATGTAAAGAATAATTATGTGGTGACTAGATTTGCCCCAAATCCAGATTTCGTTCTTCACTTAGGAAATGCTAGACCTGCTCTATTATCATACATCTATGCTCATGAGATATACAACGGTAAAATGATCCTTAGATTCGAGGATACAGATCCTAGAACAAAAAAACCTTTACCAGAAGCATATAATATTATTAAAGAGGATCTTAGATGGCTTGGAATTAAGTGGGACGAAGAATATATCCAGAGCCTCAGACTAGAGATCTACTATGATATTGCCAGGAAATTACTGGAGAGAGGAGGCGGCTACATAGATCTCTTGCCTCAGGAGGAGTTCAGAAAACTAAAACTCGAGAGAAGACCCTCGCCTTATAGAAGCAGTGATCCTCAGAAAAACCTTGAGTTATTCGATAAAATGCTCTCTGGATACTTTGGGGAGGGAGAAGCTGTATTTAGAGTAAAAACAGATCTGAATTACCCAGATCCTAGCGTTATTGACTGGATAGCTTTCAGGATCATAGACACAGACAAGTATCCTCACCCAATAGTAGGTAGCAAATATATTGTTTGGCCCACCTACAACTTTGCTGCCGGTGTAGACGATTACTTAATGGGTGTCACACACATCTTCAGAGGTAGAGAACATTATCAGAACACTATTAAACAATCGTTCCTCTACTCACATATGAATTGGCGGTATCCAATGGTGATTTCTCATGGAAGATTAAAGCTCGAGGGATTTATACTCAGTAAATCAAAGATTAAATCACTTCTTGAGAAAGATCCTGAGAAATTTAGAGGCTATGCTGATCCGCGCTTTGGAACACTAGCTAGTTTAAGAGAGAGAGGTATATTACCAGAAGTTATTAGAGAAATAGTTCTCGAGACAGGGATTAAGCCAAGTGATGCAGTTATCTCATGGGATCTAATTGCTTCTCAGAATAGAAAGAAGATAGATCCTGTTTCGAGAAGAATCGTTTTTGTAGAGGATCCTGTGAAGCTCTATCTAAGAGATCTGAATAAAGAGGAGTGTGTAGACGCCTCCTATCATCCTGATAACTCTTCTCTTGGGTCTAGAAGATTATGTGTTGATAAAGATAGTAGAGGCTACTTTGTTTATGTTCAGAGAAGAGATGTTTTGGAGAATAAAAGATTTAGATTAATGGAGTTAGCCAACATCGAAATTGTTTCAGAGGGTAAGGACTTCTATGAGGGAAGGATCTTGTCAAGAGATCTTTCATTAGCCAGAGAACTCAAGCTACAAATTATCCAGTGGATTGGTAAAGGTAGAGTAAATGCTGCATTAAATGTTCCAGAGAATCTTAGAATCATAAGAAAAACAGGTTATATCGAAGAGAGCATATTTTCACTTAAAGATATAGTATTTCAGCTAATTAGGGTAGGCTTTGCCAAGTTAGATAAGATCTCTGAGAAAAGAGTGTATCTACTCTATATGCATAAATAGCGAGAAGTGAAAACGTAATTGAGTACTGAAGTAGACAGATATAAGAAGAGAAGAAAGAATCATAAGGATGTAAGGCTTGAATCTCTGAAGAAGAGAGGTAGTAGAGATCTTGATTACTTATGTAAGGATGCTCACTGTGTTATCGAGTACATAATACCTTACTCAAAAATAGAGGAATTGATCGAAGAGTAACACTAATAGGTTATACATAAAAATATTTTTTAAGGATATCAGTAATAGCTTTAGATCAGTAGTGAGAGGTTTCTGATATGAGTTTAGTGGCAGAGAGATACAGATCTATTACACCATCGGAATTCTTCTATAGGAATAGAGAGATCGCCGGATTCTCAAACCCGGCAAAGGCACTTTATCAAGCAGTTAGAGAATTAGTTGAGAATGCACTCGACGCAACAGATACTCATGGCATATATCCTAGTATTAAGGTATCTATTGATAAAGTTGACTCTGGCGAGGAAGTATACTCAATAACAGTTCAAGACAATGGTGTAGGTATACCACCTAACTATATTCCACAGGCATTTGGAAGAGTTCTGTATAGCAGCAAGTATGTCTTGAGACAAACTAGAGGTATGTTTGGTTTAGGTGCAAAAATGGTTGTCTTATATGGACAGATAACAGTTGGGAAACCCGTTGAGGTTACGAGTGCCACGAGAGGCTCTTCTAGGGTTTATAGCTATAAATTAATGATTGATGTAGCTAAGAATCAACCTATTATACTTGAGGAATCTTATTATCCTAATATATCGAAGTGGAATGGTACAATAGTAAAAGTGTATTTAAAAGGTGATTGGACAAGAGCAAAAAGTAAGATACTTGACTATATTAAAAGAACAGCTGTTGTCACACCATATGCAGAGATAATTCTCAAGGACCCTGAGAACAATATCTATGTATATGAGAGAGTCACTACTAAAATGCCTAAATCTCCTAAGGAGGTTAGACCTCATCTAAGAGGAATTGATCTCCAGGCACTAAAAGACATGATCGAGAAAAGTAGAAGCAGATCTCTTAAAGAATTTTTAATGGAGGAGTTTGAGGGAGTAGGAGAGAAAACAGCTGAGGGAATTATAAGAGCAGCTGGCTTCAAACTTAATCAATCTATTAAGAAAATGAGTTTAGATGATCTGAAAAAGCTTCTAGATGCCATAGCTAATTACAAGGATTTGAGAAGACCATCTGCGGATCATTTATCACCAATAGGTGAGGAACTTATTAAGATAGGTCTACAGAATATATTTAATCCAGAATTCGTAGAAGCCATAACCAGAAAACCTGTGGCCTATGAGGGTCACGCAGTAATAGTTGAGTTGGGTATTGCCTACGGAGGATTCGTACCCGAAGCACCTTTCCCAGAAGAAATACTTTTGTTAAGATACGCTAATAAGATACCTCTGCTATATGATGAGGGTAGTGACGTGTCATTTAAAGTTGTTTCGAATATTGATTGGAAGAATTATGGAGTAGAGTTTCCTGCTAGACTAGCTGTTTTAACCCACGTTTGTAGCACTAAAATTCCATATAAGGGAGTTGGTAAGGAGAGCATAGCTGATGTACCTGAGATCGAGAGAGAGATAGAGAATGGATTAAAAGAATTAGCTAGGAGATTACGTGTCTATCTTAATAAGAAAAAGAAACTTGAGGAGGAAATGAGAAGAATTTATACATTTCTTAAATATATCCCTGAGATATCAAGAGGGTTAAGCATAATATACTCCAGCAATGATTCTTCGGAGAAAAAGATATATGAAGAGATTCAGAAAAAATTATTTAAGATGGCTAAAGAAAAGACCTCTATCACGAATATAAGATCCATTGATGAAGTCGTCTTATCCGTTGAATAATGATTTAGGTGGTGTATATGAGTAACTTCACATCTAAGATAGATCTGGAGGCTAGGAGAAGAGCCGGTGAGGTGTTAAGAAAGAGTTTTATGAAGATACTCGATGATATTTTAAGAGATAAAGAGCCTGAGATGCTTATTCCTAAGAGAACACTATCAAATACAATATACGACCCCGTCCAAAAACTGCTTCTGCTGGGAGACGAGAAGTTATCTAGAAAATTCTTTGATATGAATGAGTCTAGAAAATTTATGCAGACTATTCTCATGGGATCAATAATATATCAGGCTTTAGTTAATAATGAGTACCCAACTATAAGAGATCTCTATTACAGAGGTAAACACACCATACGATACAGATCCTACGATGGAAAGGTACATGAGGAGAACACTTGGGATGAGCAGAAAGAGAGTGATTCTGTTCTAAGAGATATTGAGGTTTTCACGAATCTTCTTAGAGAAGATATGCTTATTCTATCAAAAGAGAAGGGTAAGGTAGTAGGCAATATGAGAATTAGAAGTGGTGACGATGTAATAGATCTGAGCAAAATGGGTCATGGAGCCTATGCGATTGAGCCTACACCAGACCTCATCGAATTCATAGATGTAGACGCGGAATATGTCTTAGTCATAGAGAAAGACGCTGTTTTTCAGCAGTTGCATAGAGCTGGTTTCTGGAAGAAGTATAAATCGATCTTGGTAACAAGTGCTGGGCAACCCGATAGAGCTACAAGAAGATTCGTGAGAAGATTAAATGAAGAGTTGAAGCTTCCCGTATATATAATAACGGATTCTGATCCTTATGGATGGTATATATATAGCGTGTTCAAAATAGGATCCATAACATTGTCCTATGAGAGTGAGAGATTAGCAACTCCTCAAGCAAGATTTTTAGGAGTTTCCATGAGCGATATCTTCGGCGACCCAAAGAGAGGTAAGAAACCTTATCTAACAGAGAGTGAGAGAAGAAACTATACCATAAGAGCCAAAGAGATGGATCTGAAGAGAGCTAAAGAGATCAAGAATTACAAATGGTTCCAAACACCTGAGTGGAAGAGAGAGATAGAGTTATTTGAGGAGAAGAAAGTTAAGCTAGAGATCGAAGCTTTAACTAGTAAAGGGCTTGTTTTCTTAATGGATACATATATACCCACGAAGATACAGACGAAAGATTGGATCGATTAATCTGATTAGAAAAAATCTTCTAGGAATCTCTGCATCAAATATTTTCGTGATCTGTAGTTAAGCTTATATCTTAGGTCAGTTAGAGATAAGTTCTTCAGAAGATCCCTAAGACATGTTATTTTTAAGCAAGGAGTCTATAATGAGCTTTCACTTAGGTTCTTCAATAAATGTATCTGGTATACTCAAACTCTTGTCCAGCTTGCCACGGTTATATAGAGGCACATAGATTAGAACTGGGTCTGCCTTGCACTAAATGTCTACCAGTAATTGATGAGAGATTATTTAAATCACTAAGCAATTTACCTACAAGAAATAGATTACTAACAGAGATACTTAATAACCCAGGAGACTACTTTTTGATGCATACTAGTGAGGAAGATCTGAAGGCCTTCGAAAGATTCTTTGAAAAAATTATTAGAGGAAAAATGTGGTCTATACAAAGAATGTGGTCTAGGAGACTTCTTGATATGGAGAGTTTCGCGCTTATAGCTCCCACGGGAATAGGTAAATCAACTCTTCTACAGATCTATTCTTTATATATGATGAATTTTAATAAAAAAATATATTTCATACTACCAACAAGACAACTAGCTTCACAAACTTTTGAGAGACTTAAAATATTTGCTGAGAGGATAGGAATCGATACTCACTCAATACATATATATGATTCTTCTAGAGGTAAGTCATTCATCGATCTTGTTAATGAAATCCGTGAAAAAGAAGCTAGTATACTGATCACTACGTCTTCTTTATTATCAAAAAGATACAATGAGATCAAAGACTTCTTCTTCGATGTAATTGTAGCAGATGATCTAGATGCTATATTGAAGTCTTCAAAGAATTTAGATAGAGTTCTAGAACTACTAGGTTTCAGCAAAGAGATTATTGATTATGCTTTTAGAATATCTATTCTATCCCAAGAACTCATCTATAATAAACTTAATAATAAAACAGATCTCGTTGAGAAACTACGTGAAGAAATAGAGGTTCTTAGAAGTAAGATACTATCTTATAGAAATAGTAGAAGAGTGGGTCAATTGGTAGTTGCAACCGCAACCGGGAGAGGCGGTGTTAAAACAAAGATTCTTAGAGAAGTTCTAGGTTTTGAAGCAGGCGGTGTAATTGAGTATAGTAGAAATATTGTAGACTCATACGAGTATCTACGAGATAAAGAAACACTAATTGGTATCCTAGATAAGTTAGGCAGAGGAACATTAATATTTATTTCGAAAAGTGATGATATAGAGATCAGAGATCTTTACAAAGAGTTGAATGAGGCAGGTCTTAAAGTAGGAATAGCTGATTCTAGAACGAATCATCTGAAGAAATTCCTTAATAGAGAAATAGATTACTTAATAGCTTCAGCAAGCATATATGGAGTAGCTACGAGAGGATTAGACGCTCCTCATATTATTAAAAATGCTGTTTTCATCAATGTACCTAGCTACAAGATTTCTTTAGATAAATTCTTAACCGATCCTAGGAAGTTATTTTTAATTTACAGATCTTTAGCAAAGTATTTTAATGAAGCAGAAGAGATCAGCGATGATATAGGTAGACTGATTTATAATAGAAAATTATCGGAGCTTCATATAATAAGAAAAATCTTAAGAGAAGAAGTACATCAAAACGAGTATCTGGCCACCATAATTGAGAAACTAAGAAACTATATCTCTACGGCAAAATACTACCTACTTAAGTTATGTGATGATCAGAGAATCGTTATTAAAGTAGGTGTTGTGTATCCTTGTCTAAATACCGTTATTATACCTGACCCAATAACTTATATACAAGCCTCTGGAAGAACATCTAGACTCTACAACGGAAGTTTAACACTAGGTCTCTCCATAGTATTGTATAGAGATGAAGAATTACTTCACCTCTTTATTAAGAGACTTCAAAAATATTTGTATAACTCGGTATTTAAAAGATTCACTGAATTAGATCTTAGTAAAATAAAGAGTGAACAGGATCTTAGTAGATCACCTTCTTCAATATCCCCAGCAGGTTTTAAGAGTGATGTTAAGAGTATTTTAATGATTGTTGAGTCTCCAACAAAAGCCAGAACCATAGCCCAGATCTTTGGCTCAAGATCTAAGAAAATAATTGGGGATATTATCCTCAGAGAATTCAGTCTAAACACAAGCAGAGATACTTACGTTGTGGGCATAGTACCTTCTCTAGGTCACATAACAGATCTTGTTGAGAATGAGGGTTTCTATGGAATAAATGTATCTAATCAGTACCCATCGCTAGTATATGGATATATCAAAAGATGTTTATCATGTGGATATCAATTCTCTAGTGAAAGTAATGTTTGTCCTCGCTGTGGAAGCACAAAGATCAGGGATCATTCCAAGACGATATATGTTTTGAGAAGATTAGCTCAACTATATGATGCAGTATACATAGCAACTGATCCTGATCAAGAAGGTGAGAAAATAGCTTATGACGTAAAGATTCTTCTTAGACCGTATAACAATAACATCTATAGAATAGAGTTTCATGAGGTAACTAGAGAAGCTATTCTTAAAGCCTTTGAGAATCCACGAGATATAAATATGAGGCTCGTGTACTCACAAATTATTCGTAGAGTAGACGATAGATTAATTGGTTTTGTGATAAGTAGAGAGCTACAAGAAAGATACAAGATGAAGTGGCTAGGTGCCGGTAGAGTGCAGACACCTGTTCTTTCGTGGGTTATCGAAGCCTACAAAAAATATCTGAGTGAAAGAGGTTTCTGGGTTAGTTTTGCCACAGAGTACTCCAAAGTTCTAGGCACGATAAAGATCTTTGTTAAGAGTAGAGAAGAAGCCGAGAGATTAACTAGCGAGAAGAAAATTTACATAGAGAGAGTAGAGAGAGAAAGAAGAGTGATAAGTCCTCCACCACCCTTTACAACAGATACATTAATTACTATGGCTAATAGTTTACTTAAATTATCTCCGTCTGTTACAATGAAGATTGCTCAGAACCTCTTTGAGAGTGGATTAATAACATATCACAGAACTGACTCGACGCATGTATCGGATCACGGTATAAGAATAGCTAAACAATATATAGCTACTAGATATAGTGAAAATCTATTCAAAGGAAGATCTTGGGGTAATGAAGGAGCGCATGAGGCCATTAGACCTACTTATCCTATACCTCCTGATGAGATATTAGAATCAACATTATCGGGCGAGATACCCATTACAAAATTAGATGATCTTCATAAAAAGATCTACGATATCATATTCAGAAGATTCATCGCTAGTCAAATGAAAGAAGCCGACATCGAGATGTGTAAGGTGCATTTAGTTATAGGCGGATACAAAACATCTATTGAAGGTATATGTTCAATCTATGATGAAGGCTTTCTTAAAGTATACAACTATTATAAGTTACTTCCCAGTAAGATGCTAGATGAGAGTAGCTACATAGATGTTATTGATACAAAGATCTGGAGAGGATCATCTGTTAAACTACTTAGTAGTGGTGAAGTTATAAAATTAATGAAAGAAAGAGGTATAGGAAGACCTAGCACTTATGCCAAAGCTATCGAGAATAATAAGAGGCACGGTTACGTAATTGAGAGTAAGAAACGCAATTATTTAATACCTACTAAAACAGGTCTAGTGATTCATGATACTCTAAAGAAGTTATATCCCGAAATCATTAATGAAAGAGCCACAAGAATCCTTGAAGAGAAGATCGAGAAAATAGCTTCAGGTTCTGAAGAACCTGATAAGGTACTGATAGATATACTACGTGATTTAAGAAATATGGATCTAAGTAATACTAGGTATCAATTAGAAAGAATCAATGAAATACTTAGCTCTCTCGAATCCTCAAGATCCTCATAACAGATCTTCGCATGTTTTATATATCTCTATTCTAAAAATATTTTTAAATAGATGGCTCGCTTATGTATACAGAGATTCTACTAGATTCCATCAGAAGTCTAGAGATGATGATGTCAGTCAGAGTAATGGTTTTAAAAGATCTGGGGAAAACTTTTTTCAGTGAAGTTGAACTTACGAAAGGCATAGAGATAGATATTCCTAGATGGGTAGCAGAGGTACTTGAGAAAAAAGGTTTAGTGAAGGTTTTGAGGCGTATAAATACTCTAGAGGATTTAAATAAAATAGCTTTTCAAGAAACTATTAGAGAAGAGGGTTCTAGGAGAGAACTCTATAAAGTGTCTCCTGATCTCTATTTTGAGATAGAGAAATTAGTTGAGGAGTATAAGTCAAGAATTGATTCTAGGGATCCCAGGGTATATAGTGAGTTCAGCAAGCTCCTCACATCAGCTGGAAAATTAATAAGATCTAGATTCAGGAAAATCTTCTATATCATACAAGTCTCAGAAGCTATTGATGAAGAAGTTGAGAAGAGAATGACTATTGAAGAGAGAGTATTCTACAGAAATCTTTTGAGAAGTATTGTTTCATGGATCAGAGGTGTAGAAAAGATCTTAGGTGTATCCTAGATGCTTAAACACGAAGACACGACTTATGAAGAAAAAACAGTAATTGATTACAGATCTATTGTAAGAGATTTCTTAGAGAATTTCAGAGACGAGAAGAATAAACCTAAGTATATTGAAAGAATTTCAGAGACGCTAAGAAAATCCCGGAGATATGTTGTTATTGACTATATGGACATATACTCTTTCTCTGAGGAGTTAGCTAAGAAATTAATAGATGAGCCTTTCAAGATCATTAGAGAAGTTTTCGAGCCTGTTATTAGAGAATTCGTTGCTTCCGAATTCAATATTGAGGCGGAGATAAAGCCTCGTTTCAGAGGATTACCTGTATCTTATCGTATAAGAGATTTGAGAAACGAGCATATTAATAAACTGATCCAGATCGAGGGCATAGTTGTTAGAATGACTCCTCCGAAGCAAAGGATCTATAAAGCAGTTATTAGACACGATTTATGTGGTGGAAAATTTGATGTTGTTGTTGACGGAGAGTTCTTTGAGATGCCTAGGAGATGCCCGATATGTAATGATACAAAAGGTTCATTTGAATTAGTAGAAGACGAGACCCAGTACATAGATTATCAGAAAATAGTTGTATCAGAAATGCCAGAAGAGTTGCCGCCAGGCCATATACCTAGGCAATTAACAGTGATCTTAGAAGAAGATCTGGTTGATGTAGCTCGGCCTGGTGATAGAGTAGTGATCACCGGTATTCTTAGATTAGCTAGAGATAAAAGTAGTAGAAGAAAAGTTCTTAGAACAGTATATGATGCTGAGCTTCTCGCAAGCTACATAGAGCTTAGTCAAAAAGGTGTCGAGCAGATCGAGTTAACAGATAAAGATATTGAGGAGATAAAGAAGCTAGCAAAGGATCCATTGATTAGGAGAAAGATCATAGCAAGTATAGCACCTAGCATATATGGGTTATGGGATATTAAAGAAGCGATAGCATTACTACTCTTTGGTGGAGTACCTAAGCAGAGAGAAGACGGTACTAGAGTGAGAGGGGATATTCATGTTCTAATAATAGGAGACCCAGGTACGGCAAAGTCGCAACTTCTTCAATTTACAGCAAAAATAGCTCCTAGAGGATTATTTACTTCTGGAAGAGGATCTACTGCAGCGGGATTATGTATCGGCGGTGATCAATGGATCTATACCACAGGGGGGCCTGTTAAAATAAGAGATCTTATTGAGAAGGAGTTTAAGAAAACACTCTTCTCGGTGAATGGAGTATTTTTCACTAAAGATACAAACTTAGACGTGTTTTCTGTAGATAATGAGAAAAACAGCATCTATAGAGATAAAATAACTCACAGCTACATGTTATGGGTTGATGATCCTGTAGAGATAGAAACCGAGATAGATGAGAAAATAAAAGTCTCTCCTGAAACAAAGTTAGTTGTATACGAAGACGGAGTCTTAAAGTGGAGATCCGCAAAAGAGATACGTAGCGGAGATTATATTGCTGTTGTTAGGAGAATATCTGATTACTCTAAAAAGGATCTTGTATCTAGTCAAAATATATGGAATATAGGTGATATAGCGCTAGAGTTCAGAAACGAGCTACTAATTATAAGAGATCTTAGAAGAGAGTATACGAACAAATCCGAGGAACTAATGATTTCATTAAGCGACTTAATAAGAATATTCTCAGTAGTAATAGGCGATAATGTAGTTGTGCGGCAGTCTAAAAGCGGTTTAGAACTACATATAAGCAATGAAAGTATAGCTAAGGAGTTAATCGAGATCTTCATGAGATCAGGTATTAAATATAGTATTGATGAACTAGGTATCAAAATAATTATTGTTCAAGATCCTCTCTTCAGCAAAGCACTCTACAAAATTATGACGCGAAACGATTTTGGGATATATTATGTATTATCTCTACTTATAAAGAGTGATAATGATGTTTTAAAGATCTTTCTGAGAGAGGTTCTGAGATACCTTGGTAAAAAAGATAAGAGAGGCATAGTATTTATTTCGTCTTCGAAGGAGGATTTTCTCCGATATCTCAATTTCTTACTAAAGAGATTCGGAGTATTTAGCTTTGTGGTTAGAGACGAGTACAAAGATATGTATCGCTTAATAATCTCTGACAAAGCCTCTTTAGAAGAATTATCACAAATACTTCTTCTAGAAGAATTAACCAATGAAGAAGTTGATCTTGAAATCCCCGTGGATGCTATTAAGGACTTAAACAAAGATATTGTGCTCGTTAAAGTAAGGGATCTCTGGTACACCACTGGAGATCTAATGTATGATTTCACAACCGAGAAATTCGAGAATTTCATTGCTGAGGGGTTTATTGTGCATAATACAGCATCTGTGCTCAGAGATAAAGCAACTGGTGAATACTATCTTGAGGCAGGAGCATTAGTTCTCGGAGACCTAGGTGTTGTATGTATCGACGAGATTGATAAGATGAGAGAGGAAGATAGAGTAGCTATCCATGAGGCTTTAGAGCAACAAACAGTCTCTATATCTAAAGCGGGTATATACGCTGTTCTTAATGCGAGAGCCTCTGTGTTGGCAGCTGGAAATCCGAGATATGGTAGATATGAGGAGGATAGACATATTACAGAGAATATTAATTTGCCTCCAACTATTCTCTCAAGATTTGATCTGATATTTGTATTGAGAGATAGACCTAATCCCGAGGAAGATAGAAGACTAGCCTCATATATAGTAGAAGCTCATGCGAGATACGATGAAGTTAAGCCGGTAATAGATCCTCAATTACTCAGGAAGTATATAGCGTTTGCTAGAACCTATGTGAAGCCTATGCTGAGCGAGGAGGCTAGAAAAATGCTTGTTGATTTCTTTGTAGAGATGAGAAGGGCTGCCGCAGAAAGCAAGGGAGCCGCGCCTATAAGCATAACTGCTAGACAGATGGAGTCTCTAATAAGACTCGCGGAGGCTCATGCTAGAATGGCTCTTAAAGAAGTAGTTGATGTAGAAGATGCTGCAGAGGCTATTAGAATGACACTTATAATGTTAAGTAATGTTGGTATCGATATTGAGACTAGAGAAATTGATATAGACAGTATAATGACTGGTAAACCTCTCAGTAAGAGAAGAAAGATCCATGAGATAGAGGATGTTATTAAGCAAATAACCAAGGCAGAAGGCAAGCCCTGTGCGTCCCTAAATGAACTCAAGATTAAATTACAGCAGAGTATGTCTGAAGATGAGGTGGAGAGATTGGTTAATATGTTATATAGAGAAGGCATCATAATTCAAGTGAAACCTTATTGCTATAGAGTAATTGAGGGATAATAAAAATAGATCTTATGCATCTATTTCTTGACAAAGGATTTCTTGGATACATAATAGCATTAGTAATGTTAGCTATAGGTTCATATAGTGATATCAAAACCCGTGAAATAGATCCGAAGCTATGGATCTTCTCTGGAGTAATAGCATCTATTATTTACATTACTAGATTAGGAGAAAGCGATCTTTTGATATATACATTACTTAGTCTCTTAGCTCCGCTATTGGTATTCCTTCTAGCTTTTCTGGGTTTTATGGGTTATGCTGATTTCTTCGCTTTCTTAGTATTAGTTTTTCTAATACCTAAACCTCTCACTAAGGATCTTATTCTTCCTCCATTAATTATAATACTTCTTCTATCTGATTTAATTCTTCTATTTTACTCATTGCCTATGAGCATAGCTAGTATGAGATACTATAGCTTTGTGGCAGCAAAATGCAGCTCTCATCTAAAGACTCTATTAATTATTTTCACTGGGTATCCGCAGAGTATTAAAAAATATTTGATGAGTAAATATATGTTTCCTCTAGTATATCCCGTTAAGGAGGGCTCTGAGACTAAATGGATTTGCAGATCAACTTTTGATATCGAGGAGGAGCCGGAGTACTACAAGGATCTTTTTAAGAAATTAATTGATGAAGATCCTTTATTAAAAGATCAGGTTATAATAGTTTCTTGGGGAGCTCCTTACGTATTCTATGTATTTTTAGGTGTTTTAATATATCCTTTCGTGGCTCAATATATCGAGGAGTTATTCGCGATATTTTCAAAATCTATTTTTATACTACTGTACTTAATCTAGTACTCAGGATGGTTCTAGCAACTAATATATTGATCGGTATTATAGGAAAAACTAACGTTGGTAAATCAACACTATTTTCTGCACTAACCCTAATTCCTGTGAAGATCGAGAATAGACCATTTGTGACAATAGAGCCTAACATAGGAGTAGGTTATGTGAGAACAAGATGTGCCCATATCGAGCTGGGACTACCAAAATGCGATGCTAGAAACTCTATTTGTATTGAGGGTAATAGAATGATACCGGTAAAGCTAATAGATGTAGCAGGATTAGTTAGAGGAGCACATGAAGGTAGAGGATTGGGAAATAAGTTCTTAGATGATCTTAGACAGGCAGATGCATTAATACATGTCATAGACGCGGCAGGTTCAACAGATGAAGAGGGTAGACCTGTGAAACCTGGTAGCTATGATCCTTATAAAGATATTATTGATATTGAGAATGAGATTGATATGTGGATGTATTCAATTATTAAGAGGGACTGGGAGAAGTTCTCTAGGGGACTAGATCATCTGTCGTTTTCCGAGGCCGTGACAAAATTGAGTCAGAGACTATCTGGATTGTCAATAAAACAGATACATGTTGCTGAGACTCTTAAGCTCCTAGAACTCGATAAAAAGAAGTTTTCTATGTGGGACAGCGAGGATTTATTTAGATTCACAGTATCCTTGAGAAAGATATCTAAACCTATGATCATAGCTGCCAACAAAGCAGATCTGCCAGAAGCACAAGATATTATAAAAAATCTTCAGGAGAGACTAAGGGATAGAGTAATAATACCTGTATCAGCAGAGTATGAATTAGCTCTTAGAAGAGCCGCTGAGAAGAAATTAATTAAGTATATTCCTGGAGACTATTACTTCGAGATAATAGGAAAAGATAAATTAAGTCCTCAGCAGACGAAGGCTCTAGATCTCATAAGAGATTTTATGAAGAAAAATAATGGAACAGGGGTTCAGAGATTAATAAATACTCTTGTTCTAGAGATCTTAGGAATGATCCCTGTTTATCCTGTTGAGGACCCGAATAAATTCACAGACACCTCAGGAGCAATTCTCCCAGATGTTCTGTTGGTTAGGAAAGGGACTACTGCTAGAGAAGTGGCTTATATGATACACACGGATCTGGGCGAGGGATTTCTCTATGCAATAAATGCTAAAACGAAAGCACGCATAGGAGCAGATTACGTTCTTGAGAGTAATGATGTGATTAAGGTAGTGTCAGCTAGGAAAAAATAAGCAATAAAGCTCAGCAATAGAACTGCGTTTCATAATTTAGGCTTAAACTGATTTATGAGACCCAGAACTGAGAGAATTATTACAACTATTAATACGCCGATATCTGGAAGACCAAGACCTATTAGTCCGATCCACAGCATTAAGGCCCCTAAAACAACAAAGACGACAGCTATAACGTAGTTCGAGAGAAAGAAAATTATTAATGCAAATATTATGAAGAGAATGAAGTATAGGAAACCTGATGTCTCTTTAATATGCAGGTATTTAATAAATAGATCTGTCAGGTATATACCTCCTAAGATAGATATCGATACTCTTAATAGTAAAAATCCTAGTAAAGCACCTATAAATAAACCTATTAAAGAAGCTAGTATCCCTAAAAACACACTTGAGGTTGCAGAGAAAGTATATAAGTAGAATAAGTACGCCAGCATAAGTCCTAGTGTAATTGATGATAATATTTTAGCCATCTTAATACCCCAGAGAATAAACAATATTCCTAGAATAGCTAATATGGCGTATAGATAAACATCTTCTCCCTTAATTAACAACGCTTCTCCTAACCCCTTCATTTAAATCCGGAAAAAATTACTGAGTAAAAATAAAAATATATCAAGTATAATTATCGTAATACAGGGAGAGATCTCAATAGTCTCGGAGAAGGATCCCACTGAAGTAGAGATTATTGGAGAGATAATTAGATTGTGTGATGATGAAGTATACTTACCTTCTGATGATACTTTATTGATATCAAACTTTTTAAGAAGATTTCTCGGATCCATTAAAATAGGAAATTCACTTGAGATTGGTTGTGGCTCGGGATATATTGGCTGCGTGATTTGCAGAAATGTTGAGTATCTAGTACTCACTGATATAGATCCGAGATCAGCAGAATGTAGTTTTAAGATAGCAGAGTTCTGTATTTGTAGAGATACTATAGATGTGGTTGTTTGTAGATCTGGTGAATGTTTTAGAGAGAATGCATTTGATCTTATTTATTCTAATCCTCCTTATCTACCATGTAGCGATGACCCGAGATGGTGCGGAGGATCTGACGGGGTTTCTGTGGCTTTAACAATACTACGTAATTTACGAGAAATTATGAAGAAGCAAGGTATTGCTTTAATACTTTTAAGCACTTCAGGAGATCTAAGAAAATTTCTCGCGGAGACTTATAGAAGTGGTTATACAGTAAAGATAGTTGATAAATTAAGAAAATTTTTTGAGACTCTCGTGATAATAATGATCATGAGAAGAGATGGTTAGTGTAAATATTTCGATAGTCGGTGCTGGTAGCGTAGGGGTTTTCTTAACATATATTTTAAATAAGAGAGGTTTGATGCCTAAACTTGTTTTCAAGAAAAATATTGAGGAAAAGATCTTTTTACGGACGTCTTCTGGCGAGGATTATTTACTTAGATATAAGCCTGCTTTATATAAGGATTATAGTGATTGGCTAAGTAGCGATGTAATAATAATCGCTACAAAAGCCTATGACGCCGAAGAAATAATTAGAGATATCGCTGATAGAGCAGAGAGTATAAGAACCTTACTGCTTGTTCAAAACGGCCTCAAGGTATTAGAGAAAGCTATTGAGAGATTTGGTGGCGAGAAAGTTGTTCAGATACTTCTCAACCATGGTATTGCTAGAATCGATAAAAATTTTTTCTTGTGGAGTGGTGGTGGTAAAAGTTATATTGGTACTCTACTTAATGTGTCTAATCCATATATTGAGAAACTAAGTGATTTACTTGGCGAAATAGATCTTGAAATTGTAAGAGATATTCAGCCCTATAGATGGCTTAAATTATCAGTCAATGCTGTGATTAATCCGATCACCGCAATTATTGAGGAGAGGAATCGTGTGGTTATTGAGAATATGTATGTAAGAGATTATTTAGCAAAGAAAATATGTGAAGAGGTTAGAGAGGTAGCAGGTCTCTATAATATTTCGCTTCCAAAAGATCCTTATGAAGAGGTTATTAGAGTAGCTAGAGAAACAGGTAATAACTACTCTTCAATGTATATGGATATAAGATACTGTAGGAGAACAGAGATAGACTATATAAATGGTGCAGTAGTTGAGTACGGTCTACGTAGAGGTTTTAAAGCATTATATAATGAAACACTATATTATTTAGTGAAGGCTAAAGAGGCGAGATGTATTGGTTGAGAAAATAACACCTAGACATTTCGTGAAAGCTAAGAGAGAGGGGAAGAGAATAGTTATGATAACAGCTTACGACGCTATACAAGCCAGGATCGTTGATGAGGCAGGGGTTGATGGGATATTAGTAGGAGACTCTTTAGGAATGGTTATCATGGGTTATAAATCAACGGTTCCTGTAACACTCAATATGATTATTCATCACTTAAAAGCAGTATTAAATGCGTCGCCTAAAGCTCTTATCGTTGCAGATATGCCTTTTCTAAGTTACGAGGTGAGTAAAGAGGAGGCTTTGAGAAATGCTGGTAAATTAATTAAGTTAGGTGCAGACGCTGTTAAAATTGAGGGAGGCTCAGAGATCATAGATATTGTTGAGGCTATGACTAGAATAGGTATACCTGTCATGGGGCATATCGGACTTAACCCTCAGAGATATCTAATACACGGCCTCCGACTAAGAGGATCGAATGCTGAAGACGCTAAAAAAATACTAGAAGATGCAAAAGCTCTTGAAAAAGCAGGCGTGTTCTCAATAGTTATTGAATTTACGGTCTCAGAGGTCGCTGCCGAAATAACTAAAAATTTGAGGATACCTACAATATGTATTGGTTCAGGACCATTTTGCGATGGCCAGATACTAGTTTTTCACGACGTCGTTGGATTAACAACAAACCCGCCTCTTTTTGCAAGAAGATATGTTAATGCCTCAGAGATCTTTGGTGAGGCGATTAAGAGATATGTTAGAGATGTTAGAGAGAATCTATTTCCAAGTAAAGAAGAATACTATACAATGGATGTTAAGGAATATGAGAAATTTAAGAAGATGATTGGTAGCACATAGGTCAGGATATGATGGAAGAATTAATTAAGTTACTTAATGAGCTACTTGATCTAACTATTTACGAGAGCAAGGTCTATGCTGTTCTTCTTGTCAAAGGTTCAATGACTTTATCGGAGCTAAGTAGAGAGAGTGGGGTTCCGAAAACTAAAATCTATCAAATAGCGAGATCCTTAGAAGAGAAAGATATGGTCGAGATAATTCGTGTAAGACCATATAAAATTTATATCAAAGACCCGTATAGAGTAATTAATGAAAAAATAAGATCTAAATGCGCAGATCTTGAAAACAAGAAGGAGATATTACTTAATATCCTCGAGAAATTCAAGAGAAATAACCTGGAAACCTTCGCGGAAATAGCTAGTGTGAAAATAATTGATACTGAGGAGAAACTTTTAGAATATTTGAGTAATGATTTGAGAAAAGCTAAGGAGAAAATAATTGCCGTGGTAAGCAAAACACCTGTGAAATTTAATTGGTCAATGATCCTAGAGGCATTATTTGAAGCTCTCTCTAAAGGAGCTAGATTCATCTACATAGTCCCTAAAAATAGTATGAGCAAAAAGATCTTCACTGAGATATTGAGAAGAATTATATGTGGGGAAAATCTAGATCTCTTATTAAAAGAATTATTTATTCAAATAAATGAATCTCTTTACAAGAAAATTTATAGCGAGAGAATATATCGAGATCTTATAGATAAAGTAGAATTATATGAGGCAGAAACCGAGATACCTATTATAGTAATTGACGATAGAATTGTCTATGACATATTCACAGATCCGATCTCCAGCAAAGTATTGTTTTCTGTAAGATACGAAAACAATCGATACGCTAGAGCTCTAGCATCTTATATAGATCTCCTTAAATTGGTGAAGGGTTCAGGAAACCTAGTTAATGAAATAAGGAAATTCTGTTAAGAGGAATATAGATCCTAATTCTATATGATATTTCTAAGTTCTTTGAGAACATATTCTAAATTATCTAAGAAGCTAGGACCATGATGTGCTAATGTATCTACTGGTATAATAATAAACTTATTTTCTCTGACAGCTCTCATATTTAACCAGCTTCTTTTCTCAAAGATCTCTAGGATCTCCTCTCTGGATTGTTTTTTTAATCTACCTTCGTAAATTATTAGATCAGGATCTCTTCTCGCAACCTCTGCAAGATCTAGTGCTGGATAATCACCTATCTTAAAACCATAGAGATAAGATTGTTTAGTATCCCCAAATATGTTCTCTAGATTAAATAAAGCTATTGCTGAGGTTATATGTGAGAAGTAGCCTGGTATTGTTGGTCCACCAAGATCTATTTCTATATAAACACGATATTTTCTTTGTAGCGAGTAGTTCTTGATCATACTAATAAGTCTCTGTAGAAGTTCTTGAATTAGTTCTTGTGCTCTCCTATACTCTCCTATTAAACCCCCTATTAAAAGAATATTATTAAAGATCTCATATATACTTGTAGGCACAGGTACTGGATAAACAGAATGTGTAACTTCACGTAGCTTCTCTATTAATGGTCTCTGAACTCCTGTTGTTGTTATTATTAAATCAGGATTTAATTCCTTTATTAACTCTATATTAATCGTAGTGTAGGTACCGACTCTCCTTATATTAAGAGCCTCTCGAGGTCTGTATGACCATGCATCAACGCCAACAACTCTATCTCCAGCACCTAAGTAAAATATTGTTTCTGTGGCTGAAGGGGATAAACTAATGATCCTAGTAGGCTTTTCGGGAATATCTACATACCCGATCTCTGGAGAATAAACTCTAACTATTCGAGACACCTGCAACTATAATTATTTATATAATAAATATAATAATAAATTTTAATTAGTATCTTTAGATGCTCCACCCTAGCAATTTGTTTATTGAATAGATCTTTTCTTGCAGAGAATCTTTATTTCTATTTGGTCTCCGTATCTCAGGTTTAGAATATCTCTAATTTTCTTATCTGAGACAATCTCTAGAATATTCTCTTTATGGCCAGATTTAAAGGGTCTAATAACTAGTACCATCCCTATCTCATCGATTTCCCCAAGCCATATATATACTCCTCCAAGCATTCTTCCATCGTAGTATTGATCTGGGATAGTGTAATATGTTCCGCATTTCTCTACGAGATCTTTGTATGATGAATAATTAATAATCTCTATGTTAAAAGTTCCTTCAAAAGGCTCTTTATTAATTAATCTCGTAAATACCTCTTTATATGGTTTTAAAGCCATGAAATACCTAGCCTTATCGAATCCCTTTACGTATATGCCTCTTAAAGTGATCCTCAATACAGACCCCTTCTCCTTAAACCATATATTCTGTTATGAAATACCTTATATGGATGATTTAGGAGGTGATCTCTGAGAAGTGATGAGACCCTCGATCAAATATGATCCACTATCTAAGATCAATAATATCTCCAATAGAAGGAAGTATAGCCTCAACTCCTAATTCTTCTTTTATCGTCTTCTTGAAACTCTCGCCGACATCAGGATCCGTATGAATAATAATCACCCTCTCTAAACCCTTAACATTCTTAGCAATACTCAGTAAACCGCTTAATCCAGCGTGAGAAGAGAAATCAAACCATTGTACACGAGAAATAACTCTTGGCCCATTTTCCATGAAAACCCCGCCTTCTAGAAGCATTCTACCAGGTGTATTTCTTCCTTGGAAACTTACTAGAAAAACAGCTGAGTTCTTTTCATCAGCAATTCTCTTTAGATAATAAAGTGCTGGGCCGCCCTTCAGCATTCCTGCACTAGCCACTATAACACCAGGTTCTCTCCAAACTTTTCTTCTCATATTCCAATCAGACACCTCAGTAAATAATTTGGTAGCTTTCTCAAGAAGCTCTGGTTTATTAATGTAGTTTTTGTAGCTCATAAGGGTCTCAGTAATAACTCTGATCATCCCATCGTATTTTATATCTAGATTAGGTATCCTCTCAGCAAGTAGCATAAGTATTTCCTGGGATCTACCTAAACTAAAGGAGGGCACAAGCACTACTCCACCATTCTCCACAACCTCTTTAATAGATTCTATGAAGTCTCTCTCTACTTCTTCTCTACTAGGATGATCTGTGTCTCCATAGGTTCCTTCGATAATAAGAGTATCAGCTTCTAATCCACTTATGTTAGCTGCAGAGACTAATCTGGTATCTATAGTATTTACATCTCCTGTATATAAAATCCTCCTTCTACCATTATCAATAGAGATCATCATTGAGCCAGGTAAATGACCAGCATTTCTAAAAGAGATCTTCCATGAACCCACATCTAGTTCTGATGAATAACTAATAGTTCTTGTATAGAGAAGAAAGTTCTCTATCTCTTTATACTCAAAAGGTAGATAGTAAGATGATAACCTAAAGAAATCCTCTAACATGATCCTAGAGATATCTTTTGTGACAGGTGTTGCATAACTCATTGGTTTAGAGGATATGTAGAGAAGAGGTGTTGCACCAACATGATCTAGATGAGGATGAGATATAAATACACCATCTATCCTTGAGGGCGGTATTGTTAGTGGTAATTGTGGAATATCTCTTTCATCAAAATTAACTCCGTAATCGAATAAGATAAATCTCTCGTTCTTCTCAACAGCAACTGCGGCTCTACCAACTTCTCTTCCAGAGCCTAAAACTCTGATCTTTATATTGCTCAATTTACACACTTCTCTCTGTATCCAAAAAATATTATTCTAGCACCTAAAAATTTCGGTAACAAATAAATTGTCAGAGAATTTATATTGGATCTGTATTGAGAAAAGAGCATAGTGAACTATATCAAATTATTAAATCGCTATATTCTTCTCTTAGGCTCAATATTCTTCATTCTTAAATTAGTGCTTCTACATCTTCTACACTTAGTAGCGTTTGGTGGATTGATCGCGCCGCATTTTCTACATATTTTTTTCTTAAGAACTCTCTCAATAACAATTGTCATAGCCTCTGAAACCACTGGCATCTTCACTAACCATTGTTTTTATTATAGAAATCGGTCTTATAAAGATGGTGTGATGAGTAATGGGTGTTGCCCGAAGATCTCTTTTAATTACCTATGTATTTAGTGTTTTAATGATTCTATTTTACAAGCTTCTGACATCTATGGGTACAATTAATGAAGTTCTTCAACAAATATTATCGGATCAAAGAGTATTATACATGATTGTTCTATTGCCCGCCGTCCCCTCAGTAGCTATATACATCATAGTGAAGATCTTAGAAAATGATCTATCAAAAAAACTATATTCTTATAATGAAACACTTCATAAAATGAGGAATATGATCGACGCCTATGCCTTTCTGATGAGAAGATATGATGAAAATATTGAGGATATAAGAGAGAAATTACTTAATCTCAGTAGTAAAGAAAGCGATCTTGAGAAGAGATTAATAGCTGTAGAGAAATTATTACCTGTTCTATTAGATCTTTATAGAGAGAAAAGAAGTGATTAAATAGATTGCTTACTTCCTTTCTCTCTCAGTTTCTTAGCTAGTTCCTCCGCAATTTGATCGAGAGTTTTTCCTCTTACATCAATACCCTCCTTAATTGCTGCAGCAACGATGGGATGTGTATAATCTATTTGAGGAGTCTCTTCTGAAGAGTATGGGGTACTCTGCTGTGGTGGTAGAGAAGGTTGCTGAGTATTCTTTTGATGAGGGCTTGAGGCTTCTTCAAATGCTCTCCTCCATTCTTTAACAGCTTCTGCAGTAGCTCTTGCTAGCTGTGGCAGTTTTGTTGGTCCCAATAGGAGCAAGAGTACTAATACACCGATCCACAAAAGAGGATCAGATAAACTAACCATGACCTCCCCAATTAAATTTTTTGGAAAAAGGATATTTATTTACATGATTTATATATGTTAATAATTCATCAATAGATCATCAATAGAATATTATGATGATTCAACGGAAAAACTTCTCAACTATCTATATGAATCTTTTAGAGCTAGTACTATTGTTCCTGTGCGAGCTGAGTAGATTTTTAAATCTTTATGTATACTAGTAAGAGGACATAATAGGAGAGGGTGTGTTTAAGTGCCTAAGAAAAAAGTAGTAGGAATAGCAGGGAGATTCGGTGCTCGATACGGATCTTCTATTAGAAAGAGATGGAAAGCTGTCATGGAGAGAAGATATGCAGAGTATAAGTGTCCATATTGTGGAAAAGTAGGTGTTTTAGAGAGAATCGCTGTAGGTATATGGAAATGCCCTAGATGCGGCACTGTGTGGGCGGGTGGTGCGTATACTCCTTACACCGAAGTCGGGGCAACTACAACGGTATCAGGGGTTGTAAGGAAATAGCTTTAACATAAATCTTTAGAGAAATATCTATGTTTCTGATAACAACCAGTAGACGACCTAGTAAAAGAACAAGATCTTTTCTAAAAGAGTTTTCATCTATATTCTCAGGATCCTACAGAATCAATAGAGGAAAACTCTCTCTCAGAGGTTTACTAGCAGAGGCTCTAATTCATAATTGTAGAGGTATTATACTTATTAATACTTACAAAGGTAATCCAGGCTCCATAGATTTCTATGTAATTAAGAGAATATCTGAGGAAGAGTCTCTGGACTCATATCGTATGGATCTTTTAGGCAGAATATTTTTAACAGGAGTGGTGTTAGCTAGAGAGAGATTGCTGCCTCCCTGTGTAGGGATCAGTAATATAGAAATTGTAGCAGATCACTGTGTTTCGGAGTTATGTAGAGAACTGAAAGAATTGATAACACAAGTAATTAATCTTTTTAAAAGTATATTCTCTGCTGATAAAGATACATTATATATTCTTCTCGAAGAGAGAAAAGATTTTGTGGAGTTGAGAATGAAAACATCTCAGAGAGATTTCTGTGGATTTGTGCTGAGGATCAAGAAGGTGATTCTTAAGAGCAAGTATGTACATAAAGAAGATTTTTAACTAGATCTAATAAATACCTCAAGTGTCTTAACAACTGAGTTAAGTATATAGAGATATGTGTTTAGTGCAGCTCTATGAGACGATAGATCCCTAGAATTTATCTCTAGAGCAACTGTCCTTGCATCTTTTTCAAAGAGTATTTTTGTCCATGTTCTCTGTGGATTAGGAGGCTCTAAAGTCTCTGGGAGTAATGATTCGTATATAGAACTAAGAACCCTATTATTGCTTGAGTATATGTTTACAAAAGATCTTATTCGTTTAATCACTTACTCTTTCCTCTACTCTCCTCATAAAGCATAAGTGCTTTAGCAATATCTCCTCCAGCTCTTATGAGAAGTTGTTTAGCCTCTTCCTTATTTAATCCTGTTTGCTGAACAATAAATTCTATATCTTCATCTGTTATCTTTACAGAGTCGCTACTCTGTTGAGTCAGATTAATTGTTTTCTCACTTGAAGCAATTATTTGATAAATTTTCTGACCCTTAAACTCCATCACTATGACTTGAGGATTCTCAAGAATAATTTCCTTGTCTCTAGTCTCTATAAGAACACTACTCACGTCATCTATATTTGAGACTTTAACACCTAATCTCCTTAATTGTCTCTCTAGATCTCGTGTATAAGGGATCAATATTATTATCCCAATTAAATATAATTAATTCTGAAAAAATATTTAACGAAATACGGGATCTAATGACTTAGTCATTGATAAAGATACCTGGTATCTAGGATAGGATATTTAACGTGTTTATTCTTCATGGCGTCAACAAGGATCTTCTTAATTTCATCGTATAACTCATCTAGGATTTCATTATATTCCGCTTCTCCTCTCTCAATAAGATCTGTTTTCTTCTCTAGTTCTCTTGTTCTATTAATATTTACATAGGGCTCGTAGTTAGATGTTAAATAATTATATACTTTCTCACCAAGTTTCGTAGAGACCAACTTAGAACCTGCTTTTTTCAGCTCTATAACATATCCTCTTCTACGTAGTGTCTCAATAATTACTGCGTAGGTTGAGGGTCTGCCAATTTCTTTCTCCTTCATGAGAGCAACAAGATCCGAATACCCATACAAAGGCTTCTCACCAATCAACCTATACTTAAGGCTCTTAATAGGTAATCTGCCTTCTCTAAATTCTCTTCTCTCAATTGGTACGGGAGTAGCTAATGTAAAGCCTGGCTCAATAATTTCCTTTATAAATGAGAACCTCTGCTCAAAATCACCTGCTACGAGGGTAAATTCTACTCTTCTTATCTTAGCAGGAGGCATTTGACTAGCAATGAATCTCTTAAATATTATATCGTAAACTCTAAGATCCTCTTCTGTTAAAGGTTGTTGTAGCTTGAGTATTCCTGCTGCCACTAGCGTCTTTAGTCTATGAGTATCTATGGCTCTAGTAGGTCTAATACACTCATGTGCTCCTGGCATCTCCCATTTCCTTGGTGCGAAGTACTCCTCACCAAATGAATTAGATATATAATCCTTTGCTATTCCTAGACCAAATGTGCTTACAGTAGTACTATCAGTTCTGTGATAGGTTATTAGACCTAGTTCAAATAATTTCTGTGCAATATCCATAGCTTTTTCTGCAGAGATTCTAAGAGCCGACGTAACTGATACGAGCATGGTATCGGTAGTGAAAGGTGGGAGCGGGTTCATCATCTCTTCTTTAATCTCGAGATCTTTTATTTCTACATAATTCTTCTCCAGAATCTTTTTATATGTTCCTCTAGGTGCTCTAATAGTAAATCTGTTGCCATCTTCTGTCTCGATATCTACTAGCTCAATCTTTTTGGCAGCTTCTTTTGTTCTCTCAACAACAAATCCTAGGACAGGTGTCTGTACACGTCCAGCAGAGAGATAATTTAGACCAAATTCCTTCCATAGTATTGGACTCAGTGAGTAGCCTATCCATCGATCCTCTATTCTTCTAACGATCTGAGCCTTCACCATATTCTCATCTATTGAGCCAGGATTTCTCAGAGCCTCTAAAATAGCTCTCTTAGTGACTTCATGGAATCTTATTCTCTTAATATTCTTGTTAAATGGTCTTAGTAAAAGATATAGATCCCAAGCAATTTTCTCTCCCTCGCTGTCAGGATCTGTTCCAATAAGCACCTCATCAACTTGACTAGCTAAGAGTCTGAGTGCGTTTATAACAGTTTTAACACTTCTAAATATTCTAGAGCCACAATACGGACACTTATCAACCTCTTCCGGAACAGTTCTTCCGCAATTAGCGCATCTCTTCAGAGAAACATAACTTGGTACATAGATATTATGTTTCTTACCCCCTCTATGCTCTATTAATACACCGAATAAACCGTCTCCTTGAGAAAGATCCACTATATGGCCACCGCTCGCCGCTACTATTAGTAGAGAGTCTTCGATTACTGTCTCGTAAGTCTGTAGATCCTGTATTACCCTAACTGTAGGTTTACCAAAGATTCTCGCAATAGTTCTTGCTTTATTAGGAGACTCAACTACTAAGAGTTTTGTTTTAACAAGGTCTTTTACTTCACCAATTAATTTTCCGCTCTTAATCGCTTTAACTCTCTCTCTATCTCTATCTATCTCTGATAGTACTGTATTCAGATCTAGCTCTGAGAATTTCTTCCATGAGACTTCATCAACATACCACTTCATCTCTCTAACTAAAGAATTAAAAGCTTTTTGATCATCTATTATTAGAACACTTAATCCTAATGTTACACCTCCTGCAAATAATCTGCTGGATCTACCACTACCCTGTAAGTATGCGGCTACATCAGGTATAATGAAAGAGAATTTTCCTTTCTCAGAGGACATTGAGATATAGGGGCTCTTCTTCATTGCTTCAACAATATCTTTATCTGAGAGTATTTTCTGGAGGAATCTAAGAGTTCTATCAGCTGTTCTCCTCGCATACTCTAAGAATCCTTCTAAAGTAGTATTTGTTTTAACAGCCTCTCTTATTTTCTCTAAATCCTCTCTCTTCAGAAACTTTAGATTAGATAATGAACCAACTATATAATCAATCTCGTCTTGGTATTCTCGTGGGATAACATCTCTTATACTGTTAAGAAGCATAAGCCATTTAGTGGGGTGAAACTCGTTTACGTCTATATTGATCTTGAATTTTGGAACACCGAGAAATATTACGTAGCGGACTCTCTCGGGTAGATCGATTCCTCTGGTTAAAGGACTCTTGGTAGTCGCTAAGCCAATTAATACATCTACTTTCCCTGAAACAAATCTCTCAAATATTTTTTTATCAGCTCTCTTGAAACCTTCTATATTTAATCCTTTCTCTTTTAATTTATTTTCTAAATAAGATACGTACTCTGATCCTCTATCAAGAGGAATAAATAATATTCCCCCGGTTCCTAATTTATTGATTAAGTTCGCAACAAGATCCTCTTGAGATTCCTCAGAAATTTGGTCTATGAAAGTATCAATGACTCTTCTACCAACCTCTATTCTCCTACCCACTGTGAAACCGAATAATGTCTCTAGAATCAAGATTCTTTTAGTCTTAATAGTTGCTTGTGTTGCTCCACTGACTATTATCTGTGAAGAAACTCTTTTTCTGATCTCGTTTCTCTCGGATATGATCTTTTTCATTTCTTCTTCGTATTTATCAGGATCTGATTTAATAAGTTTCTTCATGCTTTTTTCGTAATTAACAAGTTCCTCAACTTTATCTCTAAGCTCTTTATCTACTCCTAGCATGCTAAGTACGTAATCAATACTCTTACTTTTCTTAAGAAAACTATCTACATCATCGATAAAGGCTATATCGATTCTTTGGGAATTAATCTCTGATTTTTTAATAAGGCTCATAGTAGTTGTCACCATAATACTGGCACTATTGATCTTGGATAGATTCTCTCTCCTCTCACTTTCTTTAAGAAGAGAGTGATAAGCGACTATGGATATATCGTCGATCTCTAATAAGTTAAGGAGCTCTTTTAATTTTTGATAGACTTGATGTGCTAAGAGACTAGTAGGGAGAAGAATAAGAATCCTCTTACCATAATTTCTCGCGGCATAAATAGATAAAATAATTTGTGTTGTTGTCTTACCACTTCCTGTAGGAGCTACCATGGCAAAACTTTCATTATTTAGAAACCTCCTTGTCCAGAGTCTCTGCAGACCCCACATGGGAGCTTTAACGTACTTAATAAAGATCTTGTTGATCTCCTCAAGCTCTTTCTCGATATCTCTTACTCTACTCATGTAGCCCTCGACAACTAAGCGATCAGGTTCAGGCATGCATTTCTCGCATGCTAAGCCTTTAGATAGTCTCTCTGAAGAAATATTCTCAGTATCGCAGTTAGGACATAATGATTTATAGACTGCCCTAATCAATACTCCTGCCCAAAAACTAATAGAACTAAACTTTATAAAAATCTCAGCCTCTTTAGAACAACATATGGGAGCCACATCGCCAGAAATATCATTGCTAGAGCCATTGGGTATCCAAAGGGAAGTTTTAATTCGGGCATATTCCACGGAGAGACACTGGTGTCGAAGTTCATACCGTAGATAGATGCGATTAATGTTGGAGGCATAAGTATCAGTGTTATAGCTGTTAGCTTCTTCATCACATCATTGATTTTGTATGAGGCTAAGGCAATATCAATATCAATTAATGTGATCACAAGATCTCTTAAGACACTAATATTCTCAATTAAAGATGTTATCTCTACTCTACTATATTGAAGCTCCTCGTAATCTACTGATCCTTTAAAGAACTCTTCTCGCTCGAGTAACGTTAGAAGATCTCTTAGTCTAAGCAGAGATCTTTCCATCTCTATCAATGATCTCTTTAAAGAATAAATTTTCGTAGCCTCTCTACCTCTAAGTAAAATATTCTCCTCTTCCCAGATCCTGTTCTCTATGTCATCAATTAATTCATCCACTAAAGACACATACTTATTATATTGATTGATCACTTCCTCAATTAAGTAATTAAGTATTTTCTCATGTTTCTTTAACAAAGAAAATTTCAAGGCATCAATAACTCTTGCGAAATCCTCTCTATCAATATTTTTTGGGGTAATCAGAATATGTGTAGCCCTGTATCTTATGTAAAGACTTTTAGCAAATTCAGTTAAAGCAATTGGTATCTTAAAAGACATTATCTCAGTAAAATCATTTAATTTATCAACGAAGAAATCAACACTCCATTTAATATATTCCTTTATTTCTCTACTAAGATCTTTATTAAATAATGTATCAAGAACTTCCGATGAGTCCTCACTTAGTATCACCAGAAATTCTTCGCCTGAATCAGAGTATTTTCTTATATGATCCTGCAGATCTGGGGGATTGACTAAGGTCTCTCTACTCGATATTAATGTTATCAATTCTAGGACCTCAAAAGAATCATTAATCCAGAGAATTAAATTTTTAGATAAAAAGCTTATAGACACAGCATCTAGCTAAATACCTTTCACACGAGGATCTGTAGCGACCCATAGTGAATATATTGAAAATAGCTCATTATCTTCGACTTGATCTCTCTTTATATTCTTTGATTCTCCCCTCTTGAAGCATAATCATTTTATCTGCATAATCAATAATGCGGGGATCGTGGGAGACGATTATTATTGCAGTATTAAAATCTCTCTTTATATTCTTGAATAATTCCATAACTATCAAAGTATTCTCCCAATCTAAATTAGCCGTTGGCTCATCCGCTAATAATACACTAGGTGTATTAACAAGGGCTCTAGCAATAGCAACACGCTGTCTCTCACCACCACTTAGTTTCTTAACGGGGATAGTTGCTCTAGCTTGTATACCTAC
The DNA here is from genome assembly GCA_049976205.1 of Sulfolobales archaeon. Classification (GTDB taxonomy): domain Archaea; phylum Thermoproteota; class Thermoprotei_A; order Sulfolobales; family AG1; genus WYEN01. Next base: position 8,942 of record JBMFIR010000009.1, on the reverse strand, counting down.
GTATCTCATTATGTCATTAACTAACGCCTCCCTCTTTTTCTTAGGGAACCCAGCTATTAGTAATGGGAGCTCAATATTTTCCCAAGTGGTGAAATCTTCTATTAACCCATAGTCCTGAGGTATGTATCCCACTACCGTGTTTCTAATCATTGCTAAACCCTCTTCATCGAGTAGAGTTAATTCATATCCATCAACTATAACAGATCCTTTATCAGGTCTCTCTAAACCAGCAATTATTCTTAAGAGAGTTGTTTTACCAGACCCCGAAGGACCGTGGACTAGCACTACTTCTCCTCTACTCACATCCATAGAAACACCTTTAAGAGCTTCTACTACTACACCACCTGATCTATATATCTTCCAGACATCTCTTAGTATAACTACTTTCTCCTCTGGCAAAAACCTGTAACCAAATAATTCTATGGGGGTTTGGATAATAATTTTTGTATCTAGCTTCCTCGAAGAGATCTTGGTGAGATAGTTATGGAGCTACAACAATTTTCTTCTAGCCAATAAGTAATTCAGTAGAACATTAATGAATACTATAAGGATCAGAAATACTGGAGACGGAGGAGTTAATACTGAGATTACGTATAGAGGTACCATGGATAGTGAAGTATTTAGAGTAATCATTATAGTAATGATTCTTCTGGGGGCACCAATAATGTTTAAGACTTCATAGAACTTATGTAAGATTGATCTCATACTAACCAAGGTCTCTAGTGATAGAATCAGTATCGTAATACCTATCAATAATTTATCGTTGTATCCCGACAAATAGATCACTAGAGCAAGTGAGATTGATACAATAAATGAAATTAGTAAAGATCTTCTGATCCACCAGAGCTTAAGCAGATTCTTACTCAGATCATAGCTCACGTGATACACCTCAAAATGTCTTAGACTTTATAAAGTGTCTTGGATTGTAAGATACCTTGTATTCGACTTAGAACTAATCTAGACACAGAGCTGAGAGCCTCTGGCGGAAGCTCTTCTATGCTCCAAGGATCAAGATCTATCGATATATTAATAGTCTCATTATATTTATTGATCTGTATAAAAATATCAACACCTACACCCACAGTATATGTGTATATAGCTCTGAGAAAGACTCTTCCGATGCTATCAGTCACATTCACGTGCTTCTCTAGTAATTGAATGAACTCTGATTCTTCCAATGAGCCAATTATGTCTCTCATGATCCTCTCAATAGATTCATCTTTAGATTGTATCTTTGACTCGAGAAAGGTTTTCGTAGGTAGTTTCTCTACATGATATATAGAGCTCTCGGACACTACTCTTAGAAGATAAATTAGAGAGACTAGCGCCCCAGCCAAGGATCCTAGGAAGATACTAGTGAATTGAGTGATTCCTAGGTAAAATGCGTGTCTAGTTAAGTAGCTTATTACAGAGCTAAGACTAGCTGAGAAGAATATGATAGATGCACTATAGATAAAATAACCTACTAGTAGAGATGTTCTCGAGATCCAGTCAGTACCTCCTGAGTATAACGATGACTCAGAGTATCTAACTAGATTCTCCTCAAAAGATTTTATGTATAGCATGAGTATACCTGATGTAAAAATTAATGTTAAGACTCCGGATGCTACTGAATACAAAATTACATTAGTATAATTTATGCTAAGAGTATATGTCGTGTTATTAGCAACTAGCACTATTTGATTAATACCGTATTTTAAAATTTCTCTCCCTAAATCATTAACTAGGCCCCTTAGCTCACTCTCTGTAAAGTTTATGTGAATAATAGATCTAGATATCCACAGATCATCTGGAGATATCAAATCTATACTAGAAGCATAATCTTTATTAACTACAACAACTACCCTAGGAACATAATTCAGTGGCCCCAGACTATAGATCTTGTAGTTAAAAAGATCATAAATAGTGTAGATCCTAGGACCTACATAGGGTTTATCTATAGAGATTAGAGATGATATGCTCAACTCAAAGATCCTATCACCATGAATCAAAGCACCTTTACTTGGTAATTCTTTCCCGAAGACATAGATCTCTTGTTTTTCGCAGATCTCTGCTAGTAATCTATTTAGTCTAAGAATAGTGTCGTGATCTAAGCATTCTACGAGATAAATAGTGTTGGTCAGGAGCAAAATATTATTTGAAGTTTCGTTCTCTTTAACTATGTAAGGCTCTTCTGAAAATATTTCGTACACGTATAAAATAGGTCTCGAGGAACTTAATTGAGGAATCTTAGAGTAATTACCTTCTACAATAGCGAAATTAAGATCCATGCCCTCAACTACTTCTCGGGAGGAATACGTAGATGGTTCAATACTCCACGTCATTATAATTGTGAAAAATAATGTTGCTAGTATTAAGACGTATATTGTGGAGTCTCTTAAGAGAAATAACTTAAGTTGTACATATATCACTTTTAGACGTGCAGAGATAGATATTGTTCTGATCTCTCGATTAAAAATTTCGGTATACCCCCTGCTTTCAGCAGATCCTTCATCAATTCTTCTATAAATCATGTAGAGAAGCACAAGAATCAATGCGTATATTCCTAGGAGCACCTCACTGATCAATATGATCACCTATCTAACAAGGATACTATAAATAATGTAACTTGGTATAGCTAGACCACTCCCTACTAATAAAGCTATTGAATATATTGATAACTTCTCTTGAACCTCTATACCGAATTTTGATAAATACCATCTTATGAATGAACCAATTATAAATAAGATCCCGTAGTCCGGGGTCAGGGACATTCCTATTATAAATGGTATTGGTGATATTTTTATTGGAGAGATCATGCTGATCAATAAAATAGTTGCCATATAGAGCGCTCCTATGATCAATCCTCCCCCAATAGTGGCGTAGTCAAGTAATCCTTTGTAAACCATAATAGACCAGCTAACGTATGGAAGCCATCTCAAGAGAGATAATTGAGGTGATTCTAATCCAAAGACTCTTAAGAGCACGATACCGTAGAACATTGTTATCGCTAATCCCAGAGTGAATGAGAAAGTAAATAAAATAAGAAGTCTCGATAGAGGAGCCCCGCTGAGTCTAGAGATCTTCATAATATTCGCACTCGCTGAGCTCAGACTACCTGGCATAGGTATACCTAAGTAGTGATCCATGAATATGTAAGGTGTGAAATCTCTGAAACCTAGTAAGTAGAGATACACGGTATTGAATGGGTAAAGTGATTGTCCAGCTATACCTGCTTCACCAACTGCTATAGTAGTCAATATTATGAGTATTGGGAGTAGTAGAAGAACCCAAACTAATGAGGCTATGATGTGGAATATATCAAATGATGCTCCATAAATAAGTGTTGAGAGGAACAAAGAGACGAAACCTAAATAGATTAATACTACTAGGTAGAGATCTCGCTTCTCTCTAGATATTCTCCATATAATCACCAGAGATCCTCTTATTCTATATATGAATAATATGCCCAGGAGAAGAACAGAGCCAAATATGATTGAGGCTATGTACCAAGAGGCTCTGTAGAGGATCTCATCTATTGTATAGATTCTCCCCAGATTATATAGAGAGACGTAAGCTCCTAACGGAAGAATAAATAGAGAGGTTAATAAACTACTAAAACCTATACTAAAAGATGTTCTCGCGGGTAGTACTATCGAGAGATAAAGCATGATGAATGATATTGAGAGACTCATTACAGAGCCTTTTAGTACGGTATTTAATTTTTCTGTGAGATCTATTGATGGTTCTCCTAAGTAAAATATTATGAATTGAGAGATTAATCCAGAGATTATTAATAAATAGATCTCTTTATATGATCTTAATTTACTAACAAATCCCGATGTTATGAATGACGTGATCGCAAAGGGGTAGGGGAGCTGAAGTTTATCTAGTAGTAAGTGTCTGTATAAATAAGCCAGTAGTATTCCTGGGAGACTTAGTAGTCCAATGAATATATATGTAGGTATATATGGGCATAAGAAATTAAGAAAACATTTTTCGCTGTATAGCCACGAGGGAAAGTCTGTTCCATAGAAATATTTCTCGTAGATCATTTTTGTGTAAGCAAATGTTATGAGCATTCCTGAAGTTATTATTGTAGCGTATGATAATCCGTAGGCGACAACAGTTCCAGCAACTATTTCTCTTATACTTCCGCTTCTCCCCAAGATTAATTTGACTAGAAGAGGTGTTGTAATAATACTTAACTCAGCTGTGGTGTAGCCTGTGGTTGCGTAGCCGTATGTATCTACTAGACCCATGATCAAACCTATTAAGAAACCTGCTGTGAAAGCTTTACCATAGTTAGTATCAGGCATTAGATAAGCCCACACACTTTAGAGACTGTTTCATTAATAAAATTTTCTTAGGGAGCTAGGAGTGTGGTACAGTGGGTCAAACGGTTCGTGAAAACATCATATAAAGAATCAGTCAACCCAGCCTCTATCATCCCCAGAGAAAAAGACTATTTCTTCTTCTTACTCTTCTCCTCTTTCTTACTCTCTTTACTCTCAGTTTTACTTCTCTCTGTTTCTTCTGCTTTCTTCTCCTCTAGTCCCATAAAAATAGTTGTTTTTTGTCTTCCACCCACTTCATCTCCCTCCTAAGTAAGTATTTCCTGAGATAATATAATTATTCGTAGCCAAAGAATCTTTTGAGACCTCCTTTGAGACTATAAGTCTTGAAACCTGCTCTTCTAAGACTCTCAGCGAGTAACTCGCTCAATTCGCCTTCTTCACACACCAAAACTAGCTCTTGATCTCTGTATTTATCGATTTCTGACAAATTAATTACTTTATGACCAATGAATCTCTTCTTAATATTTCTCTTAGTTAAATTCACTAGAACAGCTCTATTAGGTACAGTATCTATCTCAATGTCCTCGGAGGTACCAATTTTCTCTTTTATGTCTCTTCTCCAATCCCCATATAGATCTATTTCTATGATCTCTTTAATAGCTTGTTTGAAGACCTTATCACTTATCTTAGAGAATTGATCCATAAATCTACTCTCATTTATTTTAAGAGGCGTGTATGAACCTAGCCAACAAGTCTCTTTGACTTTTTTAATATCCTCATACAAACCTATTTTAATCGATAGATCAATTATATCATCTTTTGATAAACCAATAACTGGTCTAATAACTATTACATCGAGTTTTTTCGATGAAGCATCTATATTCTCAATAGTTTGACTATTCGCTTCCCAAATACTCTCACCAGTGACTATCGAGGCGTATCTATTTATCTTAGCGTATTCTTGTGCTAATATAAGCATACTTCTTCTGAGAGCTATTTGCCAGTACACAGGATCTATTTTCTCTCTAATTTCTCTAATTATACTCGAGAAATTAGCTATAAAGAACCTCATTTTATGTCCTAATGCCCAATTGCGAGCAAGTTTTTCTGCTACCTCAACTACTCGATATAAATTCTCTAGAGAGCCCATACGAATATGTAATAGATCTGTGGGAGAACCTTTTCTAAGCATAAGCCATGTAGCCACAGTAGAGTCAAATCCTCCAGAGAATAGAACAAGTACTCTAGCTTGAGAGCCTAGTGGGAGACCTCCAAAACCTCTATATCTTCTCTTATTAGTTGTTGCATAGACTCTGTCTCCTCTGATCTCAATGTAGATCTCGATCTCAGGATTCTCAAGATCCACACCAGCTCCACACTCTCTAAGCTTCTCCCCAGCTAATTTAGCAACATCAATTGATGTAAAACTATGAGTACCCACTCTATGGATCCTGAGAGCATATATCTTCCCTCTAATCTCCTCACAGAATAGATCTCTGATCTTATTAGATAGATCCTGAATATCATTAAAAGAGAACTCTGCTACCTCAAGAACCTCTAAAACACCAAATACTCTTCGAAGAATATCTACTGCGTCACCTGAGTACTCCACTAGAGCTCTACCACTATCGATCCAGTTAATAGAGCAGTTACCACCTAAACCAGCAACTATATTCCTCTCAAGAAGCTTCTCAAGTCTTCTTCTATGAGTACCCTTAAGAGACATTTCCCCAGATAATCTAATAAGATACTTAGGCATCTCCTAATCTAAATAAGCAATACAATTATTTAGCTTAATAAATTAAACCAGATCATCATTAAAGAAATAAGTCATAAACCAGGTGAATTTTTATAAGATACTAACTCTATTAAATAATTAAGTGGTGGGGCCGTAGTCTAGCTTGGTAGGATGCGAGGCTTGGGCCCTCGTGGTCCTGGGTTCAAATCCCAGCGGCCCCACCACAAGCGAATTTCTCATATATCCATGTACAGAATGTACTCGTATGGATGGGGTCTTTTATAGATCTCGTTTAGTTCTCTTCTCTTGATCTGTATAAAGCTCTCTATTAACTCCTTATTGAAAACTGGTTTGAGAAATTCATGGTCGTTTTCAAGCTCTTCTAGAGCCTCGTAGAGATCTCTCGGTAAGGTCTTGATGTTTCTCTCTTTAATTTCATTTAGTGTTAATTCATAGGCGTTTCCCACGAATTCTTCTCCAGGATCTATTTTCTTCTTGATGCCATCTAAACCAGCCATTAAAGTCGCCGAGATCGCTAGATAAGGATTCGCGGAGGGATCTGGAACCCTAAATTCGATTCTTGTCTTCGTAATATTTGAGGCAACAGGTATTCTGATACCTACACTTCTGTTGTAGTGTCCCCATAGACAATATACGGGAGCCTCGTATCCCAGCACTAGTCTCTTGTAGCTATTTGTTGTAGGGGCTACTAAGGCAGCTAAACTTCTGCAGTGATGAATTAATCCACCAATAAAGTACCTAGCAAACTCACTTAATCCTTTTTCATCTGCTGAATAAAATAGATTCTCGTCTCCTCTCCACAAGCTTATGTGTAAATGCATACCACTACCATTTTCACCGTATATTGGTTTCGGCATGAAAATAGCTTTGAGACCCATCTCTGAGGCCACGTATTTAGCAACCCACTTGGCTGTGATTATTTCATCACTTATATAGACAGGGTCTCCGGCTCTTAGCGAGAGCTCTATCTGAGATCTAGCGACTTCGTGATGCGATACCTCCACCTCATAATCTAATAAGGCTAAATATTTAGAGACTTTTAATCTGTATGTAAATAAAGTATCTAATGTGTCAGGAGCGTGATAATTCTTCTCTAATCTAACTCTATCAAGAGGCTTTATTCTATAAGAAATATGTGTGGTGGGATTATCGTAACTTATCTTGAGGGACTTAAACACAAAAAATTCTAATTCTGCTCCTACTAAAGCTCTATAACCCAACTCATTCAAGTAACTACTTAATCTCTCTGCAACATATCTAGGATCTTTCTCATACCTCTCTTTATTAGGTCTATAGATCCTTCCAATACCTCTCTTCATGTCATTAATCCATGGAATGTCTCTGAGAGTACTATGATCCAGTTGGATAAGAAGATCGCTACTCTCAATATCTTCGAAACCAGTAACACTACTACCATCGAATGAAGCTATGAATTCATTGTTTTCAGTCTCTATATAGTTAGTCTCTACACTCCTCAAAAAACCACCGAGATCTGTGTAATGAATTATTAGTTTTGTACGATTATTGCTCAAAATATCACAATTTCTCGCTTAGTTTGTGCAGTATTTAAGTTTATAAAGATCTTTGGATATATTGTCCAAATAGATCGGTGTTAAATAAATATTGTGAATATAAGTAGTTTTTTGGTTGGATACATTGTACAGAGAGTCATTAGATGAGTTAGATCTTAGGATTCTAGAGATACTTAGAGAAAATGCTCGTATAAGTGTTAGAGATATTGCAAGACTTCTTAAGAAAGCTCCGTCAACGGTGGCTGAGAGAATAAAGAAATTAGAGAAGAAAGGATTTATAACTGGATACACAGCACTTATTGATAGTGGTAAATTAGGCTATAGATTAAATGCATTAACACTCCTACAAGTAGAGGGAGGATACATAGAAGAGGTAGAGAAATTACTCGCTTCAGAACCTAATGTGAGAGCAGTATATGATATAACAGGTGAATACGATATAGCCATCGTCTCCACCTTCAGAGACACTGAGGAGCTAGATAAATTCATTAAGAGGATCCTCAAGAATCCACATATAAAGAGATCTGTGACTAACGTGATTCTAAGAATCGTGAAAGAAAAACCTAGTATACCCATTTCACATGAAGCTTAAATTAGTAAAAAATTATTTAAGCTAGCCAGAGGACGAGTCTCATTCGATTATATGAATCCTACACAGATCTTATCAAGAGAAACGGTAATCTAATGTTGCATCGGTTATCATAGTTGTAAACAGCACCGCTTGAGTAAATATAGATGTACTCAGGAGCATTATACCCACTGGGGTAAGAACCAACATTACTTAATCTAGCAATCCAATAGAAAGAAACAACACCTTTATACTCAACAGTTACCGATATAGGTAGCAGAGATAATACTTTTCTCTTAGCCTCAGGAAGTTTATTCTTTAACAATGCAGCAGCAATGGGACCCGCAGGAAAACCTACTTCAATACCATCTATCACACAATTCTGAGAGCCATAATAATCCTTAATCTTTAAGTGTACGTCCAATGCTTGTCCTGGCTGTAGCGTGTAGGGACCTATTGTTGTTGCATTAGCGTAGAAATAGCTTAGATCATCATCAACATAACCATTATCCACATACTCATATCTGGTTACAGCCGAGCCATCGCTGTTAAATACTATGCTTACAGCATCTGTTTGTAGCTTAATTTTACCAGTCCAGGTCTCAGTTCTGACGCATCCTCTATAAGGATCCCACTCCTGTTTTACGTACCAAAGATCGTATCTATTAATTTGACCACTTCCTTTCACGTATAGGATATACGCTTTGTTTGGCTCTATGTATGTAAGATAAGGAGGTAGTTTTATATATCTCTCTGAGTATTGAAGTATCCATCTAACTATGTCGAATTTTTCCCATGAGAATTGG
>JBMFIR010000008.1:0-43997 GCA_049976205.1 Sulfolobales archaeon | reverse complement strand
TTAACAGCAGCTTTCGCAAGAAAGTCTGGGGTGGATGTTTATCTAGTGCTCACAAAACCTGGGTCAAAGGATCTTAAGGGTAATTTGCTTCTGGATAAATTATTAGGTGCAAAAATACTTCACGCTGATAACCCAGACGAGGCAGATAAGATAATGAATGAGTTGGCTCAGGAACTTGAGAAGAGAGGTAGAAAACCATATGTAATTAGTAGAGGAGGTGCTATTCCACCAGGTGTATTAGGATATGCTTATGCAGTATTTGAGTTAGCTGAGCAATTCAGTGAATTAAATGTTAAACCAAACTACATTATTCATGCCTCAGGAACCGGAGCCACCCAAGCAGGACTTATACTGGGTTCCAAATTAGCTGGTTTAGATGCCAAGATAATTGGAATTAGTGTGGGCAGAAGATCTCCTGAACTGATCAACAGGATCTATAGATTAGTTGAGGAAGGAGCTAGATATGCAGGAACGGAGATTAGATTCACAATAGATGATGTAATAGTATATGATGATTACACTGAAGGAGGCTATGGTGTCATAAGTGAGAGAGTTGTAAATATTATAAGAGAAGTTTCTCTTAAGGAAACTATTTTTCTAGATCCTGTCTACACAGCTAAAGCCGTGCTGGGATTAATTGATCTAGTTGAGAGAGGCGTTATTTCACGTGGGAGTAATGTGCTCTTCATACACACAGGAGGAACACCGATAATATTCCAATACGATAATGAGATCGCTAACTATTTAAGACTTGAAGAATAGTTTTTCATCACAGATCTAATTAATCACATGATGAAAATACTCTGGGTAAAAATACTCGATATTTTTAGCTAAAAGTATTTAGGGATCTGCTTCTTCTCAATAAAATTCTTAGCTCTGATTATTAGTTCAGAACTCCTTGATAATCTCAATAGCTCTGATAATCCTAATTCGTCTAGAAGCTTTAACTTAGATATCTTCGTGATTTTCCTTATACTAGAAATAGCCTCTGGGGAACTTGTCTCTACTATACTTCTTGCTAATTTTCTCGCTTCTTCTCTTAATTCTTCTTTAGGCACGAGTTTAGCTACTACACCGACTTCATAGAGTTCTTTAACACTAACGATCCCTGACGTTAGAGCTATTAAAGATGCTTTTGAGAAATCTAGTTGATAAAGACCTATTGTAGTTAATGCAGGAGGTATTAGACCCCACCTAGACTCAACCCAACCTATTTTAGCATCTTCAACTGAGATTACTACATCACCTGTCCAAATTAATTCAGCTCCTCCACCATATGCGTCTCCATTTAAGGCTATTATTAGTGGTTTAGAGATACTTAGGTATTTAATAAACACTTCTCTAAGGGTTGAAAAAATTCTCTCTATATCCTCAGGCTTTTCTAGAGAGGCTATCTCTGATAGATCTATACCCGATGAAAAAGTTTTTCCTTGCCCTGTTAAAACAATTATTTTTATAATGTCATCATTATCTAATTATCTAATTCATTAGCTGCCGAGATCATTTCTTTCATTAGCTGTGTATTAAATGCGTTATATTTCTCTGGTCTATTAAGTATTACCCAACCAATGAAAGCTTCTTTCTCCACTAAAACTAGAGACATAAGAGATTTCTCCACAAAAATGTGAAATGATGCAAATAATATGTTTTAGTGTTAAGGAAATATCTATTCACTAGATAATAGATCTGCTAATTCATCCAATGATCTTATCTCAGGAGACCATTTATATCCGTATCTATTTAGGTGGATATTTCTTATACCTAATCTCTCTGCTGTCTCAAGATCATATTGTGGATACGCAGATACATGAAGTATCTTCTCTTTACTAACACCCATGATCTCTAGAGCTCTTGTGAAGGCTCTCGGATCAGGTTTGTAGAAACCTGTGTCTTGAGCAGTTACTACGTAATCAATTAATTCTCTTAATCCATAAAGGGTGACTTCTATGAGATCCTTGTCAGTATTTGATATAACACCTGTTCTATACCCCTTCTTCTTAAGGAGATGTAATCCATATATTGTGTCGGGGAATGGAGGAGATTTTGCAAATGCTCTCACAAATGCATCGCCTAATTCATCTCTATAACTTAATCCTCTTTTATCCATGATTTTTCTTAAGCAAATCTTTAGAATATCCTTATATAGTCTATAAGTACTCACTTCCTTAATATCACATTCGAAGTATTCCTCTACTGCATCTTGTGATATATACTTTGCTATAAATGATCCTATCGAGTATCTCCAATCAACTAATGTTCCATAAACATCAAATGTTATAGTCTGAACTCCTGAGAATTTCCTCATTCACTTACACCACAGATACTATACCAAAAAATATTTATTAACACTATAAAATTAGAAAAGATAATTAAGGAACCTTAAGGTGTGAAGTAATATTCTACCCGTAAGCAAACTTTACTCCTTTACCATCTCTCTGGTGATGGAATCTTATTATATTAGGTGGTCCAATGAACCAGCAAGTTCCACACTCAATACATGCTACATGATCGAATCTCAAAGTGCTCTTCTCTATGTCTCTCCAAGTAATACTTAAGACTTCCGCAGGATCTATATTTCGCCTCGTTTTCTTAATATACTCTAGATTGTAGTTGTAGAGATCTTTGAATGAAGCAAATACTCCCTTACCTTCAACAACTATGGTGTAGCAATTCACGGGACACGCAGCTACCCAGAGCTTATGTGGATCTCTACTTGCTTTCTCATAGTCAACATCTATATGAATATACTCCTTATTCTCCTTGTATACTAGAAGACTCGTTCTACTCTGCACTCTCTGAATAGCATCTCTTGTATCTCTTGAAGCCAATTTATTGGCGGATCTTGTTTTACCTAATGTGCTCAGAGCTAGTTTATAACCGAATCCATAGACCAAGCTACTTTCTGAAACAATACTTTCTCTCTTGTATCTCTCTATGTCACTAGCCACAGGCTTCAACAACTCCGTATATAGACTAAGTGTTGTTTCATCAAATTTACCTCTTGACCTAGCGTATTCATATGTTTTGGCAGCCATTATACCTGTGGCGATTGCTCTTCTCATACCATCTATCATTGCACCTATCTTAACAAATGCTCCTAAGGCATCTCCAATGACCAGGTACCCTGATGTATATGGTTTCTTTAGGAAAACTCTTCTGCCCTTCGGAACATTATGAGCTGAATACTCAACTAATCTAGCTCCCTCAATTAATTTGGATATCTCTGGGTGAGCCTCCATTTCCTCTAGCATATCAAGAGGCTTACCTATTTTATCAATATTTCTACGGATTGCCTCTAGCATAGATTTCATATCAACAACAATTCCTATAGATATAGTGTTTTTATTCGTGTATATGAAGCCTCCACCCTTAGCACCATACATAAAGTCTCCTGCTACTGCTATAGCTACACCCTCACCTTTCTTTACCCCGAATCTCTGCTCAATCTCTCCTTCGTTTAGTTCATAGACGTGTTTAATTCCGTGATAAAGATCTTCTGGGCTTAGGTATCCTCTTAGTCCGGCATCGATAACGAGTGTGCTAGTGACCCCGCTAGCATCAATCACTAGGTCAGCATAGATCTCCTCTTTATGAGTTCTTACACCGATTATCTTTCCATTTTCCTTTATAAGCGACTCCGTTGATGTGTCTGTAACCACTATTCCTCCTGCATCAACTACTTTAGATGCTAGCCACTTATCGAATTTTGCTCTGAGGACTGAGTAGCCTTCTGACTTAAGAGCTTCTCCATGAATAAATCTATCCAAAAATGTTTCTGATAGATCTAATTTCTTGTACCTGTATTCACCATCGAATTTCCTCTCTCTAGAAAGCATCCACATACTATACCTAGTTATTTTCCTTTCGAGAGGTGCTTCCTCAAGTAATTTAGGGAAGAGATCTTTTAAACCGTAACCTTCTAAATAATCTATGTAGATAACACCGCCAGTAACATTTCTCTGGCCAGGTACGTGGGCTTTCTCCAGAAGAATCACATTATATCCTTTCTTAGCTAAATAATATGCTGCAGACGATCCTCCTACTCCAGCTCCTACAATGATCACATCATACTTCTCAACCATTACTTACCACCTTCAAGCCTCTTTTTAAGTGCCTCGAATAGTTTTGGCATAGCCTCATATAAATCCTCAATAATTATATGGGTAGCTATCTCAAAGATTGGTGCATTAGGATCTGTGTTTATAGCAATTATATTCTCAGAAGTCTGCATACCTACTCTATGTTGAATAGCTCCGCTTATTCCAGCGGCTATATATATTCTAGGCGAAACAGCTTTACCTGTTTGACCAACCTGCATATCATGGCTAATTAATCCTTCCAACTCTTTTATCTCAGCATGAATCAGAGCTCTCGAGGCTCCCAAAGCTGCTTTCACGCCTAATTTATTATTTATATACTCAACAAATTCTTTAGCTATCTCATAAGCTTTGACAGGATCTGGCTCACCAGCTGGTCTCTTTAATACACCCATACCTAGGCTCAATATAAGATCGGCTTCTCTCAAAGGATCTTTTTCCTCGGGAAGTTTCTCTACTCTTAATACCCTGAATCTCTTAGCCTCAGAGGGGATGATTGGCTCAAATCTAATTAAATCACCTTTTCTGCTAGGATCTCTTGGCGGAGGCTTGAAGTATCCTGGTCTAACACCAGCTATTTGAGGTCTATGTCTCGGAGTGAATATCTTAGCGATCCATATAGACGCTGGTCGTATTTGAGCAAGTAAATTACTGAAGGTCTTACCCGCTAACTTAAACTCGAAATCCTCCACATCAAAATCAATGCAATCCGCAGCCATACCTGTCGTGGCTCTATAAGCTACCTTAGGCCCTAGATCTCTGCCTAGATCATCTGCCATAAAGAAGAGAGCCCATGGCTTATAGCGTGTAATCATTTGATATAGTACTTCTGTATACGCGATAGGGTTATAATGCTCTAGATCAGGGTGATCTGCATAGATCACGTAATCAGCTCCTCGATATATTAATTCTCTGAGTAATTCCTCCGGTATCTTGTATCCTAGAATTACAGCACCTACTTTCATGCCAGCTTTTCTAGCCACTTTATTAGCGACGCCTAAAGTCTCTAGACTGATCTCGAATAACTCTCCCTCAATATACTCAATAAAGCCCCAGGCATCTTTGTAGCTCTCTAGATCAGGTGTTGCAGGGAGAAGTCTTGCCTCTAGAGACTGCGCCATGGATCTACACCTTAATTTTAGTTTCTTTAGTTAAGATATCTATTATTTCCTCAGCTAGATCATCATAATCATATATCTTAGCTAGCTTCTTCGGCACTAATTCATCAACTAACTCTTTTGGGGGGTCCGTGACTATATCACCCTTCTTATACGGTCCATATTCTTTGTCTCCTATCTTTAATTTGTCTATGTCGCTCAGAATCTTAAGTGATTTACCAACGATCTTTTTAATAATAACTTTTCTAACCTCAATAGTTGGCCCCACTTGAGTAGGCGAGCCTAATAAACCTAACGCTCTTAAATCAGCTTTTATATCATCAGCATTCAAGATTCTTATATCATATACCTTTCCTCTGAAACTTTCTAAAACTGCTTCTCTACGTCTATTAAGAGTGATTGGCGGAGCCTCATACTCAGGTCTCATGGTTAGAAGCGTAGGTAGATCCATTTCAATCTCTTGAATCACTCTACCCATTCTTCTGACTACTCTGATAACCTTCTTATCAAAATCATAGCTGAAGTTAGTTACGTAGGTAGCATGTGTAACAGGTGTACCAATTGCCTCACTTAATGCTTGACTAAGTTGTGGACCAGTATTCCCAGTTTCACCGTCAACAGCTTTCATCCCAAGAAATAAGACTAGATCTCTTCTTAGACTCTCTCTATAATTCTCTAATTCATTCACCAAATCTCTTCTACTGATCTCCCCCCTAGCAAACTTATTTACTAGAGAAAGATCCTTTATAGATGGTTTATCACTATATATTTTATTTGGTAAAAGATTCTTTTGATAAAGATCATCTGCTAATTTAACTATCTCCTCAACCGACTTATTCTCCTCTAAAGCCCCTACCAAGCGAGAAACAGCCTCCCCATGAAACTCGATAATCTTTTTTATACCTAGAGAAAGAGTATATGCTGTAGCTCTGGTGTCCGCGCCAGCCATTCTTCTATCACTTAGTATATACGCTTCATCAATACCCCATACCTCATAGTTATATAAAGTATTCGCTATTGGAATAACTCTCTGGTGAGGACCCATAGATAAACTAATTACTTTTCCACCAACTAGTCTCTTAAAATACTCAGCCGCCTCTATAGCGTGTACATCGTGAGGATTTATTACTAATTGAGCTTCTTCTCTCTTTAGTATACCGCCGACTGTTGCTACTTTAGCAATATCTTGTGGAACTGCTTTGTACAAGGCGAAAATAAGCATTTTAAAAAGCCCACCACACTTATATTTATCTAATATCTTATATACCTTTCTTAAATATCATTGTATATGTATAAATCTGTTTAATGGATCTGTTTGAGCTATAAATTAGAGTGAGATTTTTTGTCTTAGACCTCTTAATCCGTTTATTAATTCCTCTACATTGCTTGATAGTGATAGTATCAAAGGAATAGATTCTTTATCGGCTAATGCAATCGCTAAAGGATCTATTCTTCTACCACCGTGAAAAACTACGGCTGCGGGTTTGATGGGGGCTACTCTAATAGCTATCATAGGGGATCTTCCTGTAGAGACTTTTGTGAATACAAGTACTCTCTCACTTGTTGCCCCCATGATCTGTATGAATTCGTTTCCTGAAAGAACCTGTATGGCGTTTATTGAATCAATTATTGTGTATCCATAAAGTGGTTTGATTTGAAATACAGAGTTCAGTAGTATTCCTTTAGTAACGAATATTATGTCATCTAGCTTTACCGGAGAATCATATTCACCGATATCTATAATGGCTAGAGGATTTATGTTTATACTCTTCATGAGATCTCTAGCCACCAACCAGCCTCTCTCAGCATCTATTCTGAGTAATGCCTCAACATATCTCTTAACAAATTTTGCTCCTGGGGTTCTTTTGCCTTTCTCATAGTTATTAATAACACTGGGAGCTACTCCAAGAGCTTTAGCGAGTTCACTCTGTGATACTCTAAATATACTTCTCCACTTCCTTAGCGCGGCACTAATATCGTTGCTCCACACAATATCTCCTGCTATTCTCTTACCAATGATCTCTATTACGTAGTCCATAGCCAATGGGATACACCATCTCTTCGCTTCTGCTTGATCCGAATATTAATATTTTCTTTAAAGCATATTAATTAATTAAGGTATTGAAATGTATTACTTCAGAGCTATTGATCTCATAGATCCCATGATCCCTATTTTTCACACAGAGACTGATATATGGGATCTAGTTCTCAGATTATATCGTGTGAGAAAAATCTGTGCATCAATACACAAGATCTTTCCAGGAGGCTTGGCCAGGATCTATACTGTTAAAGATATAGCTAAGGAGTTATTTGTATCTGGTGAGGAGAGCTCTGTTGTGACTGAGATCAGTAGACTAGATGATGTCTTGAGAAGATCTATGGGCTACATAGCTAGAGAACTACCTATCATAGATCCTGAAGCACCGCTCACGTATATTATTGATCTAGTTATTAATTTAGGGTTAGAGTGTCTACCTGTTGCAAAAGAGGATATCTTAATAGGAGTAATTTCTGAGGAGAGTATAATTGATAATGCAAGAGTATATGTTCCTCTAGAGCTCAGAGCTGAGGATATAGCTACAAAGAATGTAGAAACAATAGATCTGGAAGCCCCTCTTGAGGAGGCTATCGGATTAATGCTACAGAGAGGATTTAGACGAGTACCTGTAAAGGATCAGAGTGATAGAATAGTTGGTTTACTAACGATTCTGGATATTGTAGCTGAAATTGCTGAGATCTTTAGATCTGAGAAAGTATTGAAATCCCTTGATATCTTCGTGAAATCACTGTCTCAACAAAGAGAGATTATGAAAAAACCAACTATTCTATCCCCTGATACTAGTGCCCGAGAAGTAATTGATCATATTGTTAAGAGCGGTGTTGGATGTGTATTAATTGGATCAGAAGATACACTAAGTGGAATAATTACCGAGAGAGATATTATCAGAGTTATAAAGAAGTATAGTGAGGTGTTTGAGTAAAGTCTTTTCTGAAGCGGTTTTGAAATGGTTTATCTAATAGGTAGATCTAGAGGAGTAAATTATCTATACATAGATGATCTCCCGCTGATAGGACATGTAGCTTTTGGTGTAATTGATAGAGGAACTAATGTAATACAGGTTAGACCAACAACTATTTGTCAATTAAATTGTGTATTTTGTAGTGTTGATGCAGGTCCATTCACCAGATATAGACAGAGCGAGTATATTGTTGATCTGAAACATCTGATTAAATGGATTGATAAAATTCGCGTTTTGAAGAATAATGAGATAGATGAGGCACTAATAGATGGTGTAGGGGATCCCACGACATATAGTAAGCTTCCTGAATTAGTTTATGAATTAAAGAAGAGGTTTTCGAGAGTAGCTGTAGAAACACATGGACAACTACTCTCATATAAATTGATAAATGAACTTGAGAAAGCTGGTTTAGATAGAATTAATTTAAGTATTGATACTCTTGATCCTGCTAAAGCGAGACTTCTACAAGGCGTTCAGTGGTATGACGTTGAGAAAGTAAAGAAATTTGCTGAGTATATAATTAATAACACAAGGATTGATATACATCTAACACCTGTTTGGATACCAGGGATCAATGATAAAGATATTGAGGAAATCATAGAGTGGGGGTTATCAATTGGTGTTGGAAGAAGATTTCCTCCATTTGGTATTCAGAAATACATGATCCATAAATACGGAAGAAAAATCAGAGGGGTTAAAGAAGTTAGTTGGGATATATTCAAAGAGTTTCTAGAGAAACTCGAGAAGAAATACGGTGCACCACTCTACTACAAAAATATTGATTTTGGTATAAGAAAAACAAGATCCATACCCACTAAATACGATGTGGAAGAGAAAGTTTTTGTTAAAATAGTCTCTCCCGGTTGGCTTAAGAAAGAAGTTCTAGCTGTAGATAGCGAGGAGGAAGTAGTAATAACAATAATTGATGTAGAGGATCCTGGTAGCCTCATTGGGAGGAGAGGTAAGGTGAAGATTATTGAGAACTCAGATAATATCTATATCGCGACTCTAACATAATTTTTTCATCTCCCTATACGAGTTCCACATATGGGGCATACTTCAAATTTCTTTAGACTTTTATATCCGCATACTGGACATATATAATATCTTAATTTACTTCTTCCAGAAACCCTATATTTAACACTCATACTCTGCACACCTAGTGCTCTAGCTACTCTATGAATAAATGAGTCATCTGAAACAATAGTTGCCTTAGACCCCTCTTTAGTGAATTGATAGGCTAGAGCAAGGATCTTTATATCAGTGTCTGATAAAGACTCTCTTACACCTAATTTCTCTATTAACCGAGTTACGTATCTGATGCTTTCGTGATTCGGTTGAATAATTTTTAGTCTCCCACTAGCTATCACAAGATTAAGATTTTTCTTAGATTCCTCGTCTAAGACTTCATCGATTGCTTCTTGAACTGTGTAGATCTCTTGGGACGAAGTAAAACTCTGTATAGTAAATAATCCTGCTGTGTCTATAATGAGTTTTTCTTTATTTTCTCCCGAAAATCTCTTCATATAATCTCTCATCTTCATGGAATCTTATTATTTTAGCTGGTTGAGGATATCTTCTCACAATGATAGTGTCTCCTGGTTTAATAAGAGCTCTCTCGTATCCGTCTATAACTATTTCGCCAGGTAGAGATCCTTCTTTTAAGTGTATGCTTATAGTAGAGTCAATAGGAACAACAACAGATCTAGCCCAAGTATATATTGGGGCTAATGGAGTAATCACCATTGCTTTAACAGATCTATCTAGTAAAGGACCTCCTGCCGCAAGTGAATATGCGCTTGATCCAATGGGTGTTGCTATGATAACTCCATCTCCCTCCAAGTAATATATTGGGTAATGATCCTTGTGGACACTAAATCTTATCACCTTAGATCTGTAGTATTCTGAGGATGCTACTAAGACTATTTCGTTTATAGCTGGTGGATAAGGTACCTTATTTATCTCCGCAAATATTCTCTCGTATTCTCTCAAAACATATCTTCCCTCTAAAAGATCTTTTAATCTCTCCTCGATCTCTATAGGCGAAACATCTAGAAGGACACCTCTCTTACCCATTCTAACAGTCATTAATGGGATGATTCTTTCTCGAAGCTCGTGAAGTATTTTTATAACAGTCCCATCTCCACCAACAACAATTATAACATCAATATTATCTTTGGATATATCAAATTCAGGAACATCAGGAAATAGCGATTTTAGATTCTTCTCAATAAAGACCTCAGTATTGTTTCTTTTCAGGAAATCAATTATTCTCTTAGTCAATGCCTGAGCTGATGAGCTATCTTTTTTGAAGTACAGACCTATCTTCATTAATAACTACTCCCATGGAATAAAACATTCTATCTATATTTATAACAATAAAAGATCATGGAACACTTTATTTTCTAGCGAAGATATGTGCAGAATTACTTCATTAATAGAATAGGTAGTAATCCACTAAATAAATTGATTCCTAGCAACATATTGATCTTAATTATCGCTGGTGCAAAAACAACTGATAATGTGTTCAGCACTTTTATTAATGGATTAAGTGAGGGTCCTGTAGTGTCTTTAAATGGATCTCCTACTGTGTCTCCAATAACAGCGGCTTTATGAGCCTCACCACCTTTGCCGCCACTGAGTTCAATATATTTCTTAGCATTATCCCAGGCTCCACCAGCATTAGCCATCAGAAGTGCTCTTGGCACACCAACTATTAATGCTCCAGCTATTACCCCTACTAATCCCTGCCACCCTAGTAAGGCTCCCGTCACCACGGGAGTTATTATCGCTATTAGACCTGGTTTGAGAAATTCTTCTAGTGCTCTCTTCGTGGTTATATCAACAACTCGTGAGTAATCTGGTTTAGCTTTCCACTCAAGGATCTCTGGTTTTTCTCTAAATTGTTTTCTGATCTCTTCAACAACTTCCATAGCTGTTCTACTTACTGAGGCTAGGGTTTTGCTACTGAAGGAGTAAACTATCATTATTCCTATGAATACACCAATTAGCAGATTCGGGTTCACTATACTTATGCTTGAGAGGATCTCTGATAGTTTGTCAATACCAATAAATTTCGTTATCTCGAATATTAGAGCTATAAATAGTACTAGTGCCGCAAGTGCCGCACTCGCTATTGCGTAGCCTTTTGTTGAGGCTTTTGTTGTGTTGCCAACCATATCTAGTTTATCTGTTCTCTCTCTAACCTCATCTGGTAGACTAGCCATCTCAACTACTCCACTAGCGTTATCACTTACTGGACCAAATGAATCAGCTGTTATTATTATTCCAGCCATTGATAGAAGTCCTGTGGAGGCTAGCGCTGTTCCGTAGATCCCTGCGAGTAATCCTCTGTAGCCACTGAATACTTCACTAACTAATTCCCCAAAAGATAATACACCAAGTAAATATGTTACTCCTAATATAATGACTATAGCTATTAGTGAAGGAATAGCACTGAATAATCCAGTCGAGTAGCCTTCTACAATAACTGTTGCAGGACTAATTTCTGCTTGTCTAGCGATTTTCTTAACAGGCTTATAATTGTAAGCGGTATAGTACTCTGTGATCCTTAATATAATTGGTGAGAGAATAATTCCTAGAGAAACAATTATTGTTAATAGAATAGCTTTGTATAGTGGTAGAATAAGTAAGTTAGCTATAGCGATAAAGATGATAGAGAGTAAAGCTACTAAATATATTGATCCGGAGACACTTCTCATAGGATCCTCAATACCCCTGGTCTTAATAAGAGCTACTCCTAGATAAGTTGCTAAAAGTGTTAAGGCACTATATAGAAGAGGAATCTCAACGTAAATAATCTCTAAACCAAGTATAGCAGCAAGAAACATTGTTGCTGTAATAGTCACTACATATGACTCAAAGACGTCAGCAGCCATACCAGCTACGTCTCCAACATTGTCTCCTACATTATCAGCTATTACACCAGGGTTCCTAGGATCATCCTCTGGAATACCTTTCTCCACTTTGCCCACCAGATCAGCTCCTAGATCAGCAGCCTTAGTGTAGATCCCTCCACCAACCCTCATGAATAATGTGACTAAACTAGCTCCGAACCCAATAGCTATTAGAGGAATAGTCCACTCATTAGCTACTGAGATATAGAGAGCATATAGTAGAGAGATTATTAGAAGAGCTACACCAGCTAGAGACAGACCCATAACAGCACCGGCTCTCCAAGCCACCTTAAGAGCTTCATCAAGACTTTTCTTGGCCGCCTCAGCTGTTCTTGAAGCAGATCTCGTGGTAACATACATTCCTAAATACCCAGCTGAAATAGATCCTAATGCGCCAGCGACAAATGACAAAGCACCCCAAACACTCACATATAATCCTATTAGAATTGCTAGAATCACTAAAATAGGCAATAAGGTTCTGAACTGTCTATTCAAATAAGCTCTTGCACCCTCAGCAATAAATTCTGAGATCTGTCTCATATTCTCAGTACCAGGATTTCTTGAGAGAACCCATCTAGTTAAATAAATAGCGTAAATTACAGCTCCTGCACCAATCAAGATATTCAACACAATTATATTCATAATCATTTAATAGTGTCCCCAAAAAATTCCTAAAAGACTAGTATTTAAGCATTAAATCAATTATAGTTATTAAAAAAATTATTATTGTAATACCCATTATAACTAGAAAAATTATCATAGATCCACTTCATCACAGCATTACATATATAGAGATATAGAGACAATTAATTTATTTAATTAATTCTTGGTTTCAGAGAACATGAGTTATTTTCCTTGTAGATATTGATGTAATTCCCTAAGGATCTCGGAGTGTTTTTCAGAGTCCGATATAAATAGATCTAGGATCTTATTAAGATAACTTTCTTCTCTTCTAAATGCTCTTAGCATAGAGTATGTGCTTATGAGATCTCTTGAGATTCTCTCGAGCTCACTCACTATTGACACTAATTCTTTCTCATCATATATAGTATGGGATCTTAGGTAGAGATCTCGGACATTTTTAAAACTCTCACCTAAATGTTCAATCACATCTCTGATTTCCTCTCTTCTAATTCTGAATTGCTCAATATCGAGTGCGAGTAGATCCTCGAGGAGTTTTCTATGGATCCAGCACTCATTGGAGAAGTAGTCTAGAACTAGTCTCACATAGGGATCTTTTATTAAAAATTTGATTCGTCCATAGATCATGGATAGATTCTCTTCAATACTCATAGAGATCTCGAGAACAGAAAGTATATTATGCTCAACCCTACCAATACTCAAGATAATCACTCAATAATAATTACATAAAGAAAGATTAAAATGATATAAATATAGGTTCTGAGGTTATCAGAGGGATCGAGATAAATCATCTATCATATTAGCGAGCTACACTCATCATCCAACAAAAATACTTTATAGAAAAACAAAAACTTTAAGCTTCATATACAAAAACAATAATGGGCGGGGGTGCCCGAGCCAGGTCAAAGGGGTCGGGCTGAGGACCCGATGGCGTAGGCCTGCGTGGGTTCAAATCCCACCCCCCGCACTATTCAACCTTCCTAAATGCACTATACATACTATAGCGCCTAGTGTTAGAACCGTCCCGCATAAAAGATCTAGAAACAGAATCGCAGCAAAAGCAACACCGAGCCTAAGCATTCCATATATAAACGATAAAATAGCGAGCCCAGTAATTATAATGACCTCTTGCTCAAAGATACTCATGATTCACACCACTGGCCTCCTCCTCCCTGCCCTGAAGGGCGAGGGTTCTCTTAGGGCTGGAGGATTTGGGACTACAGCCATTTGTCCCTTGACATTCATTCCTATTAATTCATGCTTAGTTGCGTCAAGAAACTTCCGCCTTGCTCACGCATCACATGCTGTCAGCATGGGTTCGCCGAGGGCGGTCAAGACCAATGGCGCAGAAGCTCTCATCTATAGTTGATCTATCTAGGCTAGCTCGAAGCATTATTTTCGTCGCCTGGGTAGAGTCCGAGAGATATAGATCCGGTAATCCTTGTAAATTTCTTCACTAAACATAGAATTACATAAAATTGTTTAAATAATGTTTCACACTATTAATTTCTTCATATCTTGTCTAGAGGTTCAATACCCATCATTTTTAAGCCGTTGGTTAATACTACTAGAACACTTTTTACAAGAAGTATCTTGAAGGCTCTTAAACCAAGATCTTTCTCGTGTATAACAGGATCTTTCTGATACCATGTATTAAATAAATCAGAGATCTTAATAAGAGTATTTGCTATGATCTCAGGAGATAATTCATCTACAGCTTTTGCATAAATAGACGGAGCCTTAGAGACCTCGAGAACTAATAACCTCCTTAACCAATCACTCACACCCCCACGAAAATCAACTTCATCTAGCTCGGGCTCCTCACCTATTTTATCTAGTATTCCCTTAGCTCTAGCACGTGAATATAGTATGTAGGGTGCTGAATTTCTCTCGAAATCCAAAGCCTCCTCTAATTTAAATACCAATTGTTTAGAGGGCGATACCGAGGCCAAGGCGTATTTAACAGCTGCGACTGCTATTTTCTCAGCTATATTCTCCTCTGCTCTAGTGCCTCTTTCCTCAAGTATCTTCTCGGCTCTTATTCTAGCTTCTTCAATTACTTGGTCTAAGGTTATGTATCTTCCTCTTCTTCCACTCATTCTGTGGCCTGGCAGAGATACTAACTCGTAGCTGAAATGAATCATGTTCTCAGCCTCTCTTCTAAAGCCTAGCGCGTAAAGAGCTAACCTAATCTGTGCTTGTGGTAATGTTTGCTCCGAAGCTATAATATTAATTACATAGTCTGCTCCACCATCTCTGAACTTGTATATGCTATATGCTACGTCTCTGAGGGTGTATAAGGTGGTCTCGTCACTTCTCATAATTATTAATGGCGGGATCTCAAGTGTTCTTGGGAGCCTTAATCTCTCTCTAATAACACTGTCTTTCTGCAGATCCTTAAATATTATGGCTGGGGCATTTTTGTGGGTGCCGTAGTATACTGATTTCTTAGCTAGATTGATTACTTCATCAACTAAACCACTCCACGCAATATCGCTCTCGTAGTCCCATTTATCGAATCTTGCACCTAATTTATCCAGTGTCTCTTTAAATCCTTTTAGACATAAATCAACTAATTTCCTAAAGCTTCTAATTATACT
The DNA here is from genome assembly GCA_049976205.1 of Sulfolobales archaeon. Classification (GTDB taxonomy): domain Archaea; phylum Thermoproteota; class Thermoprotei_A; order Sulfolobales; family AG1; genus WYEN01. Next base: position 28,603 of record JBMFIR010000008.1, on the reverse strand, counting down.
TTCATCACTTCTTTTCTCGTAAGAAATCATTAGTCTAGAGATCTCTTTCTCAGGATCCTCGATCTTTGATAATTTTTCAACTAATTTATCGAAGTATTCAGGGAATCTCTCTCTTAATCTAGCTGAATCTGCTACTAAAACATCTAATTCCTCTAATATCTCTCTATACTTAGTAGGATCTATTTTTGCTTTCTCTAGCTCATTCTTTAAATTTCTTATGTCTATTATCGTGTGTGTGGCTGCGTAGATAAATCCTATCCACTCATCGGGTTTTACTCCCTCGGGTGGATTAGGTTCATCTAATAATCTAAATCCTAGCACAGCAATCGCGACTTGTCTACCCATATCATTTACATAGAATCTTGTTTGGATCTCGTACCCACGTGCTTTAAGCATTGATGAAAGTACTATTCCCAGAGCAGCGTTTCTTCCAGAACCTATGTGAAGTGGGTGAATAGGGTTCGCGGATACATACTCGATTACATACTTATACTTCTTCTCTGCGGGAACCAGCCCATAGTTTTCCCCAAGCTCTTTTACTGAGGAGAATAGTGCAGTTGATAGATGAACAGGATCTAAGTAAATATCTAGGTAGTCTTTGATCCGAATAACTTTCTCAACAAACACATTTCTACTCAGTATTCTATTCAGTTCATGACTAAGCTCTTCAGGATCCTTATTCAACAACTTTCCCATTCTAATTAAGTGAAAAGCTAAATCACCTAATTCAGGTTTAGAGGGTTCCTCGAAAATGATAGAGTCCTTAGAAACTCCCAGTCCCGAGGTAATATCACTAAGAACACGATCTCTAACAGCTCTAAAGGGCTCATAGATCAAAGACATCCTATTACTTCAACCCAGATATATATTCCCCAAACCCTTATAACCTATAAATAAAATTATTGGGATCTCGCGGAGTAAATCTATAAAAGTAGGAAATAGTATAATAAATGTTATGGGGGCCGTAGTCTAGCTTGGCAAGGATGCCAGCCTGGGGTGAGTATCCCCAACCCAGAGCGCTGGTGGTCCCGGGTTCAAATCCCGGCGGCCCCATAGCTTCTATGTAAGAAGCTGATTACTAGATCTCTTAATATATTCATTAAAAGGGTGTGAGGAGTATACTTATTAACCTTAAGTATTATAGTTATTATGGTTATAACAATTGAACTTGATAAAAAGCTATGATGAAATTGAGTTAAGTAATAAAAAACTTCTTGTTAGACTTGATCTGAATTCTCCAATAGATCCGAACACTGGTAGAGTGCTTGACGATACGCGTATTAAAATTCATTCAGAGACTATTAAGATATTGGTTGACAAAGGATCTTCACTTGTTCTATTGTCTCATCAGGGAAGACCTGGGGAAAGTGATTTCACAGATCTTTCTCAACATGCTGAGCTATTATCAAAGTATAGTGGTGTTGATATAAGATTCATACCTGATATAATAGGACCTACCGCGCAAAGGGAAATCAGTGAATTAAGAAGCGGCGAGGCTATTCTACTTGATAATGTTAGGTTCTTATCTGAGGAGCTCATAGAGGCTCCTCCAGAAATTCATGCTAGAACTTATTTAGTTAAGAGATTAAGTCCTTTGATAGATCTGTATGTTAATGACGCGTTTGCCGCAGCACATAGATCTCAGCCCAGTATTGTTGGTTTCCCACCCGCAGTCAGATCTTGTGCAGGACCTGTTATGATGAGAGAATTAAATGCGATCTCCAGGATCAATGAAGAGAGCACATCACCTAAAATATTTGTCTTAGGTGGTGCTAAGGTTATTGATACTATAAGAGTAATTGAGAATATTACTCGGAGAAGAATTGCTGATAGAATATTAACTACTGGCTTAGTCGGATTAGTTTTCCAAGTCGCTAAGGGTATTAAGAGTGGCCCTCATGTAACGAGGGTTTTAGAAAGTCGAGGACTACTAAGCATTATTCAGAGGGCTAGGAGAATACTTATTCAAGGAGCACCCATAGAGACACCTATAGACTATAGAGTTCTGAAATCAAATAATGAAGTATCCAATGAACCAGCATATAATTTAACAGGAGCTCCATTAGATATTGGTGAAGAAACTATTGAGATGTATACATCTATAATGAAAGAGGCTAATCTAATAGTGATGAGAGGTCCTGCTGGATATATAGAGGATGAGAGATTCGCGGAAGGAACAAAGAAACTTGTTCGCGAGGCAATTTCTTCGAAAGCATATGTTGTTATAGGAGGTGGTCATTTAAATATCTATGTCCCAGAGGATAAGGTGAAAAGTGATAGGATCCATATATCGAGTGGAGGTGGTGCATTACTAGAATATCTTTCTCAGTTAACTCTACCAGCTATAGAGGCTCTGGAGATCTCATATAGGAAGTTCTGGGGTGGTGAGAAATGATACGTGTAGGAGTAAATGGTTATGGAACAATAGGTAAGAGAGTTGCTGAAGCCATAGCTTTTCAAGAAGACATGAAACTAATAGGCGTTGTTAAGACAAGACCTAATTACGAGGCTATATCAGCTCTGAAGAGAGGTTTTGACCTCTATATTCCTAGAGATAAAGAGAAAGAGTTTATCGATAGAGGGGTTGAGTTCAAAGGCTTTGTAGAGGATCTTTTGGAGAAAATAGATATCGTAGTGGATACAACGCCTGGTGGAGTAGGAGCTAAATATAGATCTATTTATGAAAAATATGGTTTAAAAATGATCTTTCAGGGTGGTGAAAAACCGAGTGTAGCTGATCTGAGTTTTAATTCTTTTGTTAACTATGAAAAAGCGTTAGGGGCAAGATCTGTTCGAATAGTTAGTTGCAATACTACTGGTTTGGTGAGGGTTCTGTGGATCATATCAAAGATCGGGGAGATCGAGAGTGTAAGAGCCATTATTATTAGAAGGGGGGCAGATCCTAAGGAAATTGATCGGGGACCAATTAATAGTCTTGTCCTAGACCCTCCCTCTGTTCCTAGTCATCACGCACCTGATGTAAAAACAGTTCTAGGGGACTTAGACATCGAGACAGTGGCAATTGCCTCGCCAACTACTCTCATGCATATGCACGTTCTCAATATCAAGATGAGAAATAATGTTTCGAAAGAAGAAGTAATTGAGGCTTTCTCGAGGACTCCTAGGATAATTCTAGTAGACTCCTCTAGAACAGGGATTAAGTCATCGTCAGAGATCATAGAATTAGCCAGAGATCTGGGGAGGAAGAGATACGATGTTTATGAAAATGTTGTTTTTAAAGATACTATATATGTCAAGGGCAGAGAAATAATGTTTGTACAAGCAATTCATCAAGAAGCAATTGTCGTTCCCGAGAACATAGACGCTATAAGAGCTCTATCTCTTTTAGAAAAAGATCCTTGGAGAAGTATTGAGAAAACAAATAAGAGTCTTGGAATATTATCAGGAGAGATCAGATGAGGTGATTCAATTGAGTATTGAGAAGAGATATGAGATAAGTTTCTTATTTAGAAAAATACTTGTTCCAGTTGATGGTAGTGAGAATAGTTTTAAGGCTCTTGATCTCGCGCTAGACTTCGCTAAGAGATATGGATCCAAGATCTATTGTGCCTACGTCAAGAGAGTAAATGAAGATGATAAAGAGATCAGAGAATTAATCGAGAAAAAATCCTTGGAGAAGAAGATACATATAGATTACGAGACCTTAACCTATAACCCAAGTGAATCAAGTGTATCAAGTGAATTAATTAGATATATAAATGAACAAGGATTTGACGCAGTAATAATTGGTGCTCGAGGCAGAACATTATCCGAGGATATCAACATTGGTAGCACAGCGCTCAGCATAGTAATAAATGCCCCAGTAACTGTTATTGTCGTAAGATAAATAGATCTTTCTCTAGTTAAAAAGTTTCTTCTAGGCAAAAACTCGCTATTTCTCTAATGATCAAGGATAGCGATAACGGATCCTCAGAAAATATATATATATTAGGCTCAAGCCACATACCACCTTCATCAATTACTAAACGAATATTTTTATCGAGACTGACAGCTCTAGCGACGCTATCTATAACTTCTTTCTCTAAGCCTGTCTCATGAGGTCCTGTTATCTTATGAGGGATCTTATTCTTTTTTATCCATTCGCTAATACACTCGTGCTTCTTGAGATTTACCACAGCTCTTAGCTCCGGTCTAGAACTTGAGATCTTCAATAATATGGATCCTAGATGTCTGCTAGCGCCCCACTCAGGTTTTCCTATCTTAACTATTTGATTATTGATTTTAAAGATCCTGCCGGGGAATGCCAGTATATCTTTAAGATCTTTAGTTTCTTTTTTTCTATAAGCGATATTCATCCCTACCTCTGGAACAAGATTCACTAGACCCTTAACTGAAGCTATTAATTGAAATGCTCTCTCTAATGCCTCAATCATTTCAGTATCTTCTCTGATCATAAATACTTCTGCGCATATATTACAATTCTCAGGGATCCTAGGATCTATTTTTCTATGATAATTACATAGTTTAAGAGACAACAATAAGTTATTTATATAGATAATGAATATTCTCATTGCACCAACTCGATCTTCTTCTAGCAGAAGATTCATGATCTCTTCAGCTACTAAAGTAAATTCTTTATCCGAGATACCCATCTCCTTAATTTTGCTAAGTATATTTTCAATACTATAGATCTCGCTATTTAGATACGCGTGAATAGTTGGTTGAGAAACTCCTAAAAAATCAGCAATTCTGGGTTGTGAGTAACCCTTATCTCTTAATTTTCTAGCTAGATACGCTCGGAGAAAAGTCTCTAGAGTCTTTGAGATCATGCTATACGGTGTTAACAAAATTAACTCCACACAATACTTACTTTAAAATCGTATTTATTATTACTAAATCTCAAAGGAATTTTACATTATTTAGGAAATCCCAACATATAGGAAGATCAAATCTCTCTAGAAATATCTCGCCAAATTCACTCATATACATACTAAGAGCTTTTACGGGAATATTTTTCTTTATGGCTTCAATAATTAATTTCTCGACCATGGGATCTCCCTGTTTATATGGTTTGAAGCATGAAGGATTCTTCATGGCAGCAATAAACACTAGCATTGGCTCATACTCTTTTGTTTCACTTAATCTTATTAATTTCTCGATGTGTCTTCTCCCTCTCTCGGTTGGGCAGTCTGGGTACATAGCCTCATTATTCTCTCCTCTTAATACAGCGCTTTTTGTCTCTACTAGATACTCTTTATCTAAGCAAGCTATTTTATAATCAAATCTCGCATTCTCATATACGGGGTTCCTTGACACAATTCTACATCCATTTAACCAATTAAGGAACCCTAGGTTCACTAATCTCTCAAATATTTTATTCTGAGTAATTGTGTCTATCACTGCGAAATCTCCTGCTATGATATCCTCCACACCCACTAATCTATAAAGCGTTTTTGAGTTATCCGAGGATTTCTTTATTAGAAGTGCTCTTCTATTTTCTACTATAAAATCTCTTAATCTGCCAGTATTAGTATTATGGGCTAGCGTAATTCTACCGTTGATCTCTACTTCGACCATGAATCTATTGATTCTTTTTATTATTCTGCCCTCAACAAGATCATCTAATTTTTCAATGAGATGCATCTGTATCTTAGAATAATAGTATTATCCGAAATAAAAGTTTTTTAAATATTCATATCCTTTATATCTATCGAGAAACTTGCCGCTATGTGATACATGTGGTGTTAGAGAGGCCACGATTTATCAGAGACATACTGGTAAGAAGCTTTGTTCAGAGTGTTTTATTAAGAGTGTAAAAGAAAGAATTAAGAAAGAGATCAAGAAATACAATATGATTAATTCACGCGATAGAGTCCTCCTCGCCCTATCCGGAGGAAAAGATAGTTTTGTTCTCTTAGACGTATTATCAGAGATACATGATCCCTCGAAACTAGGCGGCGTAACTGTTATTGAGGGGATTGAAAGTTATAATAGAGCAGAGGATCTGGAGAAGTTGAGGAAGTATGCTCTAGAGAGAGGTGTAGAGCTTCATACCACATCAATCAAAGAGTTATCTGGGTATTCACTAGATGAGGTAGTTAAGAAATCTTTTGAGAAAGGCCTTAAGATCTCACCATGCACATTTTGCGGAATATTTAGGAGAAGAGGGATTAATCATATAGCTAGACTATACGGATATGATAAAGTTGCGACTGCTCATAATTTAGATGATGAGGCCCAGACGGTTATTATTAATATTTTAAGAGGAGATATCAACAGAATTATGAGTATACATCCAATGAGGAAGAATCCTTCAGAACTATTTGTACAGAGAGTTAAGCCTCTGAGGAAGATATATGAGTATGAGACAGCTATATACGCTAAGATAAAGGGGTACAGACCTCAAGTTGTTGAGTGCCCCTATCTAAATCTAATGCCTTCTCTGAGAGCTCGAGTAAGAGAAATTCTTTATTTGCTTGAGGAAGAGAGACCAGGTATTCTTCTTAGATTACTAGAGACTTTTGATGAGATATTTGCCGAAGAAACAATCAGATCAAGTATTAAGCTAGGTGTCTGCAGAATCTGTGGAGAACCTACTAGTCCTGGTAGAGATATTTGTAAAGCATGTGAGCTATTATTAAGAGTAGGACTGCTCAGATCTCAGATTACTTAATTTTATTATAATTTAAAAAATAAAATTTATAAGCTCTGGTGAAAAAGTATAGAGATATATTGTTAAGAGGCTTTTCTATGGACTCCATAGCTTCTTTACTATACTTGTCAGCACTGGGAATATACTTCCACGCAGTCTTTGTATCATTAACGCTGGGTCTTCCACTTGTAATCATGTCTCTTCTGTACATGTATACCAGAACTGGTGAAGAGAAATATCTCAACTCTACTAGGATAGCAACAATGGTTTTAGCCGTGAATTTTGCTCTAGGGGCTATTACAGGGACCTTGGTGGAATTTGGGTTAGTTCAAATATGGCCTGGAACTAATTTAGCTATAGCAACCTTCGCATTTGCTCCACTAGCACTTGAATTAATCGCTTTTGCTAATGAGATAGCTTTCCTAATATTATTCATCGTGACATTGGGAAGAATCAAAACTATATATAGTATCCTTATCCTAGCGTTGTACTGGGTATTCGCATTGTTTTCCGGGCTACTAATAACTACTGTGAATTCATGGCTAGTTGCTCCATGGGGGGTTGGGCCGGTGACAAGCGCTCTATACCCATTTATGCCTAGTTATGGACCACTGGCCACGGATCCGCAGAAACTTGTTGCTCTAAAAATTATTCTTTTAGCCTCTGGACAGCCTCTGCAGTCTGTTCTTCAGATGCCTGATGTCGCAAAGAGTATTGGAATAATTCTAACAGATCCTTTAGTCTCTCTCGTGTCTCCATATAATGTGATAAGTGTTTTACATAATCTCATTGCAGCAGTTATAATTGGTTCATCACTTCCTCTAGTGGCCTGGGCTTACAGATACTATAGATCAGGGAACAAAGATTATGTGAAGATCCTGAGAGCCTTCTTCATACCACTCTTAGTACTGATACTGATCCAGCCGACGCTTATTGGACACTTTATGGGTGAGGCTGTAGTTGAGTATAACCCAACTAAATTTGCGATGATGGAAGGTGCTAAAGAAACATTCTATAATCCAATTGTTGCGCTGGTTGCCTACGGAGATCCTAATCATCCAATCATTGGTTTCGATAGATTAGCGCAGAGATGCGACTCACTCGGTAATCAAACAATTGGTGACTTAGCTAAGACCCTTAACCTAAGTAAAGACACTCTCATATCTATCGCAAATAGCATAAACGTGAAACTAGATCCTAATAAACTAGACACTGTATTAAGTACTAAGGTAAGAGATGTGTGTATCAGTGATCTCAACAAAGCACTTCAAAGACTAGAACTTGTTCACATAGCTTACTACACTAAGATAGGGGGTGGCGTGGTAGCATTCTTGACCTCTATAGCATTAGCAGGATTACTCTATAATATTCCAGTGATCACTCCACTCGTTAATTTGGTGCTGAGACCTATTAAGAGAAACGAGACAAAGATCTTTCTACTGGCATCACTAATATTCATTGGCGTTGTCCTAGCAGCATTCTTCGGGTGGTTTGTTAGAGAAGTTGGTAGAAAACCTTGGACGGTTTATGGGCTGCTTTATCCTGAGGATCTAGTATCAATATCTCCTGTATCTAGAGAAGCAACTTTCGTGGCGGCTGCCGCATTAATTATCTTAGGAGTTAATTTAGGAGGTCTATACGCTATGTATGTTGTAGCCACTAGAGAACTGAGGTTTCTAGATCTTCTTAAGAAAGGCTTAGGTGCAGTGAGGTGATCGTTATGAGCCCAGAAGTCTCTGTTAAGCCATTGGAGTTCCTAGGGTTTGCGGGGCTAGGTTTATCAGTTCTACTACACATGATTTTTGTAGCAATAACTCTAGGAGTTGGTTTAGTCACAGCAATATATAGATACCTAGCCTATAGAAGATCTGATTCTGCTCTTGAGGTTTTTGCCAGGAGAGGATTCAGGGTAATGATTGTCACAGAACTCTTCTCAGGGGTCTGGGGAACAATAATAACTGTGTTCTTAGCAGGATTCTTCCCCGGTCTCGTTGCGTTAGCCACAAACGTTCTCTTCACACCTCTAGCGGTAGCGGTCGCCAGTATAATGATTAGAATACCCTCAATAGTAATATTCTGGTACACATGGGGAAGAATAAATCCTAGGATCCATAGTCTCATAGGCTGGATAATGGCTTTATCGGGCTTTGGTATACCACTAGGTTTCAGAACACTCTTCTCAGAAATAACTTATCCCTACGCAGTGGCAACTTACCTAAGTGAGGGATCCGTTAATCCATGGAGAGCATATGGTTCACCACTCTTTTGGTCACTTTATTTACACACAGTCTTCGCAACAATATCCGCGGGAGCCTTCTTCCTAGCCTCAATCGAGAGTTTGGTAAAAGACGTTAAAGGAGTATCAATTGCTCTAAAATACGGATTCGTGTTCCTGATACTACAACTATTCGCAGGACCTCTGTACTGGTACACACTTCATAGAGACTCACCATATATATTCAGTGCAGTAACATTCGGAGATTTTTCACCATTTCTAATACTAAAAATGGTTCTGGTGATAGCATTAATAGTCTTAGGACTATACTCATTAGCTATGATAAATCTTAGAAACGAAATATATAGATACACCAGGTACATAGGATTGATAGCTCTCATAGTGGTTTTCTTAGGAGAATTGCTTAATGATGGTTCAAGATATCCATACATAGTCACATTAGGCGAGGGAGGACTATCTCTTTCAGCATTCTTTAATTTATATATGGATGTGCCGGCCTCCGTAGTATTCGTTATATTAGGTTTCTTATTCTTAGCAATAGCTATCTTCTTGGTTTCCTTCTATTATGCTATTGTAAAGAGATTCTTACCAGAGGTGCCTGAGAGATAGATTTTCTTAAGATCATTAAAAGTTATTTTTTCCTCTACCTAATTTCTCGTGGGCTCTAGCCAGTACTCCAGAGGCTATTGCTGCTATTAGGTTTATCTCTCCTGCTAATACTGTAGCCGCTACTATCTCAGCGAATCTGATAGCATTTAGACCTGTTTCCTCACCAGATCCCTGGACGCCTAAAAGAGCTAGAGCCTCTCTCTGAGTAGGTAGCCATGTGCCTCCCCCAACGGTCCCCACCTCTAAACTAGGTAGAGTCACTGATACATAAAGATCTCCCTCAGGTGTCTCCTCCATCCAGGTGTAGGTAATACTACTCTCAACTACTTGAGCCACGTCTTGCCCAGTCGCTATGAATATTGCGGCTATGATATTTGCTGCATGCGCGTTCTGCCCGATTCCACCGGCGAATGATGTTCCTAATAAATTCTTTCTGATATTAACCTCAATCATCGTATCAGTATCTGTCTTAAGAACTTCTTTAACCACGTCTTTCTTTAATACAACTTCTGAAACAACTGTTTTTCCTCTACCAAGCAAAACATTTATGTACGTAGGCTTCTTATCACTACACATATTACCACTGAGAGCCATTAACTTAGCCTCCTGGAAATTCTCCTCAATGAATCTACAGGCAGCGTCAGTAGCTATAGTAACCATATTCATCCCCATCGCATCACCTGTCGTGTATCTGAATCTGAGCCAAACATTATTTCCTGCTACAAAAGGATCTATCGAAATAAGTTTCCCATGCCTAGTCTTAGACTCAGCAACTTTCTTAATATCCTCGAAATGCTCTTTCACCCATTCTACAAACTCCTTAGCTTTTCTCACGTTAAGTAACTTAAAGAGAGGTGCTCTAGTCATACCATCTCTAAGAACAAGAGAATAAGCACCCCCACTTAGAGAAACTGCTTTAGCACCTCTAGAGACACTTGCCACGAGAGCACCCTCAGTAGTTGCCATTGGGATGTAAAACTCTCCCTTAACATGCTCACCAACAATCTTCAGAGGACCAGCAACACCAATTGGTATCTGAGCCGCTCCTATGGGATTTTCAATATTTCTACCAATAACCTCCTCGAAATCAATTATTGTGTGAGCTATTGATGATAACGATACATTATATTTCTTCTCGAGATACTTTCTTCTTATAATTGTTGCGAGATTCTTGTTTCCAACTACTTTATCTAATTCACTGAATCTTATCTCTCCACGCTCTAATTTCTCTATAGTCTCTGACACAATTTTCTCTAAAGAATTCTCAGCACTTATATGAGACACCCTAAAAGATTATTGTGGTAAGGGTGTAAATTTTAGTCCATATTGTATTAATCCTGTGGGTCCATCAACAAACATTCTTCTTAAAACAGCTTCTACTCTCATACCTACACGGATCTTGTCTAACTCAACATCTACTATCTGAGAAACTACTCTGAACCCCTCGTCTAGCTCCACTAACCCAATTACTAAAGGGCTTTGCTCACCAAATCCTTTCGGCACTTGGTATACTATGGTGTACTCTTTTAATACTCCTCGACCACTAGAGTATCTATACTCTATATCTTGTGATCCACAGTAGACACATCTTGCTCTTGGAGGGTAGAAGCTTTTTCCGCATCTTCTACAGTAGGTGTATTTTAATCTATATACCACGTCTCTATTTCTCCATATCTTAGCAGGTGACTTCTCGAACATCTTATTTCACCCTCTTAAGAATCGTACAATAACTCACTTCTCCTATGCCAGACATGCTTTGAGCGAGTCCATACTCTATTTCTCCGAGTATTGATTTTTTGAAGGATCCCGTTAATGCACTAAATATCTCGTGGATCTGGTAGATTCCTGTGGCACCCCATGGATGACCTCTTGCTTTTAATCCACCGCTTAAATTAATATGGATCGAGTTAATCATTGAATTCTCAAACTTCTCGGGAGCCTCTCCTCTCTCTACGAGACCTAGGGATTCGATTATTAAAAATGCATTCGGTGTATAATTATCGTGAATCTCCATATATCTAATATGACTCTTATCAATATTAGCCATCGCAAGTGCTTGTTCAAAACTTCTTCGAACTGTCTTGAAGTATAATAGATCTTCTCTAGAGGCAAGATCTGCTATATCATTAGATGAGCCTGTACCCTCTACAGAGACCGCAGAATCATATTCTCTCAAATACTCCTGAGACACCATGTATAGAATAGATACACCATCTCCAAATGGATACGAGTCGAGTAGCCTGAGAGGTTCTGCTAATATAGGAGATTCTTTGTAACTGTCAGGTGATATCTTGAATCTAAGTTGAGCATGAGGTGTCTCGGGAGAGTTCTGATGCATCGTATAAGGCCAAATAAACAGATCCTCGTAGGAGTAATCGTATTCTCTCATGTAGAGCTTAGCTAAAATAGCTGACTCAGCTAGTGGAGAGACGCCTTGGATCTGAATATAGTCGGCATCTTTTAAAGCCATATATGCATGAGCCATGTGGCTGACCGGTAGATCAGATAATTTATCTATTCCAACAACCAATAATTTCTTTGATACACCAGCTTTAATCAATGAATCAGCTAATTGAACAGCCGCGGCTCCTGAGGCTTCTCCACTCTCTACTCTATATATCCTTATATCTCTAATAGACATATAGTCGCTTAATATTACAGCTGGATTACTCTGATGATCTATTAGCTCAGATGCCATTGAGGAGATAATTAGTGTATCGATATCTAACTCGTCTACGTACTTATACAGCTCCTCAACAGCGTCTCCGAATAATTCTTTGTAGCCTTTTTCGTAATATCTATCTATCTTAATAGCAGATGAAGCGACTATGTAGCTCTTCATGATCTATTCACCTCATGTATCTAAGGATCTTATTTCTCATTTTACTATATCTAGCATAATCTACATATATCTTTCTAGATATCATATCAACTACCTTGGGTGCTTTATCTCTCTTCTCGAGAACCTTCTCGGTGACTGTTATGGCATATGCATCAGACCCTGCTCCACTGCCAAATGGTGCTAGTAGGATTCTTGTCCCTGGTTTAGCCTCTTCCAAGACTTTTGCTAAACCCATTAGAGCAGATCCATTATATGTGTTCCCTATATATGGAGTAACCAAACCTGACAAGATCTTCTCTTTTGGGAAACCTAATTTAGATCCTACTTGGAGAGGGAATTTACCATTGGGTTGATGAAATATTGCGTAGTCAAAATCACTTGGTTTATAGCCCTTGCTGAATAAACCCTTAACAGCATTTATTATATGATTGAAGTAAGCAGGTTCTCCAGTAAAAGCTTCTCCATGCTCTGGGTATGGAACATGTTCCCTTCTCCAAAAATCAGGTGTATCGGTTACGTAGGTATATGAATCCTCTATTATCGCAGCGGCGTTCTCGATAGAGCCTATAACTAGTGCGACGCCTCCGCTACTCGCTGTGAACTCTAAGACATCTCCGGGTGATGCTTGTGCAGTGTCTGCTCCAATAACAAGTGTGTATTTAGCCGTCTTAGTATTCACAAGAGAAACGCTTATTCTAATAGCCTCAGAAGCAGCTCTACAAGCGAATTCTAGGTCAGATGTTAATTTAGCTGGTGGTATACCTAATGCGTCAGCTATAACTGTTGCTGAAGGCTTTACACTGTAGGGCTTTGATTCAGTTCCTACAAAAACAGCCTCTATCTCAGAGGGATCTACACCTGCTCTCTGAATAGCGTATTTAGAGGCTCTCCAACCAATTGTTATAGTATCTTCATCAATGTTCCCAACAGCCTTCTCCTCGATCCATATAATCTTTGATGTGAAAGGATCAAAACCCCACAGCCCACCTATTTCCTCAGCCTTTATTCTGTAAGGCGGAATATATGCACCCCAACCAACTATTCCTGCCTTCAGATCACTCAAAATATCAACCAAGAACTAGTTAATTCAGAAGTATTTAAGCATTAGTCTACTGTTAAATGATCATTATACAAATGTATAAAAACTACCTCTATTAATTTACGAGTTATTTCTATGTTGAGATAGAAAAAATATGTTTTGTTTAACAAGATAATTATTTGCTGAGAAAATGAGTGGCTTAGAGAAGAATAGTGGTCTTAGAGGAGTTATTGTTACCCCAGGTAGTGTAGTAGGTGTCGTTGAGGAATTTATTGCAGGAGACAATATTATTGAGAGAAATGGATTGCTATACTCTACCATAGTAGGACTACTAGAGGTTGATATGAGAGATAGAATAGCCAGTGTGAAACCGATCAAGAAAATAAAGAAGTTGCAACCAGGTGATTTTGTATACGCCTTAGTTACTCAGACACGAGGTGAATTAGCTATGGCGAGAATAATAGGGAAAGAATTAATTAATTTACTACCAAATAATACTACTGGACTACTACATATTTCTCAAATACCATCAAAGACTAGAAGTGTGAGCATCGATGAATTCGTGAGAGTAGGAGACATATTATACGCAAAAATAATATCTAGATCAGCACCTTACTTATTATCAATGAGATCTCAGAATGCGAGTATTGTAGTAGCTATATGTCCTAAATGCGGATCTTTTATGGGTCGTCTCAAGGAGAATCTTGTGTGCCCACTATGCGGATTTACTGAGGTAAGATCTCCTATAACAAAGTATCTATATAAACTTAGTGAATTAAAGAAAAGTTGATACTGAGGAGTTAAATGAGATGGTTAAAAAGAGTTTTGTGATTAAATGCGGATCTAAGTGTAAAGAATTAGCCGCAAGAATAAGCGAGGAGGGAATAGAATTTAGTAGCGTCGAGATCATAGGTGACACATTGAGGATCTATTTTTCCGAAGATATTCTCTCACCAGAGATAGAGATCCAAGAAATAAAAAAGATCATGGCTGAAATCCTACTACCAAAACACTTAACTAGAAAAATAGAGATTAGTAGAATACAAAGAAGTGTTGGTCCAATAATACCAGATGTCCTGACTGAAATACTATCTCTACAAGGACACGAAGCAAAATATATTAATAACCGCATAGAGACTAATGCAACATACGAGACGTTAATAGAGATAGCTAGTAGGATCAGTAGATGTATTAAAGAATTAGAATTCGTGAGAGAACTAACTTCATTAGCTAAGAAAATAATTGTTTTTACGTGTGCATACCATAATATATCTCATGAAGAGGCAATAGAGCTTCTAAAGAGAGAAAATATTTTAATTGAGACTAGTGAGGGTCTTCTACATGTTTCAAGTAGTGATATAAAAAGAATCTTTGAAACAATAGCTAAGAAGATCCTTTAGAGCTAAATATTTTGTTCAATTATTAACTTAATTAATTCGTAGACCTTGTTAACTATATAATCTAATTTCGACTTAAGATACTCCGATAGATCTTCTGATAATGTAGTTAGATCTCTTATACCAATACCTATTAAATAGAACTTAACACCACCTCTGCCTAAGATCCTTACTAAATCAAGAAGATCCTTTAGAGAAATAGTGTGAGGAGCTCTAATACTAGCTGAAGGCATATTCTCTGGGTCTATTAAAAATACTTCTCCATATAAATCATCTCTATCCACATAAACACTATCAACTATGATAATGATATCTGCTCCACGATCAAGATCCAGTAATACATCCAAAAGATCAATCCCTATTCTCTCGGTAACCTCAACCTCTATGTTTGCTATAGAGAGTTTATTTTGTAGTAATTTCCCAATTACTAAACTAATCTTATCTTCTAGATAAAGACTATTACCTAGAAAAATTATTTTTCCTCGCACAATTTATGCCGAGTAAATTTTTGTAAAAAAGAGATTTGTTTAAGTTTCTTCGCTAAAGATCGCAGGATGAGGCGTTAATAGTACCAAGATCTTTTCTATATAAGAATTCTCCTCTCTCATTATAGAACTCAAGCACGAGCCTTAATCCACCAGGAACCGCGTGTGTTCCACAGGCAAAGCATGGGTCATATGCTCTGAAAGCCATCTCAACTATGTTTAGGAAACCTTCCTTGATCTCTCCACCCCTGATAAATGCTCTAGCAGTAAAATTGATCTATTGTATGCATAACATGCTTGAAATAACCTTTTCACTCACATAGTAGCGAGCTTATATGGAGTTTTTCATCAACAATTATTTACTCAATTAAGCACGTATTTAGTTAATCTCGTGATTAAACGTATGAGTTAAACACAAAAGATAGTTAGTATTAAATACTTATCTTAGTTAAAAGATCTCGTCTAAATCAATGATCTTAATTAGATCTCTGTATCTCTCTCTTAATTTCCGATCCTCTGAGACAAGTGTTAAACCATGCTTCTTTGCTAAAGCTACGTAAGAAGCATCATATGCCGTAGCTCCTCTACTTATAGCTATTTCTAGGATCTCTTTCTCTAACCCAGTTGGTTCTAAAATATTCATGTATCTCATAATATTCATTAGAATATCAACTAGATCCTTGGATTTCTCTTCTGGAATTGTTTTTGATAAGTATGTTTCTTTCCATAATGCATTAAGAATCTCATATACTGTTAGCCACTGAATATAGTTTTTTCTTAGAAGATCTATCCTACTCTCTTTCAGAGCTCTTATTAATGATGACGCATCAAATAATAACTTGATCATTAATGAGACTCCCTATCCTCTCTAATATGCTTAACAATTCTCTCAATATCTATTTTCTCTATTACATCTCTCATCTCCTCTAATCTTTTCTTGATAAGCTCAAATTCTCTATTCTCCACCTCCTCCTCAAGCTTCTTCCTAAGAAACTCAGATATATTAATACCAAGTCTCCTGGCCCTCTCAACAATCTCTCTCCTAACCTTTGTAGATACCGTGACATAACTACCTATTGTTACCACCAAAAGTAACTACCATTTGAGATTTAATATATTTACCTATCTAGCATATTACTTGATCACATGATTCATTGGAATAACTGATTCACTCATAGACCACAGCATAATTTTGAATATTAATTAATTTATGTACTTTAATGAATTAGCTTATTAGTTTTTATTTTCACTATGTGTCTTGGAGACTTAATGGCTTTAAGGATCAGTATCTACTCAACTTATAGAATTATGCAATGGATCGCTATACTCATTTTCATTTATTTCTTAAATGATTATCTTAAAAGTAGTGGGATGTGGAATCTAATTTTTCTCTCACTTTTTCGTAATATTAATACCTGTTTTCGCAGGAACCCTTATAGCAATACTCTCAATTTTTAAACCAGATAAATATAAGTCTCTTGCAAAAGATCTCGACAAATTTTTATCAGATATACTCATGATCACTATATACATGGCTCTCTCTATTTTCTTCCTGGTCCTAGCTATGGTGTCTTTATATGAATATTTTAATAATGAATTCTTTAAAATTACCTATTTTCTTTGTATCTTTAGCCATGATTTTTGGTTTCATTGTATCCATTGAGGCTATTAATACATTATTTAAGGTGTTTAAATTATCAAAAGCATAATATTATTAGAGGAACTCCACTCAATTAATACTTAACATGGTGTTTACTATGAAAAATCTGTTAATAAGCCTTATACGATATTTGTATCCTTAATATTGATCTTTATAATCACTTTATCATTGACGTATTTCTGGTTTAGTGAGGGTAGAGCTAAGACAAGTCAACAAATTTATTTTAAGCAAGAATTAGACATAGTCTCATTAACCGATGCGATAAATAATTTTACTCTCTCAATCTACGGATCAATAGCTAAAGATCATTTCAACAAGAATCTTGTTGTGTCTCCCTTCAATATATATGTTGCATTACTAATGCTTTATGAAGGAACTAATTCTGCGACAAAGAAAGAGTTAGGATCTGTATTGGGTATATACGATAGTGATGCCTGCACGGTTTATAGAGATCTGATCTCTAAATTACCTCTTGGTGGAGATAATGATACGAGACTTTACTTAGCTAATGGTGCATGGCTCAGAAATAGCTTTCCTTTTAAAGAGAGTTATGTAAATAAAATCCGATCATGTTATCAAGGAGATATCTCATATTTCGCTAATACAAAAGAACTTATCAAAGAAGTTAATGAATGGGTTAAGGAGAGAACCAGAGGATTGATCAAGGAATTTTTAGTTGGGGTACCAGATAATACAGTAGCAGTACTTGTCTCAGCTATATATCTCTATGCTCTGTGGCTAGAAGAGTTTAAGTCATCTACCCCTATCATGTTCTGGACTGGGGAGAAATACGTAGAAGCTAACGCCATGGAGGTCAAAGGCTCTCACCTGAAAGTAGTCGAGAGCGATAATTACTTAGCAGTCGAGATACCGTATCGAGGATCGAATCTATCGATGGTGGTTATAATGCCCAAAGACTTCAGAGAGACTTTAGCAAATCATAGAAATCTGATCTTGGAGGCTCTCAAGAGACTTGATGCCACGGAGAATAGGGGAGCTACACTTAGAATGCCGAAATTCGAGTTTGAGTTCAAGAGTAGTGTCAAAGAGAATCTAAAGTCACTAGGTGTGAGAGAAGTCTTTCTACCTGGTGTAGCAGATCTGAGAGGTATGGCTGATGTCCCGAGAGGTGCTATATGGGTTGATGACGTGATTCATCAAGCAATAATAAAAGTAAATGAGAAAGGCACAGAAGCTGCGGCTACAACAGCAATAATAATAGTAACTGCACTGGTGCCAGTAACAGTAATAGAGATCAATAAACCATTTATCTTTATAATAAGAGATAGAGACACAGGTGTCATATTATTTATAGGTCATGTTGTAGATCCAACATTAAGAAGTTAGAAAATCTCTTGTGCAAAAAGTTAAATTTTTTCTTTTTGAAGACTTGTAATAGAATAGATCCGTAAAAAAGTAATTGTAATAGACTGAGTTAATAGACTTTAAAAAGTCTTTTTTAAATAAGTTGAATAAGTATTGTAAGTATCGATTAGTGGAACTTAGCCACCGAGTATGATTTATCATGATATAAATATGGTTTCAATACCTAATTTTCTGGCTATTGATGCCTGTTCATAATCGCTCGTTAAAAGTTTTCCGTATTTTAAAGCTTGTGAGATGTATAATGCGTCGTATACTGTTATATTGTTGTCTAGTGCTATTCTAAATGCTTGATCAATGTATTTCTCCTGAGACTCAATGATTATAACACCAGCATCAATTAATTTCAGGAAGTGTCTATATATTGTGAAAGCCATTTCTTTTGATATGTATCCACGAATAATACTATGTTTCCATATGGCATTAGCAATTTCCTTAATAACATGGTCAATGGAATAAACGGTTTTGCTCAGGTAATCTTCGACCTTCTCCCAGTTTTCTTCTCTAAGTAGATATTTAGCTAATGTGGATGCATCAATTACTGTCACGATCCTCCCTCACGTATCGAGATACTGTTCCTTTCGGAACCTCAGGCAATTGTTCAATTACTTTTCTAGTCTCCTCTAAGACATACTTCTTATAGAGTTCTTCGACGCGTCTCTCAATGAATCTTCGGATCTCCTCACTCCAATTAACGTATTTTTTTAATAGATCCATTTTCTCTTTAATATTTTTAGGAACACGGATACTCACAACGACACTCATAATACGTATCCATTTAAATATATGTATACAATTCTATAAATTAATCTGTTGATTTATTAGTTAGTAATATAAGTTGATTACTTAAAACCTGATGCAAATGTATACTTCTCAAGCGATTTACCCTGTATACTTGTTTTTATGCTGAGGATGATTATGGTTAGGAATGATCTTGTGTGTTAATATAGGAGGTTGATATTATAATAGATTTTGAGAGATGTATGGTGGAGGTTTTCTATTTTGTGCTGGGGTGTTCCTGCGGTTATTAAGAGAATTTCCGAGGATAGGGTTTATGCTTTAGTTGATTTTGGTGATGGTGTTGATAGAGAGGTTGTTATTGGTATATCTGATGAGGAGCTTAGAGAAGGTGATCTTGTTCTTGTTCACGCTGGTGTTATTATTTCTAAGATCGATGAGAGAGATCTTGAGGAGCATAGGAAGTACATAGATCTTTTATTAAATGAGATCTCCGAGAGGTAGAAGCGATTGAGTAACTTTATAAAACTTTCTCACGGCTCTGGAGGAGTTGAGATGCGTGAGTTACTAATGAAGCTTATCGTGAACAGAGTCGAGGATAAGCTAAAGAGATATGGGGAGGGTGTTGGTTTAGATGTATTAGATGATGGAGCGGCTATTAGAGTAGGGGAGAAGTATATTGTTGTTTCAACTGACTCTTATACTGTCAAACCTCTATTTTTCCCAGGCGGGGATCTAGGTGTTTTAGCCGCGGCGGGATCTATCAATGATGTTCTGATGATGGGGGCAGTGCCTGTGGCTATAATGGATTCAATTATTGTTGAGGAAGGTTTTTCAATAATTGATCTTGAGAGAATCATAGAATCTTTCCTCAGAATACTTAGAGAAGAGAATATTGCTTTAATAGGCGGAGACTTCAAAGTTATGCCGAGAGGAGAGATCGATGGTGTTGTTATGAATACTACGGCAATTGGTTTAGCTGATAGATTAATTATTGATAAACCAGCTCCCGGGGACAAAATTATTGTATCAGATTATCTAGGGGATCACGGAGCTGTTATAATGATGTATAGATTAGGTCTAGCACAAAAAACAGGTATTCTCGAGAAGAGTTTATTAAGAAGTGATGTTAAATGATTAACGAAGCTAATGATTCCTCTCATAGAGAGATACGGAGAATATATTCATGCAGCTAGAGACCCCACTAGAGGTGGTTTAGCAGGTGTATTGTATGAGTGGATTAGTGAGACAAGAAATATTATTTTGCTGAGAGAAGAAGATATCCCTATTAGAGAGCCTGTTAGAAGATACTCTGAGATGTTAGGAATAGATCCTCTCTATCTAGCTAGTGAGGGAGCAGCGGTTTTCTCCGTGGATCCTAGTATCACAGATGAGTTTGTATCTTTTATTCATAGTCTAGGTTTTAGAAACGCAAAAATTATTGGTGAGGTTAAAGATTCGAGTAGACTAAGTGGAAAAGTTATTCTAGAGACAGTTGCTGGAGGCTTGAGAATACTTGATCCTCCGAGAGGAGAGATTGTCCCAAGGATCTGTTGATGAAACAAAAAGAATCAAGATACGAAATACGGAAATACTATTGAAGAAAGGATCTTTTGATATAGAAATTGTATATGACGGAAAGAAACTCTGTATTTTCTCAGGTCCTTACGGGGAGAGTAGCTGTAGCATTATTTTGTACTCGAGAGATATACCTAATGTAAAGAGTTTGGTTTCGGGAGCTGATAAAAAGATCTTTTTGTTGGATCCATTTAAGATCTCGGTGTTTGAGTCTAATAAGTCCTTTAGTTATCTCGTGGAAACAGATATAAGGATCTTGTATTTTAATCCCTCTGTAGATACCCGTGAAGTTCTTAGCTATGTTGCGAAAAATTATCAAAAGATCGATGTCCTTGTAATATTGTTAGATAGAGACTACATAACTCCTGAGTTCTCCTCCGAGATCCTTAGAGGCGTAAGAGCATCTGTTACGATACCCTTATATGTGTATGTAGATGATTTCTATGTTTTTAGAGATTTAATTAATTACTATACGCAGGTGATTAGACCATAGATCATGAGCGTGAAAATCTGATCTCGAAGTTAGTCTCGAGAGACTATATAATTCCTCCATCAATGAGATTCAAAACAGTGAGTTTTAGAGATTACATGATTATTTACAAAAGATCTATTGAAGACCCCGAGAGATTCTGGGAGAGAGAAGCAGAGAAACTTATTTGGCGCAGAAAATGGAGTATTGTGAGATCTGGTGAGAGATCATGGAGTAGATGGTTCTTAGAGGGGGAATTAAGTGTCTATGAGAACCTCATTGAGAAACACACTAATACTGAGTGGATAATGTCTAAACCAGCTATTATTTGGGAGGACGAGGATTATAATACTCGAATAATTTTTTACTCAGATCTCCGAGACAGATCCCTGGTTATATCAAAGAGTTTATCTGAGTATGGGGTCGGGAGAGGGGATTGGGTAATATTCTATGCCACACCCTCAATCGAGGTATTCGAAATATTTCTAGCCGCAATCTATTTGGGGGCTGCGGTAGAGTTTATCTTTACGGGCTTTGGAGTCGAGGAGGTTAAGAAAAGAATCTTTAATAGAAAGGCTAGACATATTGTTGTTGTTGATGGTTTCTTTAGGAAGAGAAGATCTGTTAATTTATTAAGAGTTCTCGAGGAAGCTATCGAGAAAAACGGTTTCGTCAGAAATGTATTTGTTGTGGAGAGAATCGGTGTATCATCTAGTGATCCGAGGATTGTTTCTTATAATGAATTATTAAAAGGATCGGTTGCTAAACAAGATCACGTAAAGTATAGATCCACAGATGCCTTAATTGGTTTACACGTGGGATATGAGGAGGATTTCAAGCCAATAACGCATCCAGCTGGGGGATATCTAGTTCAGGTGTATTCAACTTCTAAATGGATCGGTTTAAGACCTCGGGACACATACTTCTGCACTGTTTGGCCTGGTTGGATAACAGCTTATTCATATATTTTCTTTGGTCCTCTAATGATTGGTTCCACTATAATTCTCTATGAGGGAGCGCCTGATCATCCTTCTTGGGAGAGATGGTTTGAGATCTTAGAGAATTACTCAGTGACATTATTCCTGACTACAAGTGGCGCTCTAAGGATCCTTCGAAGAAATATTCAGGATCCTTTAAAAAATTTAGATTAGATACGCTCAGAGCAGTATTAACCACTGCGGAACCCCTTGAGAGAGATGTTTGGTTCTGGACCTATCGTAGCGTAGGGACAGGGACGAGACCTATAATAACATCTGATCCTGTGGAGCTAAGCGGGAGGATCCCCGTGATTAATCTTTATATCCAGAGTGAGATAGCTACATTCGCCACAGGCAACTTAGTTAACTATGTCTTCCCACCGATTCTACCAGGATCCGCGGGACCACCTATACCAGGTTTCCACATAGAGGTGCTAGATGAGAATAATAATTCTGTCATAGGATCTATTGGTCGATTAATTATTAGAAATCCGTGGCCCTCAACACCTATTGAGGCGCCTGAGGAGTTTCACAAAAGCTGGGATCAAGGGTTTTACGACACAGGTGATCTAGCTATTATGAATGAGAATAAATACGTGTTTCCACTAGGTAGAAGAGACTCTGTGCTCAAGATCAGTGGTTACAGAATAAGTCCTGGAGCAATGATAAAGACACTTATGAATTACTCCAATAAGATACTTAGCGTCAGAGTCGCTAGAAAATATGATGAATTAAGATTCGAGACACCCGTAATTTATTATGTGGGTGAAGAGGATCCTGATAATATAAGAAGAATCATTCGTGAGAAATTGTCAGCTATCGCTGAGCCAAGAGAAATTATTTCTGCATAAAACATATTCTCCTAGTTTACATAACTAACTTGATTGGGCATCTTTCAATAGCGTATATTTAAACTAATTTAACTTTTGTATAACACATTTAGTATAGATTAATCTAGTTATAGGATACATACAGGGGATGATCCGTGTGAGCGAACCCATCAATATAAAGTTTGAAGAAGGATCCAAGAAATGGGATAAATTCATTTGGAGAATATCACCTTCACTCGAGACATATATACCATCTCTCGCAGATTTCTGCAGAAGATGGAGATGCGATCCAGATAAATTACTTGATAGAAGATTTAGCTTTTTGAAAGATAACTACTTAGTAGCCTATGGATTCGTGATGACTTTCTACGGAGCTTTATTCGATGTATCTTTCCCAGAGAACGAGAAAAATTTCTCTGGTTGTTTATTAGAGGATCATTTAAATCGTGGCCCGAGGAGGGTAGAGGACACAAGTTCAAAATAGAGGAATTTGGTGTCTACGGAAAATACGTTTTCTATATACCTCACACCTACGTGATTGTGCGAACAGAGTGTAAATCGGGTGTGTTAGGTGCTGGATGCAAGTATTTACTTGATAATTCAATGTCTCTCGATGAAAATGAGTCACTTAAGATCATTGAGATAATTAGAGAGTTCTTAGAGGACGCTAGATCACCAGTTATTGTTGATGTCTCAGAGATTAGTCGTGATAGAGTACTCAGAAAATTTATTCCATCAACAAATAAACATAAAGATAGTTGCAGGAAGTATGTGAGCTTCTTAGGTACTGCGAAAGAAGCTTATGTGATTAACGTAGTCGATATGATTAAGCCTAAGAGACATGGGTCAGGCGAAAAATTACATGATGAATTTAAAGAAGTAGAGCGTTTACAAATATTTAGGCTCTACCCAACCCTAATCAAAAGATGCGAAGATGTGACACCCGAGATTTGGTATTAGAGCACGAAAATATTGAATCATAGATCAAAGAAACGCCAAAGATCTTGAAATGACATTAGAATCTATAGTCCAATAAAAACTTTTAGTGTTTCAGGAGTCTTCTTTTTTATTTCTTCGATACCTCCCTCCGCAACTATTCGCCCTTGATCAATTATATAGAAGTAATCACTATACTCTATTGCTGCCTGAATATTTTGCTCAACTAATAATATCGTCATATTTTCTTCGTCGCGAAGTCTAGCTAATACTCTCATAATACTCTCAACTACTCTCGGAGCTATTCCTTGGCTAGGCTCATCTAATAAGATGAGCTCTGGTCTTGACATCAGGGTTCTTGCTATTGCTAGCATCTGTTGTTCTCCTCCACTTAATGTCCCCGCTAATTGATTTCTTCTCTCCTTTAGAATTGGGAATAGATTAAAGACTAGCTCAAGAGTATCATTTATCTTTTCTCTAGCTCTCTTAGTATATGCCCCGAGATACAGATTATCTATAACACTCATATTTGGGAATAATCTTCTTCCTTCAGGCACAATATTTAAACCTAACTCAACCTTTTTGTGAGGAGGTTTCTTTGTAACATCTGTATTTTTAAAGATAATAATTCCTCTCCAAGGTTTCACGACACCATATATAGCATTTAGAAGAGTTGTTTTACCCGCACCATTGGGCCCAAGAATCGATACTATTTTTCTTCTCTCAACCTTCAGAGAAACTCCCCATAAAACCTGCATATAGCCATAGCCTGAGGCTAGATCTTTAACAACCAGCATTTAATTACACCTCCTTGAATCTTGTCCCCAGATATATTTCTCTCAGCTTAGGACTTCGCATAACTTCATCAACAGATCCTGACAAAACAATCTCTCCTCTATCCAACACATAAACTCTCTCAGCGTATCTAATAACAGCTCTTATAACATGCTCAACCATTACAGCCACAGCAATACCCTCTTTCTCCGATATTTCTTTAATAAGATCCACAATTTGATCAACTTTCCCAGGTGGCATACCAGCCATGATCTCATCTAGGAGAAGTAGTTTTGGAGACATAGCTAATGCTCTGGCGAATTCAAGCATTTTTCTCTCAGGACCTGTTAATTTTGCAGCCAGCTCATCTCTTTTATCATAGAGACCCACAAGCTTCAGTTTCTCATCAGCTATTCTAAGAGCTTCCTCAAGACTAATCTTATGACCAAATCTACCGAATAAAGCACCTATAGCAACATTCTCTCTAACAGTCGCACCTGGGAATGGTCTAGGTATCTGAAATGCTCGAGCTATACCCATACGAGCTCTCTCATTCGGAGGTTTATGAGTTATATCATTATCTTCATAAAATATTCTTCCTTCATCAGGAATATACACTCCATTGATCACGTTAAATAAAGTTGTTTTACCAGATCCGTTTGGTCCTATAATAGCTACTTTCTCGCCACCGAATATATCTAATGAAACTTTTCTCAACGCAACTAATCCACCGAATCTCTTAGTGACATCTTGTACACGTAGTATAGGTTTAGACGAATTCATCATCTAATCACCTCCCTAATAAATGAGTATTTATACAGCAGAGATCTTAATTCTCCAACTATGCCTTGTCTAAATACTAGAACTATTATTAGTAGAAGCACTGAGAATATTGTTAATTGAAGACCAGGTAGTATTGTGCCGAGATAGTATTTTGATAATGCGTAGAGTGAGCCACCTAATAATGGACCAAGCACCGTTCCTGCCCCACCTAACATAACAATGACTATGAACTCTACTGAGAAAGCAATATTAAATGACTCAGGTGGGTAAATAGCTGTTATTTTAAGAGCCCACATTGAGCCAACTAAACTAGTTAATGAAGCTGATATTAAGAAAGCGATAAACTTGTATAGTGTTGTACTAATACCCATTACTCTTGCAACATCCTCATCTTCTCTAATAGCTAGTAAACCATAGCCTAATCTACTATTTCTAACTACATACATAACTAAGCCTGATATTACTGTTAGAATAAATATTCCTGTATCAGGTAGAGTTATTGTTGCATAAGAGAATCTCTCTTCACCAAATATTTTACGAAGATCACTTGCTATTATCACCCCTTCGGCACCGCCCCAGATCTTGGCTCCCTCAATAAGGTATCTCAGTGCTTGACTAAGTCCTATTGTTGCTATCGCGAAGTAAGCTCCTCTCAATCTAAGTGCTATGGCTCCGACAACTCCTGCCACGGTATTCGCTAGTGTTAATGCAAGTAAGATCCCTAGTAAGATAGCTATGTGCTCAGACATATTTGAGCTAGACGATAGAGTAATTGCCACAGCCATTCCGTATAATCCTAAGCCGAAGTATGATACATATCCAAAATCAACATATCCTGTCATCCCGAGGAATATATTGTATGCCTGTGCAATAGTTATGTAATATAGTAATGTTATTATTAGCTGTGAATATTCTGGGAAGACCTCTCTTAGAAGCCATAGGATCACGTAGATCACTATAAGAATGATTAGTGTTAAATGCTTAATTAATACCTCTCTTAGACCCAATTAAATCACCTCTTAAATAATCCCTGTGGTCTGAGTAGTAGTAGTAAGAGCAATATAACGAACTCTGTGAATAAAGCCATTGAGGATGGACTGTGGAAATTAAGATAATCGTATATAGGAAATAATGTGGTTTCTGCTAACCCAAATATTAATCCACCTATATAGGCACCTATCACAGATCCTAACCCACCTAAGACCACAATAACAAATGATTTTAGTAGATAAGGCTCCCCATAGTACGGATTTATGCCCGTGGGACTATACATAGTAGCTATAACACCACCAGCCATAGCAAAAGCTAAGCCTAGACCTATTCCTATAGCGTAGATCTTATTAACATCTATACCGCATACATACGCTCCCACAGGATCTTGCGCAACTGCTCTAATGGCTGCGCCTAATCTTGTTTTGTATAGAAATAATGTTAGTAAAGTAGTTAATACCAAAGCTAAGATTCCTCCGTAGAGAGCTGATAATGATGCTCCATAACCAAACATATTTATAGATCCCATATACAAGTTATAGCCTCTGTAGTCGAGTCCGTATCTTAATCTAGCTAATTCTTGAAGAAAAATCGATAACGCAAAAGTTGCCAGTAGCGTTGTTAACTCATGTGCCCCAATTAATCTCTTTAAAATTACATAGAATATTGCTGCACCTAAACCTATTCCTACGACTAGAGCAATAAAGATACTTCCCAACGGTGATAAATTATATAATGTGAAGAAAGTGAATGCTATGTAAGCACCCCACATAATTAATGCTCCATGAGATAAATTAATGATTCTTGTTATACCAAAGATCAAACTCAAGCCTATTGCTATAACACCGTAGATAGATCCTAGAACAAGACCTTGGTAAATTATAAAAAATATTTTGTTTAGATCCAACCAAAGCACCTACAGCACTACACTGGTTTACTAGGATCCGGCTCTCTTCTGATCCCATGTGGGTATAGGATACATTAATTTTGCTTTAGCAACCTCAGGAGGCCACACAACAACTAGGTTCCCTTTCTGCCACTGAACCAGAATCATTTTGTGACCTACCTGGTTTCCTGTGGCAGGATCTATTTTGAATTCGCCGAAGAATGTTGCTAATCTCATATCATTAAATGCTTGTCTAACTTTAATCGGATCCAGGCTCTGAGCTTTCTCAATAGCCTTCACGAGAACCAATACTGCGGCTGCTCCTGAGGCAGCGTGATAAGGTGGTCTAGCATTAGGATCTCCAACAATCATTCTGTAGTACTTAACGAATTCATCCTCCGAGGGACCAAACCACTCGAGACCTAGTTTAGCCGCAACCTCAGGTGTGTAACTTGCTCCAATCTCCCAGTGAGATGGGCATATGATTCCATCAGTGAGATTCCCGAAGGCTTTATAATAATCCATGTAGCATGGAGCAATATTCATTGCTATAAACGCAAAATTAATGTTTTGATCTGATAGTTGCTTTGTTAGTAGCTGACCATCAGCGAAGTGAGATCCTACAATTAATGCATCTGCTTTCAGTGGAGCTATTGCTGTCAGATAGGGTGTAAAGTCTTTAATATCTGTTGGGTAAGCTTTATCATAAACTATCTCTACACCAAGTTTCTTAGAGTAATTTCTTACGCCTTCAGCAACCATCCTATTAAATTCATCATCTTTGTATAGAAGCACTATCTTAGGCTGTTTATTAACACTCAATAAAGCGTCGATAGCCTGGGTCATGTATTGAGAGGCTGGGCTCCAAACCATAACAACCATTTTATAACCCTGCATATGTATAAGATCTGAAGCACCTCCCCAATTAACTAGCAACATATTGTATTTCTCAGCTATTGGTGCTTGCGCAAATACTAGTGGTGAAGAATATGAACTTAAGAGGAAGTGAACCTTATCAACTGTAATAAGTCTCTCGGTATATGATATGACTTTATCCTTTGAACTCTCATCGTCATAGTATTTTAGCTCAAGAGGGATAGTTTTGCCAAGGAGATGCACTCCACCATATACCTCATTAACCCATTTAATAGCAGCTTGTATACCTATGAAACCCGCGGTGCCGACCTCACCCTGACTCCCTGTTAGAGGAACTGATAATCCTATAACAATCTTTTCTGGAAGTGGAGTAAGTGGTGTAGGAGATGGAGAAGTAGTAGGTGTTGTTACAAGGGGTGTAGTGGCTGGTGGTGAATAAGTTGTTATCGTAACTGTTTTTACAGTAGACACAGTATAGGTGTAAGGAATAGAGACTGTTACA